>CAYTVY010000086.1:0-11464 GCA_964441925.1 uncultured Geothermobacter sp.
GGGGGGGCGGTCTTCTTGTCGGTCGCGGCCCCCTGTGGTAGAATTCACCGCTTTTAGCCCGCCGGGCTGGGCAGACTCACGCCAGGAGAGAACGAATGATCACCAGTCTGATCAAGAAAATAGTTGGCAGCAAGAATGACCGCGAACTGAAGCGGCTGCAGCCGCTGGTCGAGCGAATCAATGCCCTCGAGCCGCAGATGCAGCAGCTCAGCGACGAGCAGCTGCGTGGCAGGACCGACGAGTTTCGCCAGCGTTTCGCCAACGGCGAGTCGCTCGACGATTTGCTGCCCGAGGCCTTCGCCACCGTGCGCGAGGCGGCGGTGCGGGTTCTCGGCATGCGTCATTTCGATGTCCAGCTGATCGGCGGCATGGTGCTGCACCAGGGCAAGATCGCCGAGATGAAAACCGGCGAGGGCAAGACCCTGGTCGCCACCCTGCCCAGCTACCTGAACGCTCTGGCCGGTCGTGGCGTGCATGTGGTGACGGTCAACGACTATCTCGCCCGCCGCGATGCTGAGTGGATGGGTCAGGTCCACCGTTTCCTCGGGCTGAGTGTCGGCTGTATCGTGCACGGCCTGACCGAGAAGGAGCGGCAGCAGGCCTATGGCTGTGACATCACCTACGGCACCAACAACGAATTCGGTTTCGACTATCTGCGCGACAACATGAAATTCGCGCTCGAGGACTACGTGCAGCGCGAGCACCATTATGCCATTGTCGACGAGGTCGACTCGATTCTCATCGACGAGGCGCGCACGCCGCTGATCATCTCCGGTCCGTCGGAGACCTCCAGCGAACTCTATTACATGGTCAACCGCATCATCCCGCGGTTGAAGCAGGGTGAGGTGATCGAGCATCGTGACGGCAAGATCGGCCAGGCGCGCAAGGAGTACACCGGCGACTACACCATCGACGAAAAGGCCAAGACGGCGACCCTCACCGAGGAAGGGGTGGCCAAGGTGGAGAAGATGCTCGGCGTGCAGAACCTCTACGATCCGAGCAACATCGAACTGCTGCACCATGTCAACCAGGCCCTCAAGGCGCACACCCTGTTCAAGCGGGATGTCGACTACGTGGTCAAGGACGGCGAAGTGCAGATCGTCGACGAGTTCACCGGCCGGCTGATGCCGGGACGGCGCTGGAGTGACGGGCTGCACCAGGCGATCGAGGCCAAGGAAGGGGTCAAGATCGAGAGCGAGAACCAGACCCTGGCGACCATCACCTTCCAGAACTACTTCCGCATGTACGAGAAGCTGGCGGGGATGACCGGTACCGCCGACACCGAGGCGGCGGAGTTCAACGAGATCTACAAGCTCGACGTGGTGGTCGTCCCGACCAACCGGCCGATGATCCGCATCGACCAGCCGGACGTCATCTACAAGACCGAAAAAGAAAAGTTCGCCGCCGTCATCGAGGACATCGTCCAGCGGCACGACAAGGGACAGCCGGTGCTGGTCGGCACCATCTCGATCGAGAATTCGGAGCGGCTCTCCGAAATGCTGAAGAAGCGCGGCGTGCCGCACAACGTACTCAACGCCAAACACCACGAGAAGGAGGCCTTCATCGTCGCCCAGGCAGGGCGCAAGGGGGCGGTCACCATCGCCACCAACATGGCCGGTCGTGGCACCGATATCGTGCTGGGCGGCAATCCGGAGATGCTGGCTCGGCAGCAGGTCCAGGGCGAGGAGGATTTCGAGTCCGCCTACGCCGAGGCGCTGGAGCATTTCCGGCCGATCTGCGCCCGGGAGAAGGACGAGGTGCTGGCCGCCGGCGGCCTCTACATCCTGGGAACCGAGCGCCATGAGTCGCGGCGGATCGACAACCAGTTGCGCGGCCGTTCCGGCCGCCAGGGCGACCCGGGCGAGAGCCGCTTCTACCTGTCGCTCGAGGACGATCTGCTGCGCATCTTCGGCTCGCAGCGGGTGGCCTTCGTGATGGACAAGCTGAAGATTCCGGAAGGCGAGCCGATCGAGCATCCGATGATCTCCCGTGCCATCGAGAACGCCCAGAAGAAGGTCGAGGCGCACAACTTCGAGATCCGCAAGCATCTGATCGAATACGACGACGTCATGAACCGCCAGCGCGAGGTCATCTACCAGCAGCGACGGGAGGTGCTGGCGGGCGAGAACATCCGCGAGACCATCGACGGTATCATCGAGGAGATCGTCGGTGACATGGTGGCCACCTTCTGCCCGGAGAAAGCGGTGCCGGAAGAGTGGAACTGGTCGAGTCTGCTGGAGGACTGCTTCAACCAGTTCTTCTTCCGCCCCGAGCTGCCGGAGCCGACCCCGGACCTGACCCAGCATGAGCTGGAGGAGATGCTGATCACCCAGGCGAAGACCCGGCTCGACCAGCGCTGCGAAGAGATGACGCCGGAGGTGTTCGAGCATCTGATGAAGGTGCTGCTGTTGCAGGCCATCGACGCCAAGTGGAAGGATCACCTGCTGTCGATCGACTACCTCAAGGAGGGGATCGGCCTGCGCGGCTACGGCCAGAAGAATCCGAAAGAGGAATACAAGCGCGAGGCCTACCAGCTGTTCATGGAGATGATGGGCCGGATTCGCCAGGAAGTGGTGCAGATGCTCTTCCGGGTGCAGCTGGTCCGCGAAGAGGAGGTCGAGCGGCTCGAGCAGGAGGAGCGCAGGCAGCGCCTGGCCATCGGCCGCACCGGGGGAGCGGCTCCGGCGGCCCGGACCCCCAAGGTCAATCCGGAAAAGATCGGCCGCAACGATCCCTGCCCCTGTGGCAGCGGCAAGAAATACAAGAAGTGTTGCGGCGCCTAGCTGGCAACGGGAGTGAGTCGCGATGAACGCCGTTGGCACATGTCCTGTCCGCGGATACCGTTTTGCTTCGGGGGCCGCGGGCATCAAGGCTTCGGGGAGGGCCGACCTCGGCCTGATCGTTTCCGACACGCCGGCCGTCGCCGCCGGTGTCTTCACCCGCAACCGGGTGGTCGCGGCGCCGGTGGTGCTGACCTCCGGGCGGCTGGCGCAGGGACGCTGTCAGGCGATTGTCGTCAACAGCGGCAACGCCAACGCCTGCACCGGCGAGCAGGGGATGCGGGATGCCGTGCGGATGGGCGATCTTGCCGCGACCGCCCTTGGCATCGACCGGGAACTGGTGGCCGTCTCCTCGACCGGGGTCATCGGCCAGCCGATGCCGATGGACGGGCTCGAGGAGGGGGTGGCGCGCCTGACCGGGCGGCTCGAACCTGACGGCTGGCCGGGGGTGGCCGAAGCGATCATGACCACCGATTCCTTCGCCAAGACCGCAGCCCGCGCCGGCGCCGGCTACGGCATTCTCGGCCTTGCCAAGGGGGCGGGCATGATTCACCCCGACATGGCGACCATGCTGGCCTTCGTACTGACCGACGCCGCCGTTGAGCCGGCTTTGCTGAAGGCGGTGCTGCAGCCGGCCGTCGACCGGTCCTTCAACGCCATCACCGTCGATGGCGACACCTCGACCAACGACATGGTGCTGCTGCTGGCCAACGGCTGCAGCGCGGGAGAGGTGATCACCGCCGGCAGCCGGGAGGCGGAGCGTTTCGCCGCGTTGCTTGAGGACGTGCTGCTCGAGCTGGCGAAAATGATCGTGCGCGACGGCGAGGGCGCCACCAAGCTGGTCGAGGTCCGAGTCACCGGTGCCGTCAGCGAGGCCGAGGCGCGGCTGGCGGCGCGCAGCATCGCCACCTCCAGCCTGGTGAAGACCGCCTTCTTCGGCGAGGACGCCAACTGGGGTCGCATCATCGCCGCCGCCGGCTATTCCGGGGCGACCCTCGACCCCGGCCGGGTGCGGATTCTGTTCGATGACGTCGAAGTGTGCCGCAACGGTCTTGCGGCTGGTGGCGACAGCGAAGAGCGGGGGACCGCCGTGCTGCGGCGGGACAGCTTCGTCGTCACCGTCGATCTCGGACTCGGCGACGGTGTCTTCAGCTACTATACCTCCGATCTGACCCATGACTACATCCGCATCAACGCCGAATACCGGACCTGAGCCAGAGAGCGTGCTGTCGTTGCGGAATCCCGCCCGTCTCATCGACCATACCCTGCTGAAGCCGACGGCCACCAGGGACGATATCCGGCGGCTGTGCGAGGAAGCGGTCGAGTACGGTTTCGCTTCGGTCTGTGTGCCGCCGGTCATGGTGCCGCTCGCCGCCCGGCTGCTCCATGGTTCACCGGTGGCGGTCGGTACCGTCGTCGGCTTTCCCCTCGGCTACAGTTCTCCCCAGGTCAAGATCTTCGAGGCGCGACAGGCCGTTGGCGAAGGGGCGACCGAGCTCGACATGGTCATCCAGCAGGGATGGATGGCCGCCGGCGACCGGGCACGGGTGGAGGAGGAGATCGCCGCCGTCGTCCGGGCGGTGCCGGATGTCGCGGTGAAGGTGATTTTCGAGTGCTGCCGGCTCTCCCCGAGCCAGATGGAGGCACTGGTTTCCATGGCGCTGCGTGCCGGCGCCGCCTACGTCAAGACCTCCACCGGTTTCGCCGAGGCGGGGGCATGTGTCGAGCACGTCCGGCTGCTGGCCGCATGCGCCGCCGGCCGGATCGGGGTCAAGGCGGCGGGAGGGATCCGTACCCTGACCGACATGCGGGCCATGGTTGCTGCCGGCGCCACCCGGATCGGCACCTCCAGCGCCTGTGCCATCATCGAACAGTGGCGGGAGGAGACCGGGGGCGTATGAAGGTCTTTCGTCGTGTGGTGCTTATCGTCCTCGACGGGGTCGGTATCGGTGCGCTGCCTGACGCCGCGGCCTATGGTGATGCCGGTGCCAACACCCTGTGTCATGTGGCCGAGGCCGTCGGTGGCCTGGAACTTCCCCACCTCTGCCGGCTCGGTTTGGGCCGGGTGATCGATTTTCCCGGGGCAACGCAACAGACGTCTGCCCCCGGGGCCGCCGGCAGAATGGCGGAACGGGCGGCGGGCAAGGATTCGACCGCCGGTCACTGGGAACTGATGGGAGTGGTGCTCGACCGGCCCCTGCCGACCTTCCCCGACGGATTCCCACCGGCGATCATCGAGGCATTCGAAGCACAGACCGGCCTGAAGGTGCTTGGCAATATCGCGGCCAGTGGCACCGAGATCATCGACCGGCTCGGGGCGGAACATCTGCGCACCGGCCGTCCCATTGTCTATACCAGCGTCGACTCGGTTTTCCAGATTGCCGCCCACGAGGAGGTGATCCCGGTCGAACGGCTCTACGAGCTGTGCCGGACGGCCCGGCGGATTCTCGATCCCTGGCGGGTCGGCCGGGTCATCGCCCGGCCCTTCGTCGGCGATCCCGAAGCCGGCTTCCGGCGAACGGCGCGTCGGCACGATTTCTCCCTCGCCCCGGTGGGGACGACCGTTCTCGACCGGCTGGCCGAAAGGGGGATTGCCGTTTGCGGCATCGGCAAGATCGGCGATCTCTACGCCGGCCGCGGCCTGACCGAGCAGCGGCCGACGGCTTCCAATGCGGAAGGAATGGCGCAGATCCTGGCGGCACTCGCCCGTCAGGGCAGCGGGCTGATCTTCGCCAACCTGGTCGATTTCGACATGCTCTGGGGGCACCGGCTCGACGCCGCGGGGTTTGCCGCCGGGCTGGAGGCTTTCGACTGCTGGCTGAGCGAACTGTTCGCTGTCCTGGAAGAGGACGATCTGCTGCTCATCACCGCCGACCACGGCTGCGATCCGACCACCCCCGGTACCGACCACAGCCGGGAGTATGTTCCTGTGCTTTGCTGGCATGCCGGGCTGCGGGGGGGCGTCGACCTGGGACTGCGTGCCAGTTTCGCCGATGTCGGTGCCACGGTCGCCGAGGCTCTGGGGATTGAAGCGCCCCGCGGCGAGAGCTTTCTGGGACGGGTGTTCGTGGACTGAGATCCGGCCGGCCGGAACGGACCGGCCGTTCTGTCAGGTGCGTTGCTGGATGCTGGTCAGGTCGATTTCGATCTGGCCGTGCTTCCTTTCCAGCTCGTCGAGCAGCTGCCGTTCGAGAAAGGCCTCGAGCTTTGCTGTGGCTTCGGCGTCGAGATCGCAGAATTCGAGGCCGACACCCTGCTGGTAGCGGTTTTCGGGGCCGGGTTCGATGATGTAGATCACCCGGGCTGTCAATTCCAGTTCCCGCTTCATGCCGAGCAGGGGCAGAACCAGGCGGAAGACCTCCCCGCGGGAGACGGCCAGGGAGGTCTTGATGAAGATGCCGCGGACGCTGATGCTCAGAATCTCGACCAGGGAGGTCGTTTCGGCCCGCATCACCATCCCCGGAACACGAACGGCGATGCGGAAGTTGTTGCGGGGCAGTGGTTCGAGATGCTGCTGGACGATGCAGAAAAGCTTGAAGATGTCGACCGGAACGTCGAGCCGGGGGATGGAGGGGGCGGACGGATCGTCGTCGGCACCGATCAGGACCACGGGACACTTTTGCTGATCGCCGGCGTCAAGATATCTTCTGACCGGGGGGCGAGCGGCCAGTTGGGATTCGACCAGCAGAAAGTCCGGGTTGCTGCTGGTGAAATACTGGGGCAGGTCTTCGGGGCGGTGGGTGGCGATCACCCGGTACCCCCAGTGTCGAAGAATGAGTTCCAGCGTGGTCAGAAGGTCGTCCTGGCGCAGACAGACGAGGATTTTTTTCATTGGAGCCTTCTTTGCCGACATGGTGCGAATTTAAGTGAAAAGCGTCGCCATTGGCAAGAAATTCCTGCCGGCGGGGTGAAAAAAAGCACGCTGTTGGCTAGAATACTCGTTGGAAATGGCAAGGCAGTGGTACATGGCGCTGCCGTCTCTGCAGGTCCCTGGAGGGGCGGTGGCACGCCACTTCTCCGGTCTGACCCTTGGGGAGGCCGGGAGGTCCGGCCGCCGGTTGCCGGGAGGCGGGTGCCCTGAGTTGAAGTCTGAAAAGGAGAAAAGGATGAAACGAATCGTTGTTGCGCTGCTGGCGGGAATGCTGCTGGTTCCTTCCTTGGGCTGGGCCATTGAGGTCGCCGAAAGCGCCCTGGCGAGAAAGGTCGAACAGCGGCAGCCGGTCGATGTCATGACCGAGGTACCTGCCGATATCGGCCGCCTCTACTGTTTCACCCGGCTGGTCGGGGCCGACTCGGAGACCCGGGTGGTGCACGTCTGGTCCTGGGAGGGGCGGGAGATGGCCCGGGTCGAGCTGCCGGTCCGCTCCAGCAACTGGCGGACCTGGTCGTCGAAGCGGATTCTGCCCGAATGGAGCGGTGCGTGGACGATCTCCATTCTCGATGCCGAAGGCAATCTGCTCAAGGAGATCGCTTTTCAGGTTCGCTGAGTCGTATCAGGAGAAGCGGACGAAAAAAAGCGCCCCGCAAAGGGCGCTTTTTTTCGTGGAAGACGGGAAAGATCCCGGCGGATCACTTCTTTGTCGCTTTCTTGCGGCCGGCCCCCTTCTGTTTCGTGGCACGGGCCTTGGCCAGGTTGTCGGCCAGGCCGGCGTCGATGGCCATCTGGCGGCGGGTTTCGGAATAGGTCCTGGATGCCAGGGGTTGCGAACGGGGAATGTCGAACTTGCGCCGGTAGTCGGCGGGAGTCATCCCGTGCTTGGTGCGCAGGTGTCGGGCCAGGGTCTTCATGCCCTCGCCACAGATCATGCAGTAGACCTTGTCGCGCCCGAAAGCCTTCTTGCGGCTGACGACCGGTGTTTCTTCCTGCTGTTCACCGGCTTCTTCCCCCTGGGACAGTTTCTGCAGCGCTTTGTACATCTCGGACAGGGAACTGACCATTTCCTCGGTTGACATGGATCGGGAAGTCGCCTGGGCTTCAACCAGGTCCTTGGCCATTTGCAGCAATTCGGACATCGTGTTTTTCTCCTTTTTGATTTTCGTTTCCGACGAACTTCTGTCACGGTGTCGCCGGATTCAGGCTGAAATGAAAAAATGGCTGCTTGACAGCCCGTCTGCAACTTTTCCTTTGACCTTGCAGAATCCAAAGATAATATTGAAAGGAACTTTTGACAAGAAGCTGAACCAATTTTTTTTCACGCCTGTTCGACAATGTCTGTCAGGGAAACGATCGAAAAAAGAGAACGAAAGAATCTTTCGGATCTGGCATCGCTGAGTCGTGAAACGAGGGGGCGGGCCGTCGATGAGGAACCCTGTCCGGTAAGAACCTGTTACCAGGTCGATCGTGACCGTATTCTGCACAGCAAGTCATTTCGTCGACTCAAATACAAGACACAGGTCTTTCTTTCTCCGGAAGGGGACCATTATCGTACACGCCTCACCCATACGCTCGAAGTTTCCCAGATCGCCCGTACCATTGCCCGGGCTCTCGAACTGAATGAGGACCTGACCGAGGCGATTGCTCTCGGCCATGACCTGGGCCATACGCCTTTCGGGCACGCTGGAGAGCGGGTGCTCGACCGGCTGGTGCCGGGTGGATTCCGGCATGTCGACCAGAGCCTGCGGGTCGTCGACCGGCTGGAGAAGGAGGGGGACGGCCTGAATCTGACCTGGGAGGTGCGCAACGGTATCGCCGCCCATTCCAAGGGGGATGGGCCGCTCTGCGAGCCGGACCCGGCGCGCCGCCCCGCGACCCGGGAGGGCGAGATCGTCCGGCTCGCCGACATCATCGCCTATGTCAATCACGATCTCGACGATGCCATCCGGGGCGGGCTGATCGACGCCGCAGCGGTGCCGCGGCCGCTGCTGCAGGCCCTCGGCGACCGGCACGGCCGGCGCATCGGCGTGCTGGTCGAGGATATCATCGCCACCACCAGGCGCATCGGTGACGGTCATATCCATCTGTCGCCGGAGCGGGCCGAGGCGGTCCTGGCATTGCGCGACTGGCTCGGGGAGCATGTCTATCGTGCCCCAGGCGTCGATCGCGAATTCGTCAAGGCGGCGCGGATCCTCGAGGAATTGTTTCATTTCTTTCTCGAAAGGCCCGGCGCCCTGGACGAGTTCGGTGCCGGCTGGGACCGGGCGGCGTCACCGGAAACGCGGATTGCCGATTTCATCGCCGGCATGACCGACCGTTTTGCTCTCAACCTCTATCGCCGGCTCTTTTTTCCCGAGCCGTGGAAGGTCGTGTAGTGGCTGGGATGATGATGTTCATGCCGGGTGGTGCATGCCCTGGACTGACGTCATGGTTTCGGGGCGGTGTAGGTGATATGGTTGGATAAGTACCCATAAATGCGGCTATTTCTCCGGTCGTCAACTTGACAGCCCGCAGGCGGTGCGCTAGTTTTGATGAGCTTTGAGTCCGTCCGACGGCTGATGCTTTTCTCCGGGATGTCATGATCGATGCCGACAGGTTGAAACTGGTTGCCGGGCTGGGCCCTCTGCGGCTGCTCTTCGACATCGACCAGCTGCAGGAGGTGTGTGCCGCCGGCGAGCTGGCATGGCTGCCGGGCGGCGGAGCGGTCCGGTTGCGGGAAAGCGAGGTGCCGGTTCACGACCTGGCGGTCCGGTTCGGGGTGCCGGTGGTCGCCCGGTCGGTACGACACGTTCTCATCTTCCATGACCCCGACCGGCCCTGGGGGCTGCTGGTTGACGATATTGTTGGCGTTTTTCCCGCCGAAAGTTTTATACTGCACGAGGTGCCGGCCCTGCTGCGCAACCCTGACCAGGACTACCGACGGCTTGCCGTGTATCAGGGACAGGTTCTGCTCTGCTGTGACGGTATCCGGCTGGCGGAGCAGTGAACGCCGTGAACGTTGCCTCGAGATTCATTCTGGTGGGGGTCGGTGATGAACTGCTTGCCTTAGCTGCCGATCAGGTCGAGGCGGTTGTCGAACGGGCGGAGATTTTCGTTCTGCCGCAGCTGTCGCCGGGGTTTGCAGGCGTCGTTCTGTACCGGGGAAAACCCGTTCCGGTTTGTCTGGCCGCCGTTTTTCAGGCCGGTGGGGCATTGACGGCACCCTACCTGCTGCTCGGTCACACCGCATACGGACTGGTCGCTTTTCCGGTCGACCGGGTGTTGACGACGGTCGGCGGCGAGATGTGGGAGGAAATCGAGGCCCGGGAAATACCGCCCATCTGGCAGGCGGCCTGGATTCGCTGTCAGGAAGGGCGGGTTCCGCTGGTCGATATCGAACGTTTGCTGGCGACTCTGGGCTGATTGGCGGCATCGTCCGTTTGAACACGACAAGGAGGCTTTCCATGAGCAAAAGGCTGCTTCTGGCCGATGACAGCATCACCATTCAGAAGGTCATCGGCATTACCTTTGCCAACGAGGACTTCGAACTTGAAATCGTTGACAATGGCGATGCCGCGCTGGACAGCGCCCGGGCCCGTCGTCCCGATATCATCCTGGCCGATGTCTACATGCCCGGCAAGAACGGTTACGAGCTTTGCCGCGCCGTCAAGGAGGATCCCGGATTGAGAACGGTTCCCGTGCTGCTGCTGACCGGCACCTTCGAGCCGTTCGACGAGGACAAGGCCCGGCAGGCCGGTGCCGACGACTGGATTGCCAAGCCCTTCGAGTCACAGGCGCTGATCGACAAGGTGGCCGGGCTGCTCGAACGGGCGGTGACCGCGGACGCAGTGCCGGCGGCCGCCGAACCGCAGGTGGAAACGGCGGCGGAGACGCCAACGGAGTCTGCGACCGATGAGGAGGAAATCCTGGCACTCGGCGAAGAGGATATCTGGGTCGACGAGGACGACCTGGAGATCGTCGAAGACGATTTCGATCTCGAGGAGCCCTTTGCCGAATCGGTCGCCGACCAGCCGGCCGAGGAGCAGGAGGCACCGACCGAAGAAGCGGTCGAGGTCTCTGCGGCGGCGGACGACGACATCTGGGGCGCGATCAGTTTCGACGAGGATGACCTGCTGGCCGAGCCGCAGCCCGAGCCGGAAGTCGTTGCGGCTGCCGAGCCCGCGCCGACAGCCCCGGTAGAGGCGGCTCCGGCAGAGGCGGAAACGCTGGAGGAGGATCCCTTCGCCTTCGCGCCGGAGATGCCGGCCGGGGAGGCGATTCCCACTCCGGAACCGGAAGGGCCGGCCGGGGCGGAGGCGCCCGCCATCGCCGAGTCGGACCTGGGGCTGGACGAGGAGGCGATCTGGGAGGAAACGGAAGAGGAGATTTTCGATCTCGACGATGTGGACGTCATCGACGAGGAAGATCTGCTGGCCGAAAGCAGTCTGGAAGAGGCGGTTGCCGGTCCGGAGTCCGAGCCCGCCGCGGAAGAGTCGGTCGTCGAGCCCGGACCTGTGTTCGGCGAAGAAGAGGTCGCGGTGCCTGAACAGGAAGTGGCGGAGTCCGCGGCGGTCGCCTCCGATGATGCCTTCGCCTGGGAGGAGACGCCGGCGGCCGGAGAGGGGCCGGTCCCCATCGACCTGGCGAGCATGGACGGGGATGACGAGGCCGACATCGTGACGGCCGGAGAAGAGGCGGTGGCCCCCGCCGCGGCGGCACCCGACAGTGTCGAACGCCAGGTGGCGGCCCTGAGTGAAGAGCAGCTCGAGGCGATCGTCGAAAAGGTGGCCGGGGCGGTCATCGAGCGGCTGGCCGGCACGGTACTCGAGCG
>CAYTVY010000087.1:0-11383 GCA_964441925.1 uncultured Geothermobacter sp.
AATAAGCATCGCGCGGAGACGCAGAGCAGACCACAAACGAGCAAAAATCAAACTCTGCGCATCTGCGTCTCAAGTGAGCGAGAGCGAACGGGCGCGAGGCTTCGTGATCTTCGTGACTTCGTGGTCGATTTCAAACTGAACTGGTTTTTATGCCCGACTACCCGCAAATCCTCTTCAAGAACCGCCGCCCGGGTGAGACCGTCTTCATCGACGGTTTCCGGAAGACAGGCGGCTACCGGGGGCTGGAAACGGCCCTGCGCGGGATGACGCCGCAGGACGTGCGCGAGCAGGTCAAGCGCTCGGGGCTGCGCGGCCGGGGCGGGGCCGGATTCTCCACCGGGTTGAAGTGGTCCTTCTTTCCCGCCGACGAACCGGGGGAGAAATTTCTGGTCTGCAACTGCGACGAGATGGAGCCGGGCACCTACAAGGACCGCCAGTTGCTGGCCGCCGATCCGCACCAGCTGATCGAGGGACTGATCCTCTCCGCCTGGGCCCTGCAGGCGACGGAGGCCTACATCTTCATCCGCTACGCCTACGAGCAGGAGGCACACAACCTGGAACGGGCGATCGCCGAGGCCGAAGAGGCCGGCTACCTGGGGGATGACATCCTCGGTTCCGGCTGGGGGCTGCGCGTGCACGTCCACCGCAGCGCCGGACGCTACATCCTCGGCGAGGAGACCGCCCAGCTCAACGGCATCGAGGGGGTGCGGCCCAACCCGCGGCGCAAACCGCCCTTTCCGGCGGTGAAGGGCCTGTGGGGCCGGCCGACCACCATCAACAATGTCGAGACCCTGGCCAACATCCCGCACATCGTCACCGGCGGTGCCGACTGGTTCAAGTGCCTGGCCCGCTCGCCGGAAGGGGCGGGAACCAAGCTGTTCGGCCTGTCGGGGCATCTGGAGCGGACCGAATGCTTCGAGCTGCCGGTCGGCATTCCCCTGCGGGAGGTGATCTTCGAGGTCGGTGGCGGCATCCGCGGCGGCAAACCGTTCAAGTCCTGCCTGCCGGGCGGCGCCTCGACCCCCTACCTGACCAGCGAACATCTCGACGTGGCGATGGATTTCGACAGCCTCGCCGCCGTCGGCAGCCGCTTCGGCACCGCCGGCGTCACCGCCTTCGATGCTGACACCTGCATGGTGGCGGTGACCCTCAACCTGATCCGCTTCTTCGCCCGCGAATCCTGCGGCTGGTGCACCCCCTGCCGGGACGGGCTATCCTATGTGCAGTGGCTGCTCGAGGAGATCGAGGCCGGCCGGGGCGGCAAAGAGCAGATCGAACTGCTGAAACATCAGCGGAAAAACATCACCGGCCGCTCCTTCTGCGCCCTCGCCGAAGGCGCCATGGGCCCGCTCGACGGGCTGCTGCGGCTGTTCGAGGATGAACTGGAAGAGCATGTGCGCAAGGGGCGCTGCCCGTTTCGAAAGGGATGAAAACAACCACGAAGTCACGAAGATCACGAAGCCTCGCGCCCGTTCGCTCTCGCTCACTTGAGACGCAGATGCGCAGAGTTTGATTTTTGCTCGTTTGCGGTCTGCTCTGCGTCTCCGCGCGATGCTTATTGCTTTTGAGTTTCTTCGTGGTGGATTAAAAAACGATTCTCGTTATGCCGACACTGACCATCGACAACCAGACCGTCACCGTCCCCGAGGGGACCAATGTGCTCGAGGCGGCGCAGCGGCTCGGTATCGTCATCCCGCACTTCTGCTACCACGAGGCGCTGGGGGCGGTCGGGGCCTGCCGGCTGTGCGCCATGAAGTTCGAGCAGGGGCCGGTCAAGGGCATCCAGATGGCCTGCCTGATACCGGCCCAGGACGGCATGGTGGTTTCCACCGTCGACGCGGACGCCCGGGAACTGCGCGCCGCGGTGATCGAATGGCTGATGCTTAACCATCCGCACGACTGCCCGGTCTGTGACGAGGGAGGCGAGTGTCAGCTCCAGGACATGACCATCGCCGGCGGCCATGGCATCCGCCGCTATCGTGGAAAAAAACGCACCTGGCGCCACCAGAACCTCGGCCCCTTCATCGCCCAGGAGATGAACCGCTGCATCCAGTGCTACCGCTGCGTCCGCACCTACCAGGACTACTGTGGCGGCACCGATTTCGGTGTGATGGGCTCGCGCAACCGGCTTTTCTTCGGCCGCTTCCGCGACGGCCGGCTCGAATCGCCCTTCTCCGGCAACCTGGTCGACGTCTGTCCCACCGGGGTCTTCACCGACCGGACCTTCCGCTTCCGCAGCCGGGCCTGGGATCTGCAGGAGGCCCCGTCGGTCTGCCCCCACTGCTCCCTGGGCTGCGCCGTCGTGCCCGGCGTCCGTTACCGCGAGCTGCAGCGGGTGCGGGCCGGCGTCAACCGCCGGACCAACGGTTTCTTCATCTGCGACCGGGGCCGTTTCGGCCACGGCCATGTCAACCATCCGGAAAGACCCCGCACGCCCCGGCAGCAGGGAGCCGAAAGCAGCTGGCCCGAGGCGCTGGCCACGGCCCGCCGGCGGCTGCAGGACATCAGCGAGAAATACGGTCCCCGGTCCATCGCCCTGCTCGGCTCTTCCCGCGCCTCGCTGGAGGCCCTGGCCCGGTTGAAGGACTGGGGCGAGAAGCTGGGCGGGGCCCGCTTCTGCAGTGAGGCCGCCCCCCACCGTGACCGGGCCGCCCGCCGGCTCACCGCCTGTCTCGGCAAACGGACCCGAAGCCTGGAGGAGATCGGCCGCGGCGACCTGATCGTGCTGGCCGGCAGCGACCCGCTCAACGAGGCGCCAGTGCTGGCCCTGGCCCTGCGACAGGCGGTGAGCAGGGGAGCCGTCGTCCAGGTGCTCGACCCACGGCCGGTCGAACTGTCCTGCGCTTTCCGGCACATCCCCCTGGCGCCGACCGAGCTGCTCGAAGTCCTGCGCAATCTGGCCGAGGAACATCCCCGGCAGGACCGCTTCGGCCTGGCGGCCGCCCTACGGCAGGCCCGGCGGCCGATCCTGTGCGGTGGCGCCGACCTGCTCGGCGAGGAGGGTGTCGCCTCCCTGGCGGCGGTGGCCGAGCGGCACGACACCGGCCTGTTCGTCACCCTGGCCGGACCGAACAGCTTCGGCGGCGCCCTGCTGGCCGGTGACGGCCCGGACGCCGACCGGCTGTGCGACGCCATGCTCGCCGGCGACATCCGGGCCATGGTCTGTCTCGAAACCGATCCGCTGCGTGACGGCCCGGCCCAGATGGCCCGGGCCATGGGCAAGCTGGAGTTTCTGCTGGTGCTCGACAACCTGCCGAACCAGGCCGCCCGCCAGGCCGACATCTTCCTGCCGACGGCGGCCCTGTACGAAAGTGCCGGCACCCTGGTGAACAACGAGGGGCGCCTGTTGCCCTTCGGCTCCGTCTTTGCCCCCGGAGAACCGATCGCTGTCACCGGCGAAGGGAACCACCCGCCCCGCGACTTCCGCCCGGACACACCGGGAGACGCTCCGCGTCCCGCCTGGGCGGTGCTGACCCAGTTGCAGCAGGAGCCCCTGTCCCTGAACCAGATTCGGCTGCGGCTGGAAGCCCGGGACAGCCGCTTCGCCGGGCTGAGCCTGCTCGCCGCCGGCGACGAAGGCAAGCGTGTCGGCGGCCGTGGCCTGCCGGCCCCGGCGGCCGCCGCCGAATTCCCTGCCGTCACGCCGTCCGGCAGCCTGCCGCTGCTGGTGGTCGAGACGCTCTTCGGCAGCGAACCGCTCGCCGCCCACGCGCCGGCGCTCGATCCGGTGCGGCCGCAACCGCAGGTGTGGATGCATCCGGACACGGCAGCCGCTCTCGGCCTGGCGGCGGGCGACAGGCTGCGACTGCGCACCGGCCCCGAGCCCCTCGTCCTGCCGCTGGCCCTTGAGCCGCGTATGGCGAAGGGGCTGCTGCTCGCCGGCCGGCTGCGGGGTACACCGCTGGAGATCTTCCCGGCCGGGGTTCCCGTCCCCTGTCTGGTGGAGAAGGGAGACGACGATGCCTGACTGGCTGCTCACCGGCATCCTGATCCTGGCGAAACTCGGTTTCGTCTTCGTCCTGCTGCTGACCGGAGCCGCCTACCTGGTGCTGCTCGAGCGCAAGCTGCTCGGCCGCATGCAGCTGCGCTACGGTCCCAACCGGGTCGGCCCTTTCGGCCTGATGCAGCCGATGGCCGATGCCATCAAGCTGATCACCAAGGAAGACTTCATCCCCTCGCAGGCCGACCGGGTGCTGTTCTTCATCGCCCCGGGCATCGCCGCCGTCACCGCCCTGCTGACCTTCGCCGTGGTCCCCTTCGGTCCGCCGATCCGCCTGTTCGGCCGCGAGGTGCCGCTGGTGATCTGCGACCTGAACATCGGCGTGCTCTACTTTCTCGGGCTCTCCTCGCTGGCGGTCTACGGCGTCACCCTCGGCGGCTGGGCCAGCAACAGCAAGTACGCCCTGCTCGGGGGCATCCGCGCCCTGGCCCAGCTGATCAGCTACGAGCTGTCGATGGGACTGGCCATCGTGCCGGTGGTGCTGATGGCCCGTTCCTTCTCGCTGACCGACATCGTCAATGCCCAGGCGACGGTGCCCTTCGCCCTGCTCAATCCGGTCGCCTTCCTGGTCTTTCTGATCAGCATCCTCGCCGAGTCGAAACGCACTCCTTTTGATCTGCCCGAGGCGGAGAACGAAATCGTCGCCGGCTTCCACACAGAGTATTCCGGCATGCGTTTCGGCCTGTTTTTCGTCGGCGAGTACATCAACGTCATCATCCTGTCGAGCATGATGACCGTCTTCTTTCTCGGCGGCTGGCACGGCCCGCTGCTGCCCGGCATCGCCTGGTTCTTCATCAAGGTGATGCTGGTCTCCTTCTTCTTCATCTGGACCCGCGGCACCCTGCCGCGTTTCCGTTACGACCAGCTGATGCACTTCGGCTGGAAAGTGCTGGTCCCGGTGGCCCTGGCGAACATTGTCATCACCGGAGCGGTATTGCTACTGTTGAATCCGACGCAAGGCTGAGGGCGAAAGGCCGAAGGACAACCTTCAGCTCCAGGCCCTTGACCTTCGGTCTTCAACCTTTAACGCGATGTTCATGCCCTTATGAACCTGTACCAGGACATCAAGGCGATCGTTCAGGCCTACTGGGTCACCCTGCGCAACATGCTGCGCCGGCCGGTGACCATCCAGTACCCTGAACAGAAGCGGCAGCCCTTCGAGCGCTACCGGGCGCGTATCGTGCTCACCCGCGATCCGGACGGCGGCGAGCGCTGCGTCGCCTGCTACCTGTGCAGCGCCGCCTGTCCGGTCGACTGCATCTCGATGCAGGCGGCCGAAGCGGAAGACGGTCGCCGCTACGCCGCCTGGTTCCGGATCAACTTCACCCGCTGCATCTTCTGCGGCATGTGCACCGAGGCCTGTCCGACCCGGGCGATCCAGATGACCGCCGACTACGAGATCTGCCGGCGCGACCCCTTAAGCCTGGTCTACGAAAAGGAGGACCTGCTGATCGACGGCACCGGCAAGGAGCCGGACTACAACTTCTACCGCCACGCCGGCATCGGCGTCACCCAGCCGCGCGGTCGGGGCGAGGAAGAACGCCCGCCGGCGGATGTGAGGAGCCTGCTGCCGTGACAAGGAAAAGCCGCCACCAAGGCACCAAGGACACCAAGAAGGACGGAAATCCAACTATTTTTAATTTTAATCACGGGCTGGCTTGTGCTTTTTTCAGGCCACCTCAGCCAAACGGTTTCCTTGGTGTTCTTGGTGTCTTGAGCGAGCAAGGCGAGCGGGTGGCCAAAATCAGGAAGCACTGCTGAATACGATATTATGACCGCGACCATTTTCTACATCCTCTCCGCCGCCGCGCTGCTGGCGACGCTGCTGGCCGTCACCCGGAAGAACCCGGTGCACGCGGTGATCTATCTGGTGCACGCCTTCTTCGCCCTGGCGCTTCTCTTCTACCTGCTCGGGGCGCCGCTGGTGGCGGCCTGGGAGGTCATCATCTACGCCGGCGCCATCATGGTGCTGTTCCTGTTCATCATCATGATGCTGGAACTGACGCCGGGCGAAGGCGTGAGCGGTCCCGGCTGGCGGCAGTGGCTGCCGGTGCTGCTGCTCGGCGGCGCCATCGCCGCCTGCACCATCCTGCTGGTGGTCACCGATCCGCGCACCGCCGGGGAGCTGCCGGCCTTCTACGTCTCGCCCCGGGAGTTCGGCTTCGCCCTGTTCGATCGCTATGCCCTGGCGGTGGAGGTGGTTTCCTTCCAGCTGCTGTTCGCCGCCGTCGGGGCCTTCTACGTCGGACGGGGAGAGCGGGCCCGGCGGCGGGTCAGGGGGGACGAACGATGATCGTGCCGCTCGAACATGTGCTGATCGTTGCCGGGCTGATGTTCTGCCTCGGCCTGGCCTGCGTACTGACCCGGCGCAGCCTGATCATGATCCTGATCGGTGTCGAGGTGATGATCAACGCCGTCGGCCTGGCCCTGGTCGGCGCCTCGGCCTTCTGGCGGCAGGCCGACGGCCAGCTGCTGGTGGTGCTGCTGATGGCCCTGACCTCGGCCGAGGTCTCCATTTCGCTGGCGATGGTCGTCTATCTCAACCGGCGCAAGGGAACCATCGACGCCGATGCCTACGACGGGATGAAGGGATGAATCCGCAACTGCTGTTTCTCATACCCCTGCTGCCCCTGCTGGGAGCGGCCGTCAACATCCTGGCCGGCATGCGGCTGCGGCCGCACCTGCGGGCCGGCATCGCCGTCGTACCGGTGGCCCTGAGCTTCGGACTGACCTGTCTGGCCTGGCCCCTGTCCGCCGGCGGAGGCAGCCGCGCCGTGCTGGCGACCTGGCTGGCCAGCGGCGATCTGCGGGCCGACTTCGGCATTCTTTTCGATCCCCTGGCGGCCTCGATGACCCTGATGGTCACCGGCGTCTCGACCCTGATTCACCTCTACGCCGCCGGCTACATGGAACGGGAAGGGGACACCGCCCGCTTCTTCGCCCTGCTCAACCTGTTCGTCTTCTCCATGCTCTGCATCGTGCTGGCCGACAACCTGCTGCTGCTCTTTCTCGGCTGGGAGGGGGTCGGCTTCTGCTCCTACGGCCTGATCGGCTTCTGGTACAGCAAGCTGGATAACGCCCGTGCCGGGCAGAAGGCCTTTCTGGTCACCCGGGTTGGCGACGTCTTTCTCGCCGTCGCCCTGCTCTGGCTGTTCACCGCCACCGGCCAGCTCGGCATTCCGGAGATCAACGCCGCCGCTCCGTCCCTGGCACCGGCAGCGGTCACCGCCATCGTCCTGCTGCTGCTCGCCGGGGCCAGCGGCAAGAGCGCCCAGCTGCCGCTGATGACCTGGCTGCCCGATGCCATGGCCGGGCCGACCCCGGTTTCGGCCCTGATCCACGCCGCCACCATGGTCACCGCCGGGGTCTACCTGCTCTGCCGGCTCTTTCCCCTGGTCTCCCTGTCTCCGGCCGGAATGGCCGCCATCGCCCTGGTCGGCGGACTGACCGCCTTCTACGCCGCCACCTGCGCCCTGGCACAGCGGGAGATCAAGAAGGTGCTGGCCTACTCGACCATGAGCCAGATCGGCTACATGTTCATCGCCGTCGGCGCCGGCACGGTCAGCGGCGCCATGTTCCACCTCTACACCCATGCCTTCTTCAAGGCCCTGCTGTTCATGGGCGCCGGCTGCGTCATCCACCTGTGCGCCGGCGAAAACGACATCCACCGCATGGGCGGGGTGAAAAGAAAAAGTCCCTTCGTTTTCTGGATGTTCCTCGCCGGTGCCCTCTGCCTGGCGGGGCTGCCCCTGTCCGGCGGCTTCTTCTCCAAGGACGGCATCCTGCTGGCCTGCTTCAGTCATGACGACGGCATCCACCGGCTGGTCTGGCTGCTCGGCCTGCTCAGTGCCTTTCTCACCAGCTGCTACACCTTCCGCCTGCTCTACCTGGTTTTCGCCGGTGAGCCGCGCCGGCAGACCGATCCGCACCGGCTGCCGTCCCTGATGCGCTGGACCCTGCCCCCCCTGGCCCTGCTCGGGCTGGGCGGTGGCCTGCTCAACCTGCCGGCGGCCTGGGGAGGCGACGAGGCCCTGACCCGGCTGCTGGCGGTAGCGGACGAATGGCGGCCCGAGGTGCCCCACGATACCGAATACGCCCTGGCGGTGATGGCGGCGGGGCTCTTCCTGCTCGGCCTGCTGGCCGCCTGGGGCCGCTACCGAAGCTATCCCGGTGACCGGCCGACCGGAATCAAGCGCTTTCTGCTCGCCGGCTGGCGGGCCGATACCGGCATCGAATGGCTGCTGCTGAAACCTTTCCGCGCCCTGGCCTCCTTCTTCGGTCTCGGCCTCGACCAGACGGTGATCGAGGGCGGGTTGCGGATGCTGGCCGACGGCGCCCACCGGCAGGGTGAACTGCTGCGCCGCTCGGTGACCGGCCGGGTGACCACCTACGTCCACGGTTTCGCCTGGGGACTGCTGACCCTGCTGCTCTGGTTTCTGCTGGAAACGGTCAAGAGGTAAGAGGTGACAACCTTTCCCGTACTGACAACCCTGCTGCTTCTGCCCCTGCTGGGAACGGCGCTCTGCCTGCTCTTCCGCCGGCAGCCCGACCTGTGCCGGGAGCTCACCCTGGCCGTCACCCTGGTGATCTTCGGCTTCAGCATCTGGTGCTTCACCTTTCCGGCGGCGGCCGACGGCTGGATCCTGCGCGAAAGCTACCGCTGGATTCCGCGCCTCGGCGCCCGCCTGACCCTGGCGATGGACGGCCTGTCCCTGCTGTTGGTGGCCCTGACCGCCTTTCTGCAGGTGATCGCCGTGCTGATCTCCTGGCACCAGAAGAAACATCCGGCCTTCTTCTACATTCTGCTGCTGCTGATGGAGTGCGGCATTCTCGGTGTCTTTCTCGCCACCGACCTGCTGCTCTTCTACCTGTTCTGGGAGATGATGCTGATCCCGATGTTCTTCCTGATCGGCATCTGGGGACACGGCCGCCGGGTCTACGCCGCCGTCAAGTTCTTCCTCTTCACCCTGGCCGGCTCGCTGCTGATGCTGCTGGCGATCATCGGCCTCTACCTGCTGCACGGCCGGCAGACCGGCGACTACAGCTTCGCCCTCGAGGCGCTGAAGGCCACCGACTGCGGCGCCCTGGAGCCCTGGCTCTACTCGGGCTTCATGCTCGGCTTCCTGATCAAGGTGCCGGTGATTCCCTTCCACACCTGGCTGCCCGACGCCCATACCGTCGCTCCGGCCGCCGGCTCTCTCGATCTGGCCGGACTGCTGCTGAAGACCGGTGTCTTCGGCATCCTGCGCTTCGCCTTCCCGCTCTTTCCGGACAGTGCCGCCGCCAGCCTGCCGCTGCTGGCGGTGCTGGCCCTGGTCGGGCTGTTCTACGGCGCCTGGTGCGCCTACATCCAGAACGACATCAAGCGGCTGATCGCCTACTCGTCCGTCTCTCATCTCGGCGTCACCGTGCTCGGCCTGGCGGCGGCCAACGTACCGGCCCTGGAAGGGGCCATCCTGCTGATGCTCTGCCACGGCATCACCACCGGCGCCCTGTTCGCCCTGGTCTCCATGCTGCGCCGGCGCACCGGCACCCGCGAGCTCGACCGGCTGGGGGGGATGTGGAAAGAGGCGCCGGTCTTTTCCTGCTTCTTCCTCTTCTTCGCCCTGGCCTCACTCGGGCTGCCGGGACTGGCCAATTTCAGTGGCGAGTTTCTGGTCTTCGTCGGCGCCTTCCGGACCGCCCCTCTCTGGGGAGTGCTGGCGGTGGCCGGGGTGGTCTTCGCCGCCGCCTACACCCTGCGCATGGTACAGGGAACCCTCTGGGGCGAGCGCCCGACCAAAGGACGCCCCTGGCCCGACCTGACGGCCCTCGAAGTCATCGCCCTGGCGCCCCTGGTGCTCTTCACCCTCTGGCTGGGGCTCTATCCGGAAACCTTCCTGGCACCACTGCACCTGCCGGTGAAGCTGCTGCTGGCCGTCAACGGAGGGATGCCATGAGCGGCGCCGACCTGCTGGCCCTGCTGCCCGTTCTCATCCTCGCCCTGGGCGCCACCGGCCTGCTGATGGCCGGCGCCTGGTGGCCGCGGCGCCGGCCGCTGCTGTTGGCCGGCATCGTCCTCGCCCTGCTGGCCGCCCTGGCCGCCGGCGCCCTGCCGCCACCGGTCACGGAGGTGGGCGGCATGTTCAGCACCGGACCCTACGCCCGCTTCTTCACCATTCTCTGGAGCCTGCTGGCC
Organism: uncultured Geothermobacter sp.; assembly: GCA_964441925.1. Lineage (GTDB taxonomy): Bacteria > Desulfobacterota > Desulfuromonadia > Desulfuromonadales > Geothermobacteraceae > Geothermobacter. The sequence continues at coordinate 10,179 of CAYTVY010000087.1, forward strand.
GCCCTGGTACTGATGCTGTCCGACCGCTACGGCGAAGCGCGACGGTTTCCGGCCGGTGAATACCCGACCCTGGTGCTGTTCGCCGCCGCCGGCATGGCCCTGCTCTCAAGCGCCAGTTCCCTGGTCGGCCTGCTGGTCGGACTGGAATCCTTCACCCTGGTGCTCTACATCCTGATCGCCATCGACAAGTCCAGCATCCGCGGCACCGAGGCCGGCCTGAAGTACCTGATCATGGGCATCGTCGCCACCGGCTTTCTCGGTTTCGGCATCGCCCTGATCTATGCCGCCAGCGGCAGTTTCCACTTCCCCGAGATTCATGCCGCCCTGGCCCGCCGGGACGGCCCGGCGGCCCTCGGCCTGCTCGGCTGGGCCATGCTGCTGACCGCCATCGGTTTCAAGGTTTCCCTGGTGCCCTTCCATCTCTGGACACCGGATGTCTATCAGGGAGCGCCGGCCCCGGTCACCGCCCTGCTTTCCACCGGCTCCAAGGGGGCGGTCTTTGCGGCACTGCTCAGGCTGCTGGCCGGCGGCGATGACACCCTGGCGGCCCTGGCTCCGGTCCTCTGGGTGCTGGCCGCGGCCTCCCTGCTGGTCGGCACCTTCTGCGCCCTGCGCCAGGAGAACATCAAGCGCATGCTGGCCTATTCCTCCATCACCCACATGGGCTACGTGCTGACCGCCCTGCTCGCCTGGGGAGAGACCGGCCGCGAAGCGGTGGTCTTCTACCTGGTGGTCTACACCGCCGCAAGTGTCGGCGCCTTCGGCGTACTGACCGCCTTCGCCATCCAGGGAGAGGAGCCACAGGACTACCGGAACCTGCGCGGCCTCGGCTACCACCACCCGCGCCGCAGCAGCGCCCTGGCCTTCTTCCTGCTGTCGCTGGCGGGGATTCCGCCGACCGCCGGTTTCATCGCCAAGTTCAATGTCTTCCATGCCGCCCTCCAGGCCGGTTACACCGGCCTGGCCCTGCTCGGCATTCTCGCGTCGCTGCTCTCGCTCTACTACTACCTGCGGCCGGTGATCGTCATGTTCCTCGCCCGCGAACGCGACCTCTGCCTGGCGCCGGGCGATACCAGCGAACACGCCGTGGTCGTGGCCTGCCTGGTACTGATCCTGCTGCTCGGCCTCTACCCGCCCCCCCTCTACGCCCTGATCGGCCTGATCCTGCCCTGAGAACCGGCACGTCGTGCCGGTTCCGGTATCGG
>CAYTVY010000088.1:0-11234 GCA_964441925.1 uncultured Geothermobacter sp.
TGCTCAGCAGCCGGATGCCTTCTTCCAGCCCCTCCAGGGTGAGGGGAAACATCCGTCCCTCCATGATCTGCCGAATCATGCCGATCGAGTGGGTGTAGCGCCACCAGCCCTGCGGGGTGGGGTTGAGCCAGATGGCGGCCGGGTAGGTGTCGAGCAGGCGGCGCAGCCAGACTTCGCCCGGCTCTTCGTTGTGGTGCTCGACGCTGCCGCCGGGCATGACGATCTCGTAGGGGCTCATCGCCGCGTCGCCGACGAAGATCAGCTTGTAGTCGGAGCCGTAGGTGTGCATCAGCTCCCAGAGATCGATCCGTTCGGCCCGGTAGCGCCGGTTGTCGCGCCACACGCTCTCGTAGACGCAGTTGTGGAAGTAGAAGTACTCCAGGTGCTTGAACTCGCTGCGGGCGGCGGAGAAGAGCTCCTCGCAGACCCGGATGTGCTCGTCCATCGAGCCGCCGACGTCGAAGAAGAGCAGCACCTTCACCTTGTTGTGGCGCTCGGGGACCAGTCGCAGGTCGAGGTGGCCGGCGTTGTCGGCGGTGGCGCGGATGGTGGCGGGCAGGTCGAGCACTTCCGGCGCGCCCTCGCGGGCGAAGTGGCGCAACCGGCGCAGGGCCAGCTTGATGTTGCGGGTGCCCAGCTCGACCGAGTCGTCGAGGTTTCTGAACTCGCGCCGGTCCCAGACCTTGACCGCCCGCCGGTGGCGGGAGCGGTCCTGGCCGATGCGCACCCCTTCCGGGTTGTAGCCCCAGGCGCCGAAGGGAGAGCGGCCGGCGGTGCCGATCCAGCGGTTGCCGCCCTGGTGCCGCTCTTTCTGCTCGGCCAGACGCTTCTTCAGGGTTTCCATCAGCTTTTCGAAGCCGCCCAGGGCCTCGACCCGCGCCTTCTCCTCCTCGGAGAGCACCAGCTCGGCGAGCCGGCGCAGCCACTGCTCGGGAATCTCCTTTTTCAGCTCTTCGTCGAGTTCGGTGATGCCCTCGAAATAGCGGGCGAAGACCCGGTCGAACTTGTCGAAATGGGTCTCGTCCTTCACCAGGCAGAGCCGCGCCAGGTAGTAGAAATCCTCGACGCTGCCCCAGACCACCTGCTTTTCCAGGGCTTCGAGCAGGCTGAGGAATTCGCGGATGGTGACCGGGATTCCGGCCTCTTTGAGCTGCAGGAAGAAATCGACCAGCATCGCGTCAGCGGCGGCGGCCCACAAGCCGTTCGAACAGGCCCAGATCCTGTTCGTTTTTCAGCAGCGCCCCGTGCAGCGGCGGCAGCGCCTTTTCGGCCTGCCGGTCGCGCAGGGTTTCGGGAGGGATGCCCTCGGCCACCAGCAGCCGGATCCAGTCGAGCAGTTCGGAGGTGGAGGGCTTCTTCTTCAGGCCGGGCACCTCGCGCAGGCCGAAGAAGGTCTCCAGGGCGGCCTCCAACAGCCTTTTGCGGATGTCGGGGAAGTGGACCTCGACGATTTTCGCCATGGTCGCGGCGTCGGGAAAGCGGATGTAGTGGAAGAAGCAGCGGCGCAGAAAGGCGTCCGGCAGCTCCTTTTCGTTGTTGCTGGTGATGATGATCACCGGCCGGTGCTTCGCCCGGATCAGCTGCCGGGTCTCGTAGACGTAGAACTCCATCCGGTCGAGTTCCTGCAGCAGGTCGTTGGGGAACTCGATGTCGGCCTTGTCGATCTCGTCGATCAGCAGCACCGCCCGCTGCTCCGATTCGAAGGCCTCCCACAGCTTGCCCTTGACGATGTAGTTGCCGATGTCGTGCACGCGCTCGTCACCGAGCTGCGAGTCGCGCAGCCGGGAGACGGCGTCGTACTCGTAGAGGCCCTGGCTGGCCTTGGTGGTCGACTTGATGTGCCACTGAAAGAGCGGCATGCCGAGGGCGCGGGCGACCTCCTCGGCGAGCATGGTCTTGCCGGTGCCCGGCTCGCCCTTGATCAGCAGCGGCCGGCCCAGGGTGATGGCGGCGTTCACCGCCAGGTTCAGGTCTTCGGTGGCGACGTAGGAATCGGTTCCGGTAAAGCGCATGGTCTTGTTCCCAATGGACAGTAAGGGGTTTTGTGGTTGCCGCCCACCGTCTATAGCGACAATTTACTCAATGCACAAGGTAAATTTACTCAGTGCATTGAGTAAATTGTTCATCAAGTCTGTGACCCCGCCTCAGGGCACGATCACCTCTTCAGCGGGTGGGTCGGCGTAGAGCTTCTCGACCAGGGCCTGCCGGCGCTGCAGGGCGGCGCGCTGGTTGATGTAGCCCTTGTCGGTGATCTCGCCGGCATCGATGTCGGGCGGCTCGCTCATCAGCATGATGCGGCCGATCCGGGTCGAGGTGCCCGGCTGTTCGGCGTTGAACGTCTTCAGGGTGCGGCGCAGGTGGTCGGTGATTTCGGGGCGCCGGATCAGCTCGGCGGGAGAGATGTCGTCACCGGCGTCCGGGCAGAGCTTCCGGCAGGCGGCCAGGTTCGGCCAGCCGAGGATGCCGACGAAATCCCGGTCGTGCCCGGTCACCAGGGCGAACTGCAGCACCGGCGCGGCGGCGGCGAGCACCGCGACCCGCAGCGGTCCGACCCGGACCCAGGTGCCGCTGCTCAGCTTGAAGTCCTCGGCCACCCGGCCGGCGAAGACGATGCCCCTGGCCGGGTCGGCCGGGTCGACGAAGCGCCCGGCGTCGCCGATTTTGTAGAAACCTTCGGCGTCGAAGGCCTCGGCGGTCAGGTCGGGACGGCGGAAGTAGCCGGGGGTGACGTTCGGCCCCTTGACGCGCAGTTCGAAGCTGTCGCCGTTCGGCAGCATCTTCAGGGTGACACCCGGGCAGGGAACGCCGATCACCCCGGCCCGCTCCAGGGGAAAGTGGGCGGCGGTGGCCAGCGGCGCCGTTTCGGTCGCCCCCCAGGAGGAGGTCATCGCCACCTTGCGGCCGGCGGCCTGCAGGGCGACCTTCTCCAGCCGTTCCCAGAGGTCCTGCGGCAGGGCGGCGCCGGCGTAGAAGATCAGCTGCAGATCCCGGAAGAAGTTGGCGCGCAGCTTTTCGTCCTGCTCCAGGTGCGGCAGCAGCATGGCGTAGCCGACCGGGACGTTGAAATAGATGGTCGGCGCGACCTCGGCCAGGTTGCGTACCGTCTTCTCCACCTGGCCCGGTGCCGGCTTGCCGTCGTCGATGTAGAGGCTGCCACCCTGGTTGAGCACCAGGTTGAAATTGTGGTTGCCACCGAAGGTGTGGCTCCAGGGCAGCCAGTCGAGCAGCACCGGCGGGGTGCGGGTGACGAAGGGCCAGACCTGCTGGAGCATCTGCTGGTTGGCGCAGAGCATGCCGTGGGTGTTGATCACCCCCTTCGGGGTGCCGGTGGAGCCGGAGGTGTAGAGGATCTTGGCGATGGTCTGCGGCCCGATTCCGGCCAGGGCCCGCTCGACCGCGTCGCCGGCCGGGGTGGCTGCCAGTTCGGCGAAGGGGGTGGCGGTGCGGCCGGCGCCCCGGCTGACGACCAGCTCGACCTTTCGCAGGTCGAGACTGTCCAGGGCCGGGCCGAAGGCCTCGCCGTCGGCGGCGTAGACCAGTCCCGGGGTGGTTTCACGGAAGATGTGCCGCAGCTTGGAGAAGTCGCGGCTGAGCAGCGAGTAGGCGACCGAGACCGGTACCACCGGCACGCCGCTGTAGAAGCCGCCGAGCATCAGCAGGGCGTGGTCGATGGCGTTGCCGGAGAGGATCATCACCGGCCGTTCCGGCCCCAGGCCGCGGTCGAGCAGGGCCTGGGCGATGGCCCGGGCCTGCCGGTCGGCCGCGGCGTAGCCCAGTCGCCGCCAGCCGCCGTCCGCCTGCCGCTCGGCGAGGAACAGCGTCTCCGGAGCCTTTTGGGCCCAGTGACGCAGGCGCAGGGCGAGGTTTTCCGGATACGGTTCGAGCGGCTGCGACGAGCTGAACAGGTAGCCGTTTTCGGCGGAACCTTCGAGTCGGACCCGGGGCGGGGCGAACAGGGTGCTGCTCATGACGGACCTCCTTGCGTGCGACGGAAAACACGGAAGCGGGCGACAAGCGATGTCTCGCGATGTCTCGCGCAGAGGCGCGCAAAGGTTTTGCGGCTCTGCGCGAGGTCAGGTCCTGAACGGATAGCCCCCCGCCTCGCCGGCGGCGGTCGCCAGGTGCCGTTTCGCCGCCAGCAGGCCGGCGCCCGGACAGGCCGCGAGGCGGATCACGGCCTGCTGCAGCCCGGCATCGCCGTTGCCGGTGTAGGCGAGACAGCGGCCGGCGGCGGTCCGGATGCGGCCGGCGAGCTCGAAGGCGGCACAGGCGGCCACCGCCCGCAGCCGTTCGCGGCGGGCATCACTGGCGTCGCGGCCGGCCTTGTCGACCCGCAGCAGCACGCTTTCCAGGGCGAAGATGTCGATGGCCATGTCGCTCAGTGCCAGCAGGACTTCCTGCTGCTCGAGCTGCGGCCGGGCCGCGTCGAACAGCAGCAGCCAGAGGGTTTTCAGGCGACCGGTCACGTCGTCATCCGCCGCCGTTTCCTTCCAGCCTGCCTGGGCCGCCTGCACCCCTTCCTTCAGGGGAAGCCGGCCGGCGTCGGCCCGGCGCAGCAGCAGGGTCGGCACCAGCAGCCGGTTGATCTCGTTGGTCCCCTCGAAAATCCGGTTGATGCGCTGGTCGCGGTAGATGCGTTCCACCGGATAGTCGCGGATGTAGCCGTAGCCGCCGTGAATCTGCAGCGCCTCGTCGGCGATCCCGGAGAGGGCTTCGCTGCAGAAGACCTTGGCGACGGCGCATTCGCCGGCGTACTCCTCGATGGCCCGCTGGACGTGCTGCTGGTAGGCGGCGGAGGTGCGGTCGAGGGTGGCGATGCGCGCGTCGAGCAGGCCGGCGACCCGGTAGAGGAGCGATTCGGCGGCGAACAGGCGCCAGGTCATGTCGGCCAGTTTTTCGCGGATGGCGCCGAACTGCTGCAGTTTCCGGCCGAACTGCCGGCGCTCGCCGGCATAGACCGCCGCTTCGGCCAGGGCCCCTTTGGCGGCGCCGACCGTGGTGGCGGCCAGTTTCAGCCGGCCGATGTTGAGCACGTTGAAGGCGATCTTGTGTCCCTGTCCCGCCTCGCCGAGCAGGTTCTCGCGCGGCACCCGGACATTGTCGAGCAGGACCTGGGCGGTCGAGGTTCCCTTCAGTCCCAGCTTCTGTTCCTCGCGGCCGACACGCAGCCCGGGGCTGTCGCGCTCGACCAGGAAGGCCGAAAAGTGCCGGCCGTCGATCTTGGCGAAGACGGTGAACAGGTCGGCCATCGCGGCGTTGGTGATGAACTGCTTGACCCCGTTGAGGATGTAGCTGCTGCCGTCCTCGCTGAGAATGGCGCTGCTGCGGGCGCTCAACGGATCGCTGCCGCAGTCGGGCTCGGTCAGGCAGTAGGCGGCGATCCACTCGCCGCTGGTGAGCTTTTCCAGGTAGGCGCGTTTCTGGGCGTCCGTTCCGTAGTAGACCAAAGGCAGCGAGCCGATGCCGGTCTGGCCGCTGGAGGTGATGGCGAAGGAGCCGCTCGGGCCGATGGTTTCGGCCACCAGCATGCTGGTCGCCTTGTCCAGCTCCAGGCCGCCGTCCTCTTCCGGGATGTCGACCAGAAAGAGGCCGAGTTCGGCGCAACGGCGCATTTTTTCGCGCAGCAGGGCGAAATCCTGCTGTTCCAGCCGTTCGAGGTCGGGGAGAACTTCGTTGGTGATGAAGGCCCTGGTGGTCTCGGCGATCTGCCGCTGTTCCGGGCTGAAATCCTCCGGGATGAACGGCGTGGCGGTCAGGCCGAGCAGATAGCCGCCGCCGGGCGGCGTGACATCGTCGGTCATGGTTCCTCCGCTCCCGGCCGGTGCAGGGCCGGGTGGTGCTAGATGACCAGCACCGGGCATTTCACCCGGTGAACGACATGGTTGGCGACCTGGCCGAAGAGCAGATCCCGCAGTTCACTGACCGGATTGCGGCCGATGACCAGCAGCTCGTAGTCGCCGCTGTCGGCCAGGGCGCAGATGACGTCGCGGACATCGCCTTCCTTGACCAGGGTTTCGGTTTCCATGCCCGCCTCGGCGAAGATCTGCTGCTGGCGCTCGATGAATTCCCGGGCTTCCCGGCGGGCCCGTTTGGTGAACTCGATGTAGTTGCTGTCGGGAAACCCCTGGCAGGAGAGCCGTTCCAGGTCGAGAACATGCAGCAGGGTCAGGGGCTTGGCCAGGTGATCCTTCATGGCGATCAGGCCCTTGACCGTCTGGGCGGAGATGGGTGAGCCGTCGAGGGGAACCAGAATCTTCTGTTCGAGCATGCGACCTCCCTGCAGGTGGATCTGGACCCGCGAGCCGGAAGCGGACGACGTCCGGTTGTTGCCGGTTGCGGCCCCTGGCGGCGACGCGGTCGCTCAGGGGGCCGTATCGGAAAACCGCAGCTGCTGCGGGTGGGTGAAGATATCCATGCGCTGGCTCCGCAGGTAGCCGACCAGGGTGATGCCGGCCTGCTGGCAGAGATCGATCGCCTTGTCGGTCGGCGAGGTGCGCGAGGCCAGCAGACCGATGCCGAGCCGGGTCGCCTTGGCGACCATTTCACTGGAAATCCGGCCGGAGGTGACCAGAATCCGGTCGCGCAGGTCGATGGTGCGGAACAGCGCCTCGCCGGCCAGCCGGTCGAGGGTGTTGTGACGGCCGATGTCCTCGGCGTGCAGCAGCAGGCCGTCGGCGTCACCGATGGCCGCCGAGTGGATGCCGCCGTGGCTGCGGTAGTGTTCGGCCCGTTGCTGCAGCTCGTTCATGCAGCGCAGCAGGGTGTCGGCGTGGTAGAAGCGGGTCGGAGCGGAGGACGGCTGAAGCAGGTGGTCGGGCAGGTTGAAGACGATGCCGGTGCCGCAGCCGGAGGTCAGGGTCGGTTGCAGCCGTTCGGGGACATCCGTCCGCAGCCGCAACTCGGCCAGGCCGTCGTCCTGGCAGATACCCATCACCAGGATGTCGTCGAGGCTGTCGATGAAGCCCTGCAGGCGAAGGAAGCCGGCGACCAGAAAATGCAGCTGGTGCGGGGAACAGACCAGGGTCGCCAGGTCGCGGCCGTTGATACGCAGCCGCAGGGGATATTCCTCCACCACCTGCCGCTGTGTCGGTTCCGGCCGTCCCCGGATCACCCGGACGATCTGGCGCGCGAAAGAGTCGTTCATCGGCTGAACGTCATCCGTGCGAGTGGCAGCCGCCGCAGGATTCCGGCTGGGGCGGTGCCATCATCGATTCGATCAGCACGTAGGCGGCCTGCAGGGCCGAGGTGGGACAGAGCGGGAAACACTCCTTGCAGTCCCAGCATTCCTTGACGGCGATTTCCGGGATGAAGTTGATTTCCCGCCGGGCTCCCCGGTCGAAGAAGCCGACGGCGTGCTTCTGCTTGACCTCGGCACAGTATCGCACACAGAGGCCGCAAAGGATACAGAAAGACGACTGTTTGGGAAACCGTTTCGGATCGGCGCCGTACTGGCCGGCCAGCGCCAGCAGGTCCTCCGAATCGGGGGCGTGCGAGAGCATCTGCTCCAGCAGCACCCGGCGGATGCGATCCAGCTGCTCGCTGCGGGTGGTGACCACCTGGCCGGCCTCCGCCGGATGGGTGCAGGCGGCGACGAAGCCGGTCCGCCCCTGGGCCTGAAGCTCCACGGTGCAGATGCGGCAGGCGCCGTAGGGCTCCAGCCGTTCGTGATGGCAGAGGGTGGGGATCTCGATGCCGGCGGCCCGGGCCGCGTCGAGCAGGGTCATGCCGGCGCTGGCGGCGACCTTCTTGCCGTCGATCTGCAGGGAGAAATCACTCATGGCGTTCGTCCTATCCTATGCAACGTTGCTCTTCGGGAAGAGGCTCGGGAACGGGCTGGCCGGACAGCTTGCCGACGGCGCCGAAGGCGGCCGGGCAGGCCTCCAGACAGGCACCGCAGCGGGTGCACTTGTCCTGGTCGATGACGTGGATGCGTTTCTTGCCGCCGTCGATCGCCCCGACCGGGCACTGGCGGAGACAGGCGCCGCAGGCCCGGCATTTCTCCGGGTCGATATGGTAGGCGATCAGCTCCCGGCAGGCCAGGGCCGGGCAGCGCTTGTCGCGGATGTGCGCCTCGTACTCCTCGCGGAAGTGGCTGAGGGTGCTGAGCACCGGGTTGGGCGCCGTCTTGCCCAGAGCGCAGAGGGAGGCGAACCTGGTGGTCTCGGCCAGTTCCTGTAGCCGCTCAAGGTCGCCTTCCTCGGCCCGGCCGCAGGTGATGTCGGTCAGAACCCGCAGCATCTGGCGGATGCCCTCGCGGCAGGGGGTGCACTTGCCGCACGACTCGTCGCTGAGAAAACCGAGGAAATAGCGCGCCAGGTCGACCAGGCAGGTGTCCTCGTCCATGACGATCATGCCGCCCGAGCCCATCATGGCGCCGGCCCGGGTCAGCTCGTCGAAGTCGACGGCGGTGTCGAGCAGCGATTCCGGCAGGCAGCCGCCGGAGGGGCCGCCGGTCTGCACCGCCTTGAACGACTTGCCGTTGGGGATGCCGCCGCCGATCTTGAAGATGATGTCGCGCAGGGTGGCGCCCATCGCCACCTCGACCAGGCCGGTGTTGTTGACCTTGCCGACCAGGGAGAAGATCTTGGTGCCCTTGCTCCCCTCGGTGCCGATGACGCGGAAGAACCCGGCGCCCCGGTTGATGATCAGCGGGATGTTGGCCCAGGTCTCGACGTTGTTGATGTTGGTCGGCCGGCCCCACAGGCCCTTCACCGCCGGGAAGGGGGGGCGCGGCTTCGGCTCGCCCGGCAGGCCTTCCAGCGAACGGATCAGCGAGGTCTCCTCGCCGCAGATGAAGGCCCCGGCACCGCGATGCACGCCGACCGTGAAGTCGAAGCCGGAGCCGAGGATGTCCTGTCCCAGCAGACCGTGTTTCTCCAGTTCGGCCAGGGCGGCCGTCAGGTTGCTGACCGCCAGCGGATATTCCTGCCGCACGTAGACATAGCCCTCGCTGGCGCCGATGGCGTAGGCGCCGATCATCAGCCCCTCGATCACGGCGTAGGGGTTGCCCTCCATCAGCGAGCGGTCCATGTAGGCACCGGGGTCGCCCTCGTCGCAGTTGACCACCACGTATTTCAGGTCGCCGGGGGCGTTGCGGGTGAATTCCCACTTGACGCCGGTGGGGAAACCGGCGCCGCCGCGACCGCGCAGGCCGGCCTCCTTCACCTCGGCGACCACCGTCTCCGGGCTCATCTCGAACAGGGCCTTGGCCAGGGCCTGAAAGCCGCCGACGGCAAGGTAGTCGGCGAGGCTGGTCGGGTCGATTTCCCGGTTCTGGCCGAGAATGAGGCGCTGCTGGTGTTTGTAGAAGGGGATTTCGGCCTCGCGGGCGATCTTTTCGCTAGTGACGGGATCGGCGTAGAGCAGGCGCTCGACCCGTTTGCCATGGACCAGGGTCTCACCGACGATCTCCGGCACATCCTCCGGCTTGACCCGCAGGTAGCAGATGCCCTCGGGCTGGATGACGGCGATCGGGCCCTGCTCGCAGAAACCGTGACAGCCGGTGCGGCGAAAGTCGACCTTGCCGGCGAGCTTCTGTTTCTGCAGCTCCTGCTCGATCGCCGCGGCCACCGGACCGCAGCCGGTGGCGTGGCAGGCGCTGCCGGAACAGAGGGTGATGCTGGGCCGCTGCCCCTGCCGGGCGGCGAGGGTTTCGCTGCGGAGTTTCTCCAGCTCGGCGACTGATGCGATTCTGGCCATGACGTCCCCTTATTTGCAGGTGCAGTTCTTCAGCACTTTGGCCGTTTCGGCCGTGTCGACATTGCCGTGGTACTGGCCGTCGACGACCATCACCGGTCCCAGGGCGCAGCAGCCGAGGCAGTTGACGGTCTCGACGCTGAAATTCAGCTCGGGATCGGTTTCCCCCGGACCGACGCCGGTGACTTCCCTGACCGTGTCGAGAATCCGCTCCGCCCCGCGGACGTGACAGGCGGTTCCCATGCAGACATGAACCTCGTGCCGGCCCCGGGGCACCAGGCTGAAGGTCTTGTAGAAGGTGGTGATGTGCCGGATGCGGCTCATGGGCACGTCCAGCCGCTCGCTGACCCGGACCAGTGCCTCGTGCGGCAGCCAGTTGTTCTCGCTCTGGATGTCCAGCAGCACCTGGATCAGCGACCCGGCCTCGCCCTGGTGTCTGTCGATGATCTGATCGATGGTTGCGATGTCCATGTCATGCCTCTCCGTTACGGATGTCCTGCCGGTGGCTGGTCCGGCCCTTTCGTTCCGTCAGGCCAGCGCGAAACGCTTCTGTTCCTCGTCGAAGCGGACCAGCCCGTACATGGTCGAGTTCTTCAGGTGCCGGGCCACCTCGGCCGGCGGCAGATCGAGGGCCTCGGCAATCTCGCCGCTGGTGAGCTGCCGTTCGCGCAGCAGCAGGGTCAGCAGGGTGACGTGCAGCCGGTCGAGCAGCAGCTCGCGGAACAGGCGCTCGAAGTCCTCGCTGGCGAAGTAGGCCTCGTATTCCTCCATGGTGGCGAAACGGGCCCGCAGGCGCTCGCGCTCCACCAGCTTGATGTAGGGCACCATCCGGTTCAGCGCCTCGAGCCGGAGTTTCATGACCTCCGGCGCCAGGTCTTCTCCCTGGCCGAGCGGCCCGAGCTGCCGGAGCTGCCGGCCGAAATCGTTCATGACCTCGGCGTAGCGGGCGCCCTCGGAAGCGGCGATCCACTCGAGTCGCAGCCGCAGCGGATCGATCCCGATTTCCCGCAGCAGCCGGCGGCACAGGTGCATGTTGAACAGGGCGTCGTAGTTGCCCTCGGTCACGTAGTGGCACTCACCCGGCCAGCAGCCGCCGATGAAGACCCCGTCGGCGCCGCGCGAAAAAGCGCGCAGCACGAAGGCGAGGTCGACCCGGCCGGTGCACATCACCCGGATGATTTTGGTCTCGGAAGAGTATTGTTGCCTGGAAACTCCAGACAGGTCCGCAGCCGCGTACGCTCACCAGGTGCACAGAAAGCCGATGACGTTGGGCCTGTATTCAAAGCCTGCCATGGTTTCCTCCTTTCTTCTGGGGCTGAGGAAGAACGCGCATCCGCGGCGTCGGCCTCATCCCCCGTCAGTTTGTTTGAGACCTGAATCAGTGCGCTCCTTGTCGGCGGATAGCACAAGTCATTGCTCTGCCTGAGCTTCCCAAAAATCACCAGCGAACCTATGGGTGCGCTTTACGATTTTTGGAAATCTCATTCAGACCAAGCACTTGCACTCTCCATCCAACAGAAACTCACTGATTCAGGTGA
>CAYTVY010000089.1:0-7608 GCA_964441925.1 uncultured Geothermobacter sp.
GGGGGCGAACGCTCCCCGGCCTTTTCCTATGAATGACGAAGCGGCTCAGCCCTGGGCCTGTACGGCGGTGATGGCGGCGACCGAAACGATGTCGTCGACGCTGCAGCCGCGCGACAGGTCGTTGACCGGCTTGGCCAGTCCCTGGATGATCGGTCCGACCGCCTCGGCGCCGGCCAGGCGCTCGACCAGCTTGTAGCCGATGTTGCCGGCGTCGAGGTCGGGGAAGACCAGCACGTTTGCCTTGCCGGCCACCGGGGATTCAGGCGCTTTTTTGGCGCCGACCTTGGGCACCAGGGCGGCGTCGGCCTGCAGCTCACCGTCGATCTGCAGTTCGGGAGCCATCTCCCGGGCGATTTTCAGGGCCTCGAGCACCTTGTCGCAGTCGGCGTGGCTGGCGCTGCCTTTGGTCGAGAAGGAGAGCATCGCCACCCGGGCCTCGACGCCGAGGAAGCTCTTGCAGCTGGCGGCGGTGGAGATGGCGATCTCGGCCAGCGCCCGGGCGTCGGGATTGGGATTGACGGCGCAGTCGGCAAAGCAGATGGTGCCGTTCTCGCCGAATTCGGGCGTTTTGGTCACCATCAGAAAGACCGAGGAGACGGTCTTGATGCCGGCCGCGGTGCCGATCACCTGGAAGGCGGCCCGTAGCACGTCGCCGGTGGTGTTGTAGGCCCCGGCGACCATGCCGCCGGCATCTCCTTTGCGCACCATCATGGCGCCGAAGAAGAGATTGTCCTCGGCGGTCAGGGTCTGCCGCGCCTGCTCGGCGGTCATGCCCTTCTTCTCCCGCAGGCGGACCAGTTCGGCGACATAGTCGTCCAGCCGGTCGGACGCGGCCGGATCGAGCAGGGTGACACCGTCCAGCGAGCAGCCCAGCTCGGCGGCCCGGGCCTGCAGTTTCTCCGGGTTCCCCAGCAGCACCACCCGGGCCAGGCCGTCGGCGACGATGCGGCCGGCGGCCTCGATCATCCGGTCGTCGTAGCCCTCGGGCAGCACCACGGTCTGGACGTTTTCTCGGGCCTTGTTCTTGATTCTCTCCACCAAATGCATGACAGATACCTCCTCTTTCTGGTTGAGCTGACAAGAGCTTGAATTGTCTGCCGGTTGAACATCCGTGGGCGGAAATCCATTTCCGCCGCGGCAAAAAACACCCCTTTTCCCGAGCGCTTCGGTTATAATCCCGGAGGGATTCGCCCGCCTGGACATCGTGCATGAACCGAAACCGCAGCCAACAGAACCTGCTTTGGGGAGCTCTGCTGTTCTCCCTGTTGCTTCACCTGGCTTTGCTCTATCTGACCAGGAATTTCAATCCCTTTGCGCCCAAGGTGACGATGCCGAAACGGATTGTCGTCCGCATGTTGCCGCGCGAACTCGATCTGCCCGTGCGGCCCGAGCTCGACCGGCCGCGCAAGAAGCCGGCCAAGCACCTGGCGGCGCGCAACCAGGTGGTCGAGCGTGAGACTGCACCGCGCGGTGACAGCCCCGAGGAGCGGCGTCCGGACGCCCCGGCACCGCCGGCTGCCAGGCCCCGGCCGAAGATGGTTGCGCCGCAGCCGCGCCAGGGGAAGCCCGCCGCGCAACGCCCTGCTGTCTCCTCGCCGGTCAAGGTGCCGCAGGCGCCGGCGCCGAAGGTGCCGACCGAGAAGGAGAAGCAGGGACTGGCCGACGAGCAGGCACGGCCCCTGCCCGACCTCGAATCCCTGTTGCAGTTGCCGGAGACGACGACGGCCCGGATCGATTCCGAGTGGCGGCGCAAGGAACGGCCGGATGTCGCCGAGGGGGACGAGGTTTGGCTCGATACCGAGCAGGATCTGCTCTTTTCCTTCTTTCAGCGGTTGCGGGACAACATCTACAGTGTCTGGACCTACCCGTCGAGTGCCGTGCGCCAGGGACGGGAAGGAAACTGCCTGCTGCGCATGACCTTTGATCGCCAGGGTCGGGTGGTGAAGGTCGAACTGTTGCGCTCTTCGGGCACGCACGCCCTCGACCGGGCGGCCCTGGCGGCGGTGCGCAAGGGGGCACCCTACGGGCCGCTGCCCCGGGCCTATCCCGGCAAGAAGCTGACTGTCAAGGCCTGGTTCCGTTACGATTTGAAGCGCAGCCGGGTCCGCGGCGCCGACATTTACGGGCAGTAGGCGCCTTCCGGGAACCGGAGCGGGGGCGACGGCGGACCGTCGGCCCCTTTTCCGTGCTGTCCGGTTACTTGCGCTGAAAATCCTTCGACGAGAAGGAGTAGGTGAAGTTCATGTGGTCGGTGTAGGTCTCCTCCAGGATGGCGACCACGTCCTCGGTGAAGACCAGCTCCTCGTCGGTGGGAATGACGAAGACCTTGACCGGCGAGTCGGGCGTCGAGATGACCGACTCCTTTTTCCGGGTCATGGTGTTGCGGTTCTTCTCCCGGTCGAGCCGGATGCCGATGTGCTCCAGATCTTCCAGGGCCTTTTCCCGGATCTTCCAGCCCATCTCCCCGACGCCGGCGGTGAAGACCACGGCGTCGAGCCGGCCGAGGACGGCACAGTAGGCGCCGATGTACTTCTTCAGCCGGTAGGCCTCGATCTCGAGCGCCAGCTTGCAGCGCTCGTCACCGTTGTCGATCCCCTCGAGCACGTCGCGCCGGTCGGTGTACTGGCCGGTGATGCCCAGCACGCCCGACTTCTTGTTGAGAATGGTGTCGACCTCCTGCGGGCCGAGATTCTCCACCTGCTGGATGAACAGGGGAATGGCCGGGTCGATGTCGCCGCAGCGAGTCCCCATCACCGCGCCTTCCAGTGGCGTCAGCCCCATCGAGGTGTCGACTGAAATCCCCCTCTTGATGGCGGTGTGCGAGACGCCGTTGCCGATGTGCATGGTGATCAGGTTGCAGTCCTTCGGCTCCTTGCCGAGCAGCACCGCCGCCCGCTTGGAGACATAGAGGTGGCTCGTGCCGTGAAAGCCGTAGCGGCGGACGCCGTACTTTTCGTACCATTCGAAGGGCAGGGGGTACATGTAGGCATGCTCGGGCATGCTCTGGTGAAAGGCGGTGTCGAAGATGGCGATGTGCGGCACGTCCGGCAGGTTGGCCTGGGCGGCCTCGATGCCGGCGATGTTCGGCGGGTTGTGCAGCGGCGCCAGGTGCTGCACTTCTTTGATCGCCTCCAGCACCGCATCGTCGATCAGTACCGAGCGGGTGAATTTTTCGCCGCCGTGCACCACCCGATGGCCGACGGCGCTGATGCCGCTCATGTCCTCGAGCACCCCGTACTCGGGATCGGTGAGAATCTTGACGATCAGGTGAATGGCCACCTTGTGGTCGGGGCACTCGTATTCCTCGCGGTAGGTCTCCCGCCCCGGAACCTCGTGCACGATGAACGAGTCGCCGATGGTGACCCGCTCGACCATCCCCTTGGCGATGACTTCCTTCCTCTCCCAGTCGTAGAGCTGGTACTTGACAGACGAGCTGCCACAATTCAGAGCCAGAATATCCATTGTATGAAACCTCCTCCCACGATTTGGCGACCGGTGTCGCGCTCTCCCTGACGGCAGAAATGTTTGCTTCTGCCAAAAAAAGATTTGACGAAATTTCCCCAGGCAAAACGGGTATTTGAAAAATAAACCACAGTTTTATAAAATTTGCGCCAAGACTAGCTGAAAGGGACGGCGGATGGCAAGTTTTTTGTCGTCTTTCCCGGCTGGACAGCGTGTATACATCTTGTGTAGACTCGATTCAGTATCGGCGGCTTCGGGCTGTCCATCCTTACAAACGACAGAGCAAGGAGGAATGCGACCATGGCACACACCATCAACGACGAGTGCATCAACTGCGGCGCCTGCGAGCCGGTCTGTCCGGTTGAGGCGATTTCCGAACAGGGTGACAAGCGGGTGATCGATCCGGCCCTTTGTACCGACTGCGGTGCCTGTGTCGACAGTTGCCCGGTTGATGCCATCGAGGCTCCCTGAGAGCCGGAGACGGAGCAATACCTCAAATACACGAAAAGGCCACCTAGCAAGGTGGCCTTTTCGTATCGGGGCTTTCGGCAGGAAGCTGGTTGCTATTGGGCGCCGGGACGCGAGTCGACGACCACGACATTGAACTCGGCCACTTCTTCCGGCAGGTTTTTGAAGACGATCGTGAAGGGGACCGCCTTGCCCGGTGCGACATCGAGGTTGGAGAGTGAATCGCCGAACTGGTTGTTCATCGATTCCTCGATTTTCGAATAGGGGAGGGTGCGCAGGGCCGCTTCGTCGAGGGGGTTGCCGCAAAATGCCGTTTGCTGCAGTACCGGCTTGCCCTTGCGGTCGTAGATAACGCCCCTGACCACCAGCGCCGAACGGGAACCCTGGTAACGGTTGACCGCTTCGCCGGAGATGGCGAAGAGCTGGCCGGCACTCTGGTTGGTAACGAAAACCCCTTTCAGATTGCGCAATTCGATGTGTATCGTCGGATCTTCCGGCGGCTTTTGATCGATCATCTGCTGCAGGCGGCCGGCCAGGGTCACCGGATCCCAGCTTCCCAGGCGGTCGGCAAGATAGGCGTAGGTACCGGCAAGGAGGAGCAGGAAGAGCAGAAAGAGTGGCAGTGCCCGGCTCTTTTGCTTTTGGCGGCGACGGTTCAGTCCCGGCTGGGGATGGCCGGTCCGCGGCGAAGCGGCAGTCGCCCTTTGGCGGGACGGCTGGTCCGTCGCCGTTTTCGTTGTTGGCTGCGTTGGACCGGTCTCCACCGGAGACTCCTCGACGGCCGGCTCCTCCTCGAACACGAAGTCATCGGCCGATGGTGTGTCAACGGCCGGTTTTGGATCGTCGATTCCCAGTTCCAGCGCGGCGGTCGTGTCGAGCGTGACACTGGAAGTATCTTCGGTGTCGAATGCGACCTGGTCGATTTCGGCCGGGTCGGGGAAGTCGACCTGGGGCAGGCCGGCAAGGTCGTCGTCCATCTCGTAGGTCTTGCCGAGATCGCCGCCGATAGTCGGTTCTTCCGGCTCGATGGCCGAGGCGTCCCAATGTCCCTGCGGCTCGTCGGCAAAGATGTCGTCCAGCTTCGATGGACCGGCCGGTGGCGGCGCATCGAGTTTTTCCGATTCGTCGAGCAGTTCGTCCGGTGAAAAGTCGGCCAGCAGATCGTCTCCGGCGGCCGGCTCTGTCTGGTCTGCCGTCTGCTCGTCGACCTTTTGCCCCGGTGCGTCGTCGAAGGAAAAATCATCGGGCAGGTCGAAATCGGGCAGGTCGTCGCCAATGTCGACGAGGGCGGTCGCGGCGGGAGCCGGCGTTTCGGTCTCCGGTTCCTCGTCGAAGCTCTCCATGTTGAACGCGTCGAAATCGAAATCGGTGCTGTTGGCGGGAGAGGCTGTTGCCGGCCCGGCATTTTCGGTTGTGGCCGAAGCACCAGGTGCATTGTCCGCCGTGCCCGCCCGGGAGGTGGCTGCCGGCCGGACCGGTTCGGGCGGCGCCGTCGGCGAAGACGGACCGGGGACGGCGAAAATCTCTCCGCAGCGCGAGCAGCGCACTTTCACCCCGCCGGGTTTCAGTTTGTCGTCGGCCAGCCGAAAGCGGGTCTGACAGGCCTCACACTGAATGATCATGCCATACCCCTCCTCGTCAGGGCGTCGGAATCGGACTCAGGGAAATTCGGCGATGTAGATGCCGGGCAGGTTGCGATAGCGCTCATCGTAGTCGAGACCGTAGCCGACGATGAATCCGTCGTCCATGGTCAGACCGACATAGTCGGCCTCGATGTCGACTTCACGGCGGGCGCGCTTGTCGATCAGGGCGCAGACCTTCAGCGATGCCGGTTGCCGTTCACGCAACCGGTGCAGCAGTGACTGCAGGGTCAGGCCGCTGTCGATGATGTCCTCGACGATCAGGACATGGCGATCTCGAATCGAGATCTCGAGGTCCTTGCGCAGCTCGATGATTCCCGAAGACTGGGTTTCCGAGCCGTAACTGGCCAGGCGCATGAAATCGATGGCTGCTGGCACTTCGATCTGGCGGCAGAGGTCGGCAATGAACAGGAAGGAGCCTTTCAGGATGCCGACCAGCAACAGATCCTCTCCCCGGTAGTCGCGGTTGATCTCGGTCGCCAGCCGGGAGACGGTCTTGGCTATGGTCTCGGCGGAATAGAGTGGTTTCAGTTTCAGTTCAGACATGAAAACAGCAGATACCCCCATGGAAAATAAGCAACCATTTTATACAAGGCGCTGCCAGATATGAACGAAAAAATGAAAAAAACGACGAACTTGCACCGATGGGCACGGTCGGTTAATCTCGAAACCCACTGATTCAGGGAAACGAAATCTTGGAAAGGATACCGTCATGAACCGCAAGCTGACCCTGTGCCTTCTTTTTCTGCTGTTGCCCACTGTCGCCTGTGCCCTTGGACCGAAAATCGAAGTCGACGAGACCGATTTCAACTTCGGAACCGTGCTGCAGGGGGAACGGGTCGTGCATTCCTTCACCTTTCACAATGCCGGAGACGAACCGCTGCGCATCGAGCGGGTCAAAAGTTCGTGCGGCTGTACCGCCGTGCTGCTTTCGGACAAGGAAATCCCGCCCGGCGGCGACGGCCAGGTGAAGGCCACCTTCGATTCGACCCGTTTTCGCGGTGGTGTGGTCAAGACCATCTATCTCTACAGCAACGATCCGGCACGAAGCCTGGTGCAGTTGCACCTGCGGGGGATGGTGCAGGAGGAGATCAGTCTCAGCAGCCGCTCGCTGGTCATCGGGCCGCTGGCCCCCGGGGAACGTTCGCAGGCCGAACTCACCCTGACCAACCGCTCCCGGACGCCCGTGACCATCGGTCCGGTGCGCACCACCGCCCGCGAACTGACGGTCGATCTCGAGCCGACGTCGCTGGCGCCGGGACAGAGCCTGACGCTCGAGATCATCGCCCGGCCGGGCAAAGGCAGGGCGGTTGTCAGCGGCTATCTGCTGATCCGGACCGACAACAGCCGTTTGCCGGAAATCCGGGTGCCGGTGCGGATTCGGGTGGCGACCCGGAAAAACTGACCTCCCCGGGCAACGGCAGGGTGCGGCCGAGAGGGACGGGCAAATAGACGACCAAAATCATCACTATGCTCTGTATTGCTTGCAGGTTGCCGGCGGAGCGTTATAATTCCAGCAATTTTCCCGTCAATCACCAGCGGCGGCCGGTTCCGGTCCCCCGCAACGAATAGAATACCAAGACTCACTCGCGAGGAGCTGTTCATGGACCAGAGCGAGCTTTCTCCTGCCAAGCGCCGGACCTTTTTGACTGTGCTGCTGGCCGGCATCGGTGCCGCTGTCGGGGCCATGTTCGGCTGGCCGGTATTGCGATACCTGTCGCCCCGCACCGGTGCGGATGCCGATGCCCGGGTTCGGGTGCCGCGTGACAAGGTTCCCGTCGGCGGTGCCCATCTCTTCGAATTTCGCGGGCGCCCAGCCGTGTTGCTGCAGCTGAAGGCGGGACAGTTCACGGCCCTGACCGCCGTCTGCACCCATCTCGGCTGCATCGTCAAATGGCAGCAGGCCAAGGGTGAATTTCTCTGTCCCTGTCATGGTGGCCGTTTTTCCGCCACCGGCGAGGTGCTCGGCGGCCCGCCACCGGCACCATTGGAGAATTTCCCGGTCGTCCTCGATGGTGACCAGCTTGTTGTCGGCTAG
>CAYTVY010000089.1:7708-11211 GCA_964441925.1 uncultured Geothermobacter sp.
TCTGGGAGCAGAACACCACCGGCTACCTGGTACCGCGCACCATCAACGCCTGGTATGCGTTGGGCACGGTGCTGCTGGTGCTGTTCGGGCTGCAGTTTGTGACCGGCATCCTTTTGCTGGTTCACTATATCCCCGATGCCGAAAAAGCTTTTGCCAGTGTCGAACGGATCGTCAACGAGGTGCCCTATGGCTGGCTGATCCGCAACCTGCACGCGGTCGGTTCCAACCTGATCGTGGTGGTGTTGCTGCTGCACATGCTCTCGGTACTGTTCATGGGATCCTACAAGAAGCCCCGCGAGTTGACCTGGCTTTCCGGCTTCCTGCTGTTCAATCTCGGGCTGGCGCTCTGTCTGACCGGCTATCTGCTGCCCTGGAGTCAACTCTCCTTCTGGGCGACGACCGTGGCCACCGATGCCGCCGGCGCCGTGCCGGTCATCGGTCCGAAACTGGTCGAGTTTCTGCGGGGTTCCCCTTCGGTTGGGCCGCAGACCCTGGGCCGTTTCTTCGCCCTGCACGTGGTGGTGCTTCCGGGAGCACTGATGGGGCTGATCGGCTTTCACCTCTTCTGCGTGCGGCGTTGCGGCATCTCGGTGCCGCCCTTCGGCAAGGAGGCCCGCCCGGCCCGGGTCGGTCCGGTCTATCAGCACGAGAAGCATCCGGACGGGATTCCCTTCTTTCCCAACTACACGGCCGAGGAGGCCGCCATCGTCTGCTTCTTTCTCGCCCTGCTGGTGGCGGTGACCTTCTTCGCGCCCGAAATCTTTATTCCTCTCGACGCCCTCGAACCGGCCGATCCTTTTATCACGCCGGAGCACATCAAGCCCGAATGGTATTTTCTCTGGGCCTACCAGACGCTCAAAATCTTTCCCAGCAAGTTTCTCGGTCTGGCGGCACAGGGGGCTCTGATGACCTTTCTGGCGCTGCTGCCGTTCATCGACCGGAGCGAGGAGCGGCGGCCGGCCCGGCGGCCGCTCTTTGTCACCTGTTACGTTATCGGCCTGCTGCTGCTGGTGGCGGTTTCCATCTGGGGGCGTTACTCATGAAGATGTACGGCAAAGGCTGGATTCTGATTCTGCTGCTGTTCTTTCCGCCGGCTTTTCCGGTTCTGGCGGCCGACGCGGGAAGGATGTCGCCCGGGCCGGCAAAGACTGTCTGCCTGCAATGCCACGGAGGCATGGAGGGACGGCTCGGGGCGCCGGTGAAAGACTGGGAGCACAGCGTTCACCGGGAAAACGGCATCTCCTGCCATGACTGCCACGGGGGCGATCCAACCGATTTCGCCATGGCCATGAGCCCCGAGCGCGGTTTTCGTGGCGCCCCGGACGAGGAGGAGATCCCGGCTTTCTGCGGTCGTTGCCACATCGGCGTCCGGGACGACTACCTGGCCAGCAAGCACGGCCGGGCCCTGGGCGAGGGCGGGCCGCAGTGCGTGACCTGTCATGGCAACCACGCCGTGCAGCGGGCCTCGCTGGCCCTGATCAATGAGCAGGACTGCACCCGCTGTCACAGTTTCGAACGGGCGGCCCGCATCCGGGCGGCCCTGGCCACCACCGACAACCGGATCGACGAACTGGAAAAGGAGATCGATGCCCTGCACCGGGTCGGGATCGCCGTCAAGGCGCTGCGTGGCAAGGTCTTTGCCGCCCGCAACGACTTTCATCGTCTGTTCCACACCGTCGATGTCGACCGGGTGCATGCAGGAACGGCGGCAGTCCAGGGTACGCTGGACGAGGTGGCCGGCCGGATTGCGGGCATCCACTCCGAATTGTCGAACCGCAAGCTCTGGGGGGGGATCACTGTTTTTCTGCTGCTGGTGGCCGGTATCCTGAGCCTGCTGCTGCGCAAGACCTTCCAAGACGAGGAAGGGAGGGGGGCGGGGAACTGAGGTGCTCTTCTTCACCGCCGGACGATGGCCATAACGCCTTTTTCCCTGGAAGCGGGCACAACCCTGGTCTCAGCGTTGTGGGGAGACGGTTTCGGCGAGCTGTTTCCAGGCCCGCCGGATGTTGACCGGCATGAACTCCGCATAGCCCCGGCGCGACTGGTGGCGTGCAAGGCGAAAATTCTTCAGGGTCTGTTTCAGTGAGTCGCCTTTTTCCAGATGGGCAATGACCTCGGTGAGGAAGTCGCGGAAGAATTTGATGTATTCGGCGAGGTCTTCCGGACCGCTGACCGGGCCCTGGCCGGGGATGATCCGTTTCGCCTGCAGACTTTGCAGAAATTCGAGGGCCAGCACCCAGTCCTGCATGTAGCCGTCCCCCATGTAACCGACCCCGCCGGCATAGAAAAGATCGCTGGCGAAAAGAACGTTCTCATCGGGCAGATAGGTGATGACATCCCCATCCGTATGGGCCGGTCCGATGTTGGTCAGCACCAGGTTTCGCCCCCCGACCCGCAGGGTCAGTCCGTTGCGGAAGAAGAGCACGGGAAAGGAAACCGGTCGCGTTTCCTCGGACAGGGCCTGCCAGGTCTGCCACGACATGATCACTTCGGCACCCGGCGGAAAATCGAAGTCGATGTGGGTGTAACCGCGGTGGTGATGGGTCAGGATGAAGTAGCGGACGGGCAGGGGGGTGATGGCGGCCGTCCGCTTCACCAGGGCATCGATCGTCTCCCTGGTCATGTGGGCGCCGGCGACCACTGCGTACTGGTCGCCGACCACCAGCAGGGCATTGGAAGTGGCCCGTGAGCCGGGAGACAACGTCAGGGCGTAGACGTTGTCCGCCAGTTTGCTGGCGGTGAAGGTCGGCCCGGCCATGCGCGGGCCGTCCCCGGCGGAATCCGCCAGACAGGCGAGGGGCAGGGACAGAACGAGAAGAACGGACAACAGCAGGCGCATCACGGGGCCTTTCGTTATCCTGAATCAGTGGGTTTGTGCTGGATGAGGAGTGTAAGTGCTTGGCCTGAATGCGGTTTTCAAAAATCTGAGGCGCACCCATAGGTTCGCCGGCGATTTTTGGGAAGCGCAGGCAGGTCAATGACTTGCGCTATTCGCCAGTGACAAGCTCACTGATTCAGGGTTATGCAGGAATCGGCTCGATTATAGCAGAAAGCGCCGCCGACAGGGCTGTTGTCCGCGCCGTGTTTTTTCCAATTGCAATCCGGCCCGCTTTGAGCTATATAAATGCGTCCACGCGCTCGTAGCTCAGCTGGATAGAGCGTCGGCCTCCGGAGCCGAAGGTCACAGGTTCGAATCCTGTCGAGCGCGCCACTAAAATCAACGGGTTACGGATGATTTCCGTAGCCCGTTTGTTTTTATGTGACGCTTTTGGGTAGATTCTTTCCCCTGGACGGCACCGGTCTGATTGCCTATAACTGTCACCTGAGGCTGTGAGCTTGTTGCTTGTACCTGAATCAGTGGGTTTGTGCCGGATTGAGAGTGTAAGTGCTTGGCCTGGATGCGGTTTTCAAAAATCCAAGGCGCACCCATAGGTTCGCCGGTGATTTTTGGGAAGCGCAGGCAGGTCAATTGAGTTGCGCTATTCGCCGGTGACAAGCTCACT
>CAYTVY010000090.1:0-11139 GCA_964441925.1 uncultured Geothermobacter sp.
TGATCGGCCTGATCCTGCCCTGAGAACCGGCACGTCGTGCCGGTTCCGGTATCGGGTCTTGCCGTGACGGCGGCTTCATGCTAGTAAATGGGGCCGAAAAAAAATGACGTTCGCCGGTACTCCCACCGGGAGTTCAAAAGGGAAGAGGGGTGCAAATCCCCCGCGGACCCGCCGCTGTGAGCGAGGACGAAGGGCCGGATGCCACTGATCCGCTGCGGATCGGGAAGGCGGCCCGGAGGATGATTCGCGAGCCAGAAGACCTGCCGGACCGAACCGCCCGCCAGCCGCTCCCCGGGACCATGGGAGTCAGGGCACGATACGAACGTGGATTTGAATACGGAAATCCGCGCGCCCTTCAGGGGCTGCGCGGATTTTTTGTTGGCGCAACCATTCAGCCCCCCAGAGGAGACCATCGATGCAGAAAAAAAGCCTTTTCCCCTTCCGACCGTCTTTCCCCGTCACCGGCATGCTGCTGCTGATTCTGCTGCTCGGCGCCGCGCCGGTCTTCGGCATGACCCGCACCCTGAAAAAGGAGCCGGCGATCGTCATCGTCGCCTTCGGCACCACCACCCGGGCCATGGTCACCTACGACGTCTTCGAAAAGCAGCTGCGCCGCGAACTGCCGGAAAAATACCGGAAACTGCGCATCGAGTGGGCCTTCACCTCCGAAATCGTCCGCGAGCGTGCCAACCGGAAGTTCCGGGAGCAGGGCCTGGACAGGCGCTTTCTCAGCCTGCCCCAGGTGCTGGCCAACCTGGAGAACGACGGCTACCGCAAGGTCGCCATCCAGTCTCTGCACATCTTCCCCGGCCAGGAATTCGCCGACATGGAGCGCCAGATCGCCGCCTTCCGGCAACTCGGCCTGCGCATCGAGTACGGCGGCACCCTGCTGCACGAATGGCCCTGGGTGTTCGAGACGGTCGATGCCCTGGAACCCTACTTTCTCCCGCCGGAACAGGGCTGCAACGTGCTGGTGGTCCATGGCACGCCAAAGACCTTTCCCGGTTCCAATGCCACCTACCTCGGCCTGGACCGCTATTTGAGCGCAAAGTACGACAACGTCTTCGTCGGCGGCGTCGACGGGGTGCTGACCCGGGAACAGGCCCTCGACAAGGCCAGGGCCTGCAAGGTGAAACGGGTGCGACTGATCCCGTTCATGTACGTCGCCGGCGCTCACATCATGGACGACATCATGGGCCGCGGAACCAGTACCGCCCCTTCCTGGGCCATGGAACTGAAACAGGCCGGCATCGAGGTCGACAGTCTGACGGTTGAATACCAGGGGAAAACCTATTACCGGGGGCTCGGCTTCTACGAGTCGATCAACCGCAACTACATCCGCCAGCTGGAAGAGAGCCTGACACGGCTGGCAGAACAGTAGGCACCATATCGAACGTCACCCCCCCCGGAACAGGCTGCTGTCTGTGGCGGGAAAATCGGCCGGATTCAGGCCGTCACGACCGGCGCCGGAACCGGGCGGCAAAGAAACCGTCCAGCTCCGGGTGAACGGGCCAGGTCACCAGTCGGCCCCGGGAATCGAAGAGCGTATCCCAGTCGGGGAAGAGCGGCCGCAGATCTTCGGCCACGAAATCCGGATGCCCGGCGGCGAACCGCCCGACCACCTGCTCCGTCTCCTCCGGCGTGGTGGTACAGACCGAATAGAGCAGCCGGCCGCCGGGCCGGACCAGGTCGGCGGCCCGCTCGAGCAAAGTCTGCTGCAACCGTGCCATCCGCGCCGGATCGTCGGGTCGCCGCCGCCAGCGGACTTCCGGATTGCGCCGCAGCACGCCCAGCCCGCTGCAGGGGGCATCGACCAGCACCGCATCCAGGCTGGCGGGAGCGAGCCAGTCCGGTGGGCGGGTCATGTCCCAAACCCGGGGATGGACCCCCCGGCACCCCAGGCGGTCGACCCCCTGCCGGATCAGGCCGACCCGGGCCGGATGGAGATCGAGGGCGTGAATCACGAGCCGGTTGCCGGCGAGCGCGGCCAGGTGGGTGGTCTTGCCGCCCGGCGCGGCGCAGGCGTCGAGCAGCGTCTCGCCCGGTACGGGCTGCAGCAGGTGGGCCACCAGCATGCTTGCCTCGTCCTGGGGCTGGAAACTGTCGGCGGGCAGCCGCTCGAAGGCCTGCCGGCTGGTGAAGAGAAACCCTTCCAGAGCGAACCGGCAGCGCGACCAAGACAGTCCGAGCGAAGAGGCCAGCGCGCCGAACGCCTCCGGCGTCCGCGCCAGCGTGTTGCAGCGGACACTCAGCGGCGCCGGCTGCAGCTGCGCCTCGGCCAGGTGGCGAGCAGTCTCGAAACCATAGGTATCGAGCCAGTTGCGGGCCAGCCATTCCGGCAGGGAACAGGCATGGGTGAGAAAGTCGAGGGGCCGGCTCGCCGGGTCGGGCCAGGAGAGCTCGGGCAGGGTGCGCGCCAGGCCGCGCAACACCCCGTTGACGAAACCGGCGGCCCGCTGCAGGCCGCACCGCTTGGCCAGCCGGACGCTGGTGTCGACCGCGGCGGCGGCCGGCACCCGATCCAGCTCGAGAAGCTGGTAGACACCGAGCCGCAGTATCTGCAGCACCCTGGTCTCGAGTTTTGCCAGTGGCTTGCGGCACTGCCGGGCCAGAACGTAATCGAGCCGGCCCCGCCGCCGCAGCACCCCGTAGACCAGCTCGGTGAGCAGGCCGCGATCGCGTGGGTCGAGGCCCGGCTGCCGGCGCAGGGTTTCATCGAGAAGCAGGTCGGCATAGCCGCCCCGCTCGACCCGCAGCAGGATCTCGAGAGCCAAAAGACGCGGGTCGGTCACGGAACCGGGCATGAACGGACCTCTGGAAGAGAAAGAAAGGAACACGCGGCCCGGTCAGCCGAGCCGCATGCTCTCCAGCCGGCGGATGCGTTCCTCCATCGGCGGATGGGTGGAAAAGAGGCCGGCGATACCGCCGCTCTTGAGGGGATTGACGATGAACATGTGCGCCGTCGCCTCGTTGACCTGCGGCATCGGCAGGCGCCGGTTGGCGGCCTCCAGCTTGCGCAGAGCGCTGGCCAGGCTCAGGGGATTGCCGCAGAAGCGGGCACCGGTGGCATCGGCCTGGTACTCGCGGGAGCGGGAGATGGCCATCTGCACCAGCATGGCGGCAATCGGTGCCAGGATCATCATGCCAATGATGGCCAGGGGATTGCTGTCCTCGTCGTCGCGCCCGCCGCCGAAGATCAGGGCCCACTGGGCCATGTGCGCCAGCCAGGAGATGGCGCCGGCGATGGTGGCGGCGATGGAGCCGATGAGAATGTCACGGTTCTGCACGTGCGCCAGTTCGTGCGCCATCACCCCCATCAGCTCGTCGCGGGAGAGCATCTGCAGAATCCCCTCGGTCGCCGCCACCACGGCATGCTGGGGATTGCGGCCGGTGGCGAAGGCATTGGGAGTCGTCTGCGGCAGGACGTAGACCCGCGGCATCGGCAGGCCATTGCGCTGGCAGAGCTCGGCCACCACCTCGTACAGCGGGCCACTGTTCACCTCGCGGCCACGGTACATGGCGATGACGATCCGGTCGGAGAACCAGTAACTGCCGAAGTTCATCATCCCGGCCATGACCAGGGCGAAGGTGGCACCGCCCTGACCGCCGATGGCGCCACCAAGAGCGACCAGCAGCAGGGTCATCAGGGTCATCAGCAGGACGGTCTTCAGGGTATTCATCAGGTTTCACCTCGTCGTCAGAGAATGCTGCCGGCCGGTCGCCGGCAGAAAAAAGATAGGTTGCGCCGGAGAGAAAATCAAGCCGGCAGCACGTGCTCGTCCAGCACCCGCCGCACCTCGTCGAGCACGATGTGGGTGTTGAAGCAGGGGCCGTGCGGCCGGTGGTTGAGCACGCCGATCACCGGCAGGGGATAGGAATCGCGGATGCCGGAGGTCAGATCCCGCTCGCAGGCCACCGCCAGGATGAAGGCCGGACGCTTGTCGACGATGATCTTGCGGGCCAGGGTACCGCCGGTGGCGACGGCGATGTCGATGCCCCGCTGCTGCGCCACCTCCGCCAGGCCGCTGATGTCGCAACGGCCGCAACGGACACACTTGCCGATATCGCCGGTGATCTTGATGTCGCAGTCGAAAAGCTGGATGCAGTGCGGCAGCAGGATCAGCGCCCGCTCCGGCGACACCCGCAGTTTCTTGGCCCGCACCAGCTGGTTGTTCAGGGCGATGAACGACTGCTGCAGGGTGTCCCGATCGATGCCGAGCAGCTTGCCGAGATTGATGATCGCCGGGAACATGTAGCGGATGACGATCTTGCGCAGCCGCTCGGAGAAGAAGAGATCGCGGCCGGTCAGCAGGGTCAGCACCAGCAGGCCGAGTCCTCCCAGCACCAGCAGGGCGACCAGCGCCAGCAGGCCGCCGAACAGGGGCGGCAGCAGGGGATGGATGTTGGCCAGCCCCACCGACGGCACGTACCAGAGCAGAAAGGCCAGCCCCAGCACCAGCAGGCTGGCCCCTCCCATCAGCAGGATGAAGAGCCGCTTGCGCGGCTTGAATTCCGCCTCAGTCATCCGTCGTCCGGTCGCGGCCGAAACGGGTGCCCGGCGCCAGGGGACAGCCGCGCAGGAAATCGGCCGCCGGCAGGCGCCGCTTGCCGGCCAGCTGCAGCTGCCGCACCCGCAGGGCGCCCTCGCCGCAGGCAATCAGCAGACCGTCGTCACCGGCCGCCAGCAGGGTTCCCGGCTCGCCGGAAGCCGCCTCCACCGAGGTAGCCGCCAGCTTGAGCAGGCTGCCGTCGAGCCAGGTGTAGGCCGAAGGCCAGGGGTCGAGCCCCCGCACCAGGTTGTGCACCCGGGCGGCGGGCTGCCGCCAGTCGATCGCGCCGTCCTCTTTTTTCAGCATCGGGGCATAGCTGCTTTCGGCGTCGTTCTGCGGCACCCGCTCGAGAGTGCCGGCGCAGAGGCGTTTCAGGGTTTCCGCCATCGCCTCCCGTCCGAGCACCGCCAGCCGGTCGTGCAACCGCCCGGCGGTCTCGTCCGGCCCGATCGCCAGGCGCATCTTCACCAGCATGTCCCCGGTGTCGAGCCCTTCGTCCATGTACATGGTGGTGACCCCGGTCTCCGTCTCGCCGTCGATGATCGCCTTGTTGATGGGGGCCGCCCCCCGGTATTTCGGCAGCAGCGAGGCGTGCACATTGATGCAGCCGTGGCGGGGAATCTCCAGGACCGACTTCGGCAGGATCTGGCCGTAGGCGACCACCACCACCAGATCGGGCGCCAGCGCACGCAGCTGATCCACCGCCTCCGGGCGCCGCAGCCGCTCCGGCTGGAAGACCGGCAGGCCGTGCTGCCGGGCCAGCTGCTTGACCGGCGGCGCGGTCAGCCGGCGGCCGCGGCCGCTCGGCCGGTCGGGCTGGGTGAAGACGCCGACCAGGTTGCAGCCGGCGGCGATCAGGCCTTCGAGGGTCGGGCAGGCGAAGTCGGGGGTCCCCATGAAAACGGTGCGCAGATCGGCCGGCTGCATCAGAGCTGTTCCTCCAGTTGCTCGAGAATCTTCTGGTACTTCTTGCGGAAAAGGCTTTTTTTCAGCGGCGAGAGATGATCGACGAACAGAATGCCGTCGAGGTGATCGATCTCGTGCTGGAAACAGATGGCCAGCAGCCCGTCGGCCTCCATCTCCCGGACCGTCCCGTCGAGGTCCTGGAACCGGACCCGCACCCGGGCCTGCCGTTCGACCCTGGCATAGTAGCCGGGAACCGACAAGCAACCCTCCTCCTCGCAGCAGGATCCCTCGCCGGACAGGATCTCCGGATTGACCGCCACGATCGGCTGGCGCTCCTCTTTCGGACCGCAGTCGAGAACGATGAGCCGGCGCGACACCCCGACCTGGGGCGCGGCCAGCCCGACGCCCGGCGCGGCGTACATGGTTTCGAGCATGTCCTCGGCCAGCCTTCTCAGTTCGGCGTCGAACGAGTCGACCGGTGCTGCCACCTGCTTCAGCACCGGGTCGGGATGTCGGTGAATTTTCAGCAAGGCCATGTCAGTTCCCCGCGGACCAGCTCCCGGTCCGCGTTCTGCTTCTCCCTTCGGATTCGAACTCTAACCTGAATCAGTGGGTTTGTGCCGGATGAAGAGTGTAAGTGCTTGGCCTGAATGTGGTTTTCAAAAATCTAAGGCGCACCCTTAGGTTCGCCGGTGATTTTTGGGAAGCGCAGGCAGGCCAATGGCTTGCGCTATTCGCCGGTGACAAGCTCACTGATTCAGGTCTAATCCTACGTTTCCGCCCGGCACCAAGTCAACTCTGCCGTCACTCTGCCGTCATGGTCCGTCCGGCCGTCCATCGCAGCAGACATCCTGCGGCCGCTACCCGCCTCCTTGCCAGCGTATACGTTTTTGACTATAGTTCTTGCCCATTGTCGACAGAGGGGCCTTCCGCAAACCGCACCACCACGGGCCTTCCAGCTGTCTGCCTGTCCTGATGATGGAGAGAGAGATGCGTGAACAACTGATTTCGGCCGGACTCTGGGATCCGTCCAATCCCAACAACCCGGCCCGCAGCGTCACCGCCGCCAGGCAGGTGATGCGCCGCCTCGCGGTCCGCTTCCGTTACCGGGGGCAGGATGCACAGGGGCGTTACGAGTACGAAGTCTACGAGCCGCAGTCCGGCTCGACCATCGCCACCGGGCGCGGCGAAACCCCGGCCATCGCCATCTGCCGCGCTGCCCTGGCAGCACGCCGTGCCGACTGAAAACCGGGTCCTCCGGCGGTAGCGGCGCGCAGTGGACCGGCGGCAATACAAAAATGAAAAAATTTTACTTGACCTTTTCTTATCGTTTTCCCAATATCGGTGAAAAAATTCCACACCACAGGAGGAGAACGATGAAAAAGCTTTTGGTTGTCTGTCTGCTGGTCGCCTTTGCCGTCGCCCCCGCCCTGGCCGCCGACGTGGTCACCTTCAAGGCCAAGAACGGCAACGTCACCTTCAACCACAAGGCCCATGGAGAGAAACTCGGCTGCGATGCCTGCCATGAAGGCACTCCGGCCAAGATCGAAATCAACAAGCAGACCGCCCACAAGAAGCTGTGCAAAAGCTGCCACAAGGCCAAGGGTATATCGACCTCGTGCAAGACCTGCCACAAGAAGTAAGAAATACGGCATGCGAAATCACACAAAAAGGCCCCGGAAATCCGGGGCCTTTTTGTGTCTTTCTGCCGGCAATGCTCAGGGCTGCCAGACCTTGAGCAGCGCCTCGGCCATCTCCGCCGGCGAATCGGCGACCGAAATGCCGCACTCGCGCAAAAAGGCCTTCTTGCTGGCCGCGTCTCCCTTGCCACCCGAGATGATGGCGCCGGCATGCCCCATGCGCTTGCCCTTGGGAGCGGTGGCGCCGGCAATGAAGGCGGCCACCGGCTTGCTCATGTGGTCGCGGACGTACTCGGCGGCCTGCTCCTCGGCGTCACCGCCGATCTCGCCGATCATGATCACCGCCTCGGTTTCGGGGTCCTCCTCGAACATCTTCAGCACGTCGAGGTGGCTGGTGCCGTTGACCGGGTCACCGCCAATGCCGACGCAGGTCGACTGGCCGATGTTGCGGGTGGTCAGCTGCCAGACCGCCTCGTAGGTCAGGGTGCCGGAGCGGGAGACGACCCCGACCGGGCCCTTCTTGTGGATGTAGCCGGGCATGATGCCGATCTTGCACTCTTCCGGGGTGATGACACCGGGACAGTTCGGGCCGACCAGACGGCTGTTCCGCCCTTCCATGAACCGCTTGACCTTGACCATGTCGAGCACCGGCACACCTTCGGTGATGCAGATCACCAGTTCGATGCCGGCATCGACCGCCTCCATGATGGCATCGGCGGCACCGATGGGGGGAACGTAGATCACCGAAGCGGTGGCGCCGGTCTCGCGCACCGCCTGCTCGACGGTGTCGAACACCGGAAAGCCGTCGATGGTGGTGCCACCCTTGCCCGGCGTGACGCCGCCGACCATCTGGGTGCCGTATTCGCGGGCGCCCTGGGCGTGAAAAAGCCCGGTGGCGCCGGTGATGCCCTGAGTAATGACCCTGGTTTCCTTATTGACAAGAATGCTCATCGCTTTCTCTCCTTAGCCGTTGACAGCCTTGACGATCTTTTCCGCCGCATCCGCCATGCCGTCGGCGCTGACGATGTTCAGCCCCGATTCGGCCAGCATCTGCTTGCCCTTCTCGACATTGGTCCCTTCCAGGCGCACCACCAGCGGTACGGCAACACCGACCTGCTTGGCTGCGGTGATGATGCCGGTGGCGATGACATCACACTTCATGATGCCGCCGAAGATGTTGACCAGAATGCCTTTCACCTTTTCGTCGGAGAGAATGATCTTGAACGCCTCGGTGACGCGCTCGATGGTGGCGCCGCCGCCGACATCGAGGAAGTTGGCCGGCTCGCCGCCGTAGTGCTTGATGATGTCCATGGTCGCCATCGCCAGGCCGGCACCGTTGACCATGCAGCCGATGTTGCCGTCGAGGGCGATGTAGGAGAGATCGTACTGCGAGGCCTCGATCTCCATCGGGTCCTCTTCGTCGTAGTCGCGCAGGTCGCGGATGCGCAGGTGACGGAACAGCGCGTTGTCGTCGAAGTTGAGCTTGGCGTCGAGGCAGAGCAGGTTCCCCTCGGCGGTCAGCACCAGCGGGTTGATCTCCAGCAGCGAGCAGTCGGCCTCGACGAAGGTCTTGTAGAGATTCTGGAACAGGGGGACCGCCTGCTTGACCTGGGGCGGAGCGAAACCGAGCTTGAAGGCGACCTTGCGCGCCTGGTAGCCGGTCAGCCCGGTCAGGGGATCGATCGACTCGAAGAAGATCTTCTCGGGGGTCTTGGCGGCGACTTCCTCGATGTCCATGCCGCCTTCGGCCGAAGCCATCATGGTGACCCGGCTGGTGGCCCGGTCGACCAGGAAGGAAACGTAGAATTCGTCGGCGATGTTGCAGCCGGCCTCGACCAGCACCCGCTTCACCACCCGGCCCTCGGGACCGGTCTGGTGGGTGACCAGGGTCATGCCGAACATGCTGCGGGCGATCTCCTTGACCTCGTCCGGAGTCTTGGCGATCTTGACACCGCCCGCCTTGCCGCGGCCGCCGGCGTGAATCTGGGCCTTGACCGCCCAGGGGCCGTCGCCCAGCCGCCGCGCCCAGTCACGGGCGGAATTGCTGTTGTAGACCACGTGTCCCTCCGGAACCGGCACGCCGAAATTCCGCAGGATCGCCTTCGCCTGATACTCGTGAATGTTCATAGGCTCCTCACCTGACTCAAGTGGGTTGGAATGATTGCTCCGGTCATGGGGCCGGCACCTCGAAAACCAACCGGCATGGCACCCGCGCCATGCCGCCGCTTTTTCAAACGATGCTGCTCTCCCCGTCGGCCGTCCTGGCCTTATGACATCTCATCCCCGAATCCGCCACTGGTCAGACGAATCTGCTGTCCCCGCGACCCTCAGGTCGTCTCGGCCAGGTGTCGGAACCTGCAAAACAATGTTGTAATAATAACTTAAAAGATATACGGCAGGGTTTTAATCCTTTTTCTTCCTCACGTCAAGATGGTCTGACCACTTTTTTCACCAAAGAAACCCGTTGCCGGAATATCCCGAGTCTAGCAGAGATTCGGCAACGGGCCAGTTCCGGCAACCGCAAGGATTACTGCCCGCTCTTCTTGTGGTCGGCGAGAAACTTCTCGATGCCGATGTCGGTCAGCGGATGCCGGGCCAGCTGCTGCATCACCTTGTA
The DNA here is from genome assembly GCA_964441925.1 of uncultured Geothermobacter sp. GTDB lineage: Bacteria > Desulfobacterota > Desulfuromonadia > Desulfuromonadales > Geothermobacteraceae > Geothermobacter. The sequence goes on from CAYTVY010000090.1 coordinate 9,714, forward strand.
GGGAATGGTGGCGATGTCGGCACCGACCATGGCCGCCGCCAGCACGTGCAGCGGACTGCGCACCGAGGCGACGATGATCTCGGTGGTGAAGCCGTAGTTGTCGTAGATGGTCCGGATCTGGTCGACCCCCTCCATCCCCTCGTGACCGACATCGTCCAGCCGGCCGACGAACGGCGAGACGAACGTCGCCCCCGCCTTGGCCGCCAGCAGGGCCTGCAACGGCGAAAAGATGAGGGTGACATTGGTGCGGATTCCTTCGGCGGCGAACCGGCTGGTCGCCTTGAGACCCTCCTCGGTCATCGGCACCTTGATCACCACCTTGTCGTCGATTCTGGCCAGTTCCCGCCCCTCGGCGAGCATGCCCGGCGCGTCGAGGGCGATGACCTCGGCCGAAACCGGACCCTCGACCAGGGTGCAGATCTCGCCGATCACTTCGCGGAAGTCGCGGCCGCTCTTGGCAATCAGCGAAGGATTGGTGGTGACGCCGTCGACCAGGCCCAGCTCACAGGCCGCTCGAATCTCGTCAACCTCGGCAGTATCGATAAAGAATTTCATTGTTCGTCTCCCTTTCGGTGCGATTTCTGCCGGCGGTAGGTGTCCCGGCATTCGGTACTGCAGAAAAAGACAAGGCGCCCCCGGATGCGTGCCTGCACCGCCTCGCTGCGCGGCACGTAGGTGCCACAGACCGGATCCCGCACCATGGCCTCGCCGGCAGCCGTCTTCTCCGGCGGGGTGCGGTCACCGGGCGGCCGGCCGGCGCGGGCGATCCGGGCCAGCGCCGTCCAGATAACATAGAACAGAAAGCCGAAAATGGCCAGCAGCAGCAGTCGAATCATCACTCACCAGTCTCCAAGCCGGGTCACGCCGCACGGGCGGGAAAAATGCCGCCAGAGTTCACCGACGGTGTCGACCCGTCCCGGCAGGTGCAGTCCGGGGGCCAGCTCGGCCAGGGGGGCCAGCACGAAACCGCGCTCGTGCAGACGCGGATGGGGCAGGGTCAGCTCGGGGTCGTCACTGATCCGGTCGTCGTAGAGCAGGATATCGATGTCGAGGGTCCGCGGCCCCCAGCGTTCGTCCCGAACACGGCCACAGGCCCGTTCGATCCGCCGGGTCTGCCTCAGCAGGGCGTGGGGCTCCAGGGAGGTCGCCAGACAGACGACCGCGTTGTAGTAACTGGACTGCCCGGGAGGGCCTCCCACCGGCTCGGTCTCATAGCAGCCGGACACCGCCAGCAGGGTCGTCGCCGGCAACCGTCGCAACGCACGGCGGGCCCGGTTCAGATTGTCGAGGCGGTCACCGAGATTGGAACCAAGCCCCAGGTAGACGGTTGCCATCTGTCAGTCTGTCTTCTCCCGGAAGTCGCTCAGGTCATTAACCTGAATCAGTGAGCTTGTCACCGGCGAATAGCGCAAGCCATTGACCTGCC
>CAYTVY010000091.1:0-10784 GCA_964441925.1 uncultured Geothermobacter sp.
GCAGACCGGCCGGCGGCGGTTGCGGCTTGACGTAATCCTTGTCCAGGGTCTCGCCGAGCAGGCGGTAGATTTCGGCCTCCACCTTCCGGTGTTCGCGGACCGATGGCAGCAGATGTCGCAGACTGAACAGGCTCATCTCTCTTCCTTGCCCCGGCCCGGCCGGGGAAACAGCAGCGGAACCCGCCGACGGTACCGCTGGTAGTCGGTGCCGAAGCGACGCACCAGCCGCGGCTCTTCCCGGAGCAGCAGGAACCGCAGCTGCAACAGCAGAAAGAGCGGATAGCAGATCAGCAGCATCGCCGGTGAACGCCAGAGCAGAATCACGCCCAGGGCGGCCAGATCATAGCCGAGCCACATCGGATGCCGGCACCAGGCATAGACACCGCCGGTCACCAGCCGTTTCGGCGGATCCTGCGGCGCCGGTGTTCCCCGGCCGTAAAAGGCGAAATCGGCCGTCGCCCGCTGCACCAGCAGACTGCCTCCCGTCACCAGCAGCACCGCCGCAATCAGGATCGCCAGACTCCAGGGCCAGGGCCGCCAGCCGAACAGCCGATCGAGCAGCAGGCCGCCGCCGACGACCAGCCCCGGCACCACCAGCCAGTAGAAAAGGGCCGCTTTCAGGCGGGCCCGCCGCACCACCCTGGCCCGCACGTTCATGGCATGCCACCTTCCCGGGCCAGCCGCAGCACGGCGATCATGGTCTTGGCATCACGGATACGACCTTCGGCAATCATCGCCAGCGCCTGAGCGAGACCAACCCGGAACGGCTCGATGAACTCGTCGTTCTCCGTCCGTCGTCCGACCTGCCGCAAGTCACATGCCACAAAGAGGTGAATCCGCTCGTCACAGAACCCGACCGTGCTCCAATGCCAACCCAGAGGCTGCAGCCGGCCGGCGACCAGACCCGCCTCTTCACGCAGCTCCCGTTCGGCACAGGCACGGGGGGACTCCCCCGCCTCGAGCCGGCCGGCGGGAAGCTCGATCACCTCGCCGTCCGCCGCCGGCCGGAACTGCCGCAACAGCACCAGTTCACCTTCGGCGGTCACCGGCAGCACACCGGCGCCACCGGGATGCCGCACGATCTCGAAATCGGCCTGCCGTCCGTCGGGCAGAGAATGCCGTTCCCGGAAAAGGCTCAGGATACGGCCACCGTAGATGCATGTCTCTGTCATCTGTCCATCATAGCAGACAGCGGTCTCTCCGACCGGACGTCCCATGCTGTATTGTCGAAACAGACGCCACGTTTGTCAAACCTGGCTCAGTGGGTTTGTGCCGGATGAAGAGTGTAAGTGCTTGGCATGGATGCGGTTTTCAAAAATCGCAAGGCGCACCCATAGGTTCGCCGGTGATTTCTGGGAAGCGCAGGCAGGTCATCCGCCTTCATCGCAGCTTACGGCGTGATGAAAATGACTTGCGCCATTCGCCGGTGACAAGCTCACCGATTCAGGTCAAATTCATCCCCGGCGTTCCACCGGCGTCACCTCCGGTCGGGCCCTCTCGGCTATAATGGAGTCCTATGACCACAAAACCCAAGGACACTGGCCGAAAAACCCGAAACGAACGCCTGCTGGCGATCGGCGACATTCACGGCTGTCACGGTCTGCTGCTGCGCCTGCTGGCCGAGGTGCGCCCGTCACCGGCCGATCGCCTGGTCTTCCTCGGTGACTACATCGACCGCGGACCGGACAGCCGTCGGGTGATCGAAACGCTGCTCGAACTGAGACAGCAGCTGCCCCGCACCATCTTTCTGCGCGGCAACCACGAGCAGATGCTGCTCGATTACCTGGACGGTCGCGACCGGCCGCTTTTCCTTGCCAACGGCGGCGCGGCGACCCTCGCCTCCTACCGGCGGCAGGGGAAGGTGGAGATCCCCTGCTCGCACCGGGATTTCCTCCGCACCCTGCCCTGCCTGCACCGGGAAGCCGGCTTCATCTTCGTGCACGCCGGCCTGCGCCCCGGCGTTCCGATCGACCGGCAGACCGAAGACGACCTGCTCTGGATCCGGGACGCGTTCCTTGCCAGCGACGCCGATTTCGGTGCCACCGTGGTCTTCGGCCACACGCCGCAGTCAGCCCCCCTGCTGCGCCCGGGCCGCGTCGGACTCGACACCGGCGCCGTCTACGGCGGCCGGCTCAGCTGCTGCGACCTGCTCAGCGGCCGGCTCTGGTCGGTCGGCTAGCCATCGGGAAGGGGCCGGCGCAGCAGATCGCCCGGCCGGGCACCGGCCGGCAGGGCCATCCGCACCCGGTAGCCGGCATGCGCCGCCGCCAACGGCCGGTCATCCTCGGAACAGATCGACTCCACCCGGAACGGAAGCGTCCGCATGCCGGGACCGATCAGCTCCAGCTGATCGCCACACCGGAAACGGTTGCGCCCCTCGACTAGGGCGCCGGCGTCATCGACCTGCAACACCACACCGACAAAATCACAGCTGCGCCGATAGCGGGATGCCGCCGTTTCGACCGCCGCATCCCGCCGGGAAAAGAGAAAACCGCTGTCGTAGGGGCGATGACTCACCTTGTCCAGTTCCGCCAGCCAGAGCGGATCGCAGCACCAGCCTTCGGGATCGGCCCGCCAGGCATCGATGGCGGCCCGGTAGACCCGGGTGACCGCCGCCACGTAATAGCGGCTTTTCATCCTTCCCTCGATCTTCAGGCTGTGGATACCGCAGGCCAGCAGCTGCGGCAGGTGTTCGAGCAGCCGCAGGTCGCGGCTGTTGAACAGGTAGCTGCCGCGGGCGTCTTCCTCCAGGGTAAAACGCTCGCCGGGACGGGTTGCCTCCTGCAGGATCCACGACCAGCGGCAGGGCTGGGCGCAGTTGCCCCGGTTGGCACTCCGGCCGGTCAGGGCCGAGGAGATCAGGCAACGTCCCGACCAGGCGACGCACATGGCGCCGTGAACGAAGATCTCCAGTTCGACATCGGCGGCGGACGCCAGCCGGCGGATCTCCTCCAGCGACAGCTCCCGTGCCAGGTTGACCCTCCGGACTCCGGCCTGCCGCCAGAAGGCGACGGCGGCCGCATTGGTGGTGTTGGCCTGGGTGGACAGATGGATCTCCCGCCCGGGATCGATGGTCCGCACCAGGGTCAGGACACCCGGGTCGGAGACGATGTAGGCATCCAGATCCAATGGTCTGAGTTCTTCGAGGTACGCCTGCAACCGCGGCAGCTCCTGCTGCCGAAGGAAAGCGTTGAGGGTCAGGTAGAGCCGACGGCCCCGGCGCCGGCACAGGTCCCTGGCCCGGCGCAGAGCCGCCAGATCGAAATTGCCCGCCTGCGCCCGCAGGCCGAATTCACGACCGCCGACATAGACGGCGTCGGCGCCGAAATCGAGAGCGGTTTCGAGTTTTTCCATGTCGCCGGCCGGAGCCAGCAGCTCGATCGCAGTCGTCGACCCATATTCCGGCATGTGTCCCTTTCCCCTGCAAAGTTCTGTACAAAGCGCCCGACGAGCTTAACACACCCTCCGGCAAAGGTGGTGGTCTTGTTGCTTGACATGAGCCATAAAACCTTATACTTTTTAGTGAATTTCGCTTAAGAGGGGGACTTCCCCCCCCGGATAAGACATGGCGCTCGTCCCAATGAACAGATGGAAGTCGATACTGCCGCTGCTGGTGCTGGCCGGCTGCGCCGCCCCGCCGGCACCGACATCCGGCCCACTGCCGGTATCGGGTGGCGAGCTGGCCGAACTGCGGCAGGCTCACAAAGACATGGAGCGGCGACTGCAGGTGCTGGAAGGTCGCCTCGCCCTGCTGCAGAAACAGCTCGAGGAGCTGCCGGGGCAGACTTCACCCCCGGAACCGGCCCCGCAAATGGGCACCGTGGGCCGTCAAATCACCGGCTCCGCAGACGCCGGTCAGCGTCCGCACCCCCAAAAACCGTCACCTGCGGACCTGTCGCCCAACCGGCTCTACCGGCAGGCCTTCTCCCTGCACGCCGCCGGCCGCTACAGCGAAGCCGCCGATGCCTTCCGTACCTTTGTCAAGCGCTATCCCGAAAACGCCTTCGCCGGCAACGCCCAGTACTGGCTGGCAGAGTCCTATTACCGGCAACAACTCCTGAGCCGGGCGGCGACCGAATTCGAAAAGGTGGCCGCCCTGACCCGGCCCGACAGTCCTGGCAAGGCCCCCGACGCCCTGCTGCGCCTGGCCGACATCTATCGGCAACTCGGCCAACCGGTGCTGGCGGAACAGGCCTTGCAAAAGCTTCGGCAGAACTTTCCCGACAGTGCCGCCGCCCGCAAGCTCGCATCGCCCTGAACCGGGGCAGCGCGGCCGGCCGCCTGCTCGGCTCCACGCCTAGGGGGTTTGCATGAAAAAACGATTGCTGCTGTTTCTGATCCTGCCGCTGCTGGCCGCTTCGACCGCCTTCGCCGGCGACGGCCCGGCGGCCAGGACCTATGTCATCAAGAAAGGAGATACCCTCTGGGGGATTTCCCAGAGGTTCCTCAAGGATCCCTACTACTGGCCCAATCTCTGGTCGAACAATCCGTTCATCGCCAACCCGCACCTGATCTATCCCGGTCAGAAGGTGCGCATCTACGACGGCCGGATCGAAATCGTCCCCGAGGTCGTCCGGAGGCAGCAGCCGGCTGAACAATCCGCCCCTGCCGCACCGGTCAAGGAAACGCCTCCCCCGGAGCCGGTGGAAGAGGTGACGATCCGGACGATGGATACGGCGGCCGGCTTCATCTCCCTGGGGCAGCTCGACAACGCCGGCCGCATCGTCGACGCCACCGACGACAGGCTGATGATGGCCGCCGGCGATACCGTCTTCTGCCAGATGAAAAACCTGGACAAGGTCGCGGTCGGCGATGTCTTCTCCCTGGTCGAAATCGGCAAGGAAATCACCCACCCGGTGACCGGCAAACCCTTCGGCCGCCTGGTCGACGAGGTCGGAACGGTGGAAATCGTCGCCATCAACGAACAGGTTGCCACCGGCCGCATCCTCAGTGCCTCGCGCGAAATCCACCGTTCACACCTGCTGGTCCCCTTCGTGCCGCCGCAACGGGAGATCAGTCTGAAAAAATCGGTCCGGCCGGCCGGCGGTGTCATCGTCGCCGCCAAAGAAGGAAAGATCGGCCTGGGGCAGAACGACATCGTCTATATCGATCTGGGCAGCAACCAGGGAATCGCGAAGGGCAACATGCTCTACGTCACCCGCGAGCGTCACCCCTCGGAATATGCGGTCATGCCAACCGAGCTGAAACTGCCGGACATGCTGCTCGGCTCGCTGCTGATCCTGGAAACCACTCCCGACACTGCCACCGCCCTGATCCTCAAGGCGGTGGAACCCCTGCTGCGGGGCGACAAGGTCGTCACCATCGACGACTGACGACGAACGGCGACATTGTGGAGAAAAGGATTGGTCCGTTACAGGCCAGTCCTTTTTTCTTGCTAGCGAGGTTTGCGCATGGATGCGTGGACGAAGAGATCCTGGTTGCGCCTGCACCTGACCCCCGGCCTGGGGCGCAAAGGATTGTTCCGCCTGATCGAAACCTACGGCACCCCCGACGCTGCTCTCCAGGCACCGGCCGCCGACTGGAGCCGTCGCTGCGGTATCCGCCCCGACGTCGCCACCGGTCGTCTCGCCGCCGACACTCCCCTGCTGGACAGGACGCTTGAACGGCTGGAACGACTGCAAGTCGCGCTGCTCTCCTACTGGAACGACGACAACTACCCGCCGCTGCTGCGCCAGATTCCCGATCCCCCGGCCCTGCTCTATCTGCGCGGCCGTCTTCCCGCACAGGAGATGTTCGCCATCGTCGGCTCCCGCCGTGCCAGCACACGGGGGCAGGCTTTCACCGAGGAGATCGCCAGCGAGCTGGCCGCCTGCGGTGTCTGCATCGTCAGCGGACTGGCGCGCGGCATCGACACCGCCGCCCACAGGGGAGCTCTGCGAACCGGAACCACGGTCGCCGTCCTCGGCTGCGGCATCGACCGCATCTATCCGCCGGAGAACGCGACGCTCTGTCATCATATCGAGCAGAAGGGGGGCATCCTGTCCGAATACGCCCCCGGCACACCGCCCTTGGCCGGTCACTTCCCCGGCCGCAACCGCCTGATCAGCGGACTGTCCCGCGGCGTTCTCATCGTCGAGGCCGCCCGGAACAGCGGTTCTCTGCACACCGCCGAATTTGCCCTGGAGACCGGCCGCGAGGTCTTCGCCGTACCCAACCCGGTCGGCCGGACGACCAGCGACGGCGTCAACCAGTTGCTGAAAGACGGCGCCCGCGTGGTCACCGAAAGCCGTGACATCCTCGACGTCCTCTGGCGGGACAAACAATCGGAACAGCCGGTCAGAACCGAAGAAGCCGTCATCGGCAGCCTGCCGCCATCAGCCGGCAACATATTGAAATCAATAAATTTTCACCCCATCCACACCGACGAGATCATCCGGAAAAGCGGCTTGACACCCCCCGAGGTTTCCGATATTTTACTGCACTTGGAACTTGCCGGGCTGGTCCTTCAGCAGCCCGGAGGCTATTACGTTCGCGCCGGCTGAAACCGGCTGCGGCCCCATCAGGAAGCGAGCTGCCTACGTGCGTGACAGGGTTCTGGCCATCGTCAGTCTGATCGCCCAGTATGTCATGGAAGAACGCGAGTTCTTCAGCGAAAGCGACATTGTCGAGGAATTGCTCGGCGAAGGGTTCGACGCCGAGGAGATCGATGCCGCCTTCACCTGGATGGAACGGATTTCCCTCGAAACCCGTGACAGCAGCAACACCGTCGAGCTGAAGCAGCCGACCAGCCGGGTCTACACCTTCGACGAGGAGCAGCTGCTCTCCCTGGAAGCACGAGGTTTTCTCGTGCGGCTGCGCTCGCTGGGCATTCTCGACGATGAACTGCAGGAAGAGATCATCGACCGGGCCTCGCGTCTGCACGATGAGGAGGTGAGCCTGGACGAGATCAAGTCCCTGACGGCCCTGGTTCTCTTCTCGCACACCCAGGAGCACTGGCACAGAGAGGTCGACTGCTTCATGAAGGACGACTGGTCGCGGCTCTACCACTGAACCGATGCCGTCGATACCGGGCTGCGGACCTGTCCGCAGCCTTTTTGGTTTTCAACCGACATCACCGGTAAAGGACATCGTACAGTCCATGGCGAAATCCCTGGTCATCGTCGAATCGCCCGCCAAGGCGAAAACCATCGAGAAATTCCTCGGCCCCGGCTACAAGGTTCTGGCCTCCTACGGTCATGTCCGGGCCCTGCCGAGCAAGCAGGGCTCGGTCGATGTCGACAACGATTTCGAGCCGCGTTACCAGATCCTGCCCGAGAGCCGCAAGCACATCGCCAGCCTGAAGAAGGAGGCGAAAGCCGCCGATGAGCTGATCCTGGCCACCGACCCCGACCGTGAGGGCGAGGCCATCGCCTGGCATCTGCTGCAGGCCCTCGGCATCGATCCTGCCGCCGGCAATCCCCGGGTCAGCCGGGTGACCTTTCATGAAATCACCCGCGACGCCATCCGCAAGGCCCTGGCCCATCCCGGCAGCATTTCCGCTTCCTTGGTCGACGCCCAGCAGACCCGTTCGATTCTCGACTACCTGGTCGGCTTCAATCTCTCGCCCTTCCTCTGGAAGAAGATCCGCTACGGCCTGTCCGCCGGCCGGGTACAGTCGGTCGCCCTGCGCCTGATCTGCGAGCGGGAAAAAGAGATCAACGCCTTCGAAAGCCGGGAATACTGGAGCATCGAGGCCGAACTGACCGGCCGGTCGGACAAGGTCTTCAAGGCCCGGCTCTTTGCCGTCGACGGCAAGAAGCTCGGCAAGCTGGCCATCGGCAACCGGCAGGAGGCGGACACGCTGGTGCAGCAGCTCTCCGGCCAGAGCTACCGGGTCGCCCGTCTGGAAACGAAACAGAAGAAACGCAATCCGGCGCCCCCGTTCACCACCAGCACCCTGCAGCAGGAAGCCAGCCGCAAGCTCGGCTTCTCGGCCCGCAAGACCATGCAGCTGGCCCAGAAGCTCTACGAGGGGATCGACATCGGCGAGGGGCCGGTCGGCCTGATCACCTACATGCGAACCGACTCGGTGGTCCTCTCCAGGGTCGCAACCGACGAGGCCCGGGAACTGATCCGGGAACGCTTCGGCGCCGAATACGCCCTCGACCGGCCGCGCGCCTTCCGCAACAAGGCGAAGAACGCCCAGGAGGCGCACGAGGCCATCCGCCCCACCAGCCTGCGCCGCACGCCGGAGGAAATGAAAAAGTTCCTCTCGGCCGACCAATACAAGCTCTACCGCCTGATCTGGATGCGCACGGTGGCCTCGCAGATGGCCGCCGCCGTCCTCGACGCCACCACCGTCGACATCGCCGCCGGCCCCTTCACCCTGCGGGCGACCGGCCAGGTGATCCGCTTCCCCGGTTTCATGCAGCTCTACACCGAGGGAACCGACGAACCGCAGGAGGAGGAAGGCGGCCTGCTGCCGCCCCTGCAACAGGACGAGATCCTCGCGCTGCAGCGGCTGCTGCCCGAGCAGCACTTCACCCAGCCGCCGCCGCGCTACACGGAGGCGAGCCTGGTCAAGACCCTCGAGGAGAACGGCATCGGCCGGCCCTCGACCTACGCCACCATCATCCAGACCCTGGTCAACCGCAAGTACGTGCGGCTGGAGAAGCGGACCTTCTATCCAGAGGACACCGGCATGGTGGTCAGCGACCTGCTGACGCGGCACTTCACCCAGTACGTCGACTACGACTTCACCGCCCGCATGGAGGAACGCCTCGACGCCATCTCCCGCGGGGAGCAGCCGTGGCGGCAGGTGCTGCGCGAATTCTGGGAGCCGTTCATCAGCCTGCTGCGGCAGAAGGAGCAGGAGGTCAGCAAGGCGGACGTCACCACCGAGAAGACCGATCGCGACTGCCCGAAATGCGGCCGCGCCCTGGTCATCAAGCTCGGCCGCCGCGGCAAGTTTCTCGCCTGCAGCGGCTTTCCCGACTGCCGGCATACCGAGCCGCTCAACGGCAACGGCACCCAGGAGGCGGACGAACCGGTCTACTCCGACCAGAGCTGCGACAAGTGCGGCGCGAAGATGCTGATCAAGCAGGGACGCTACGGCAAATACCTGGCCTGCAGCGCCTATCCCGACTGTCGCAACATCCAGCCTCTGGTCAAGCCGAAGGGGCTCGGCATCACTTGTCCCGAGTGCGGCAATGCTGAGCTGATGGAAAAGACCAGCAAGCGGGGCAAGGTCTTCTACTCCTGCGGTGCCTACCCGAAATGCAAGTACGCGCTCTGGGATCTGCCGAAGGCCGAGGCCTGCCCGAAGTGCGGCTTCGCCATCACCACCGAAAAGACCACCAAGCGTTACGGCACCGTCCGCAAGTGCCCCCGGGAGGACTGCGACTACCAGGAAACCCTGGTGCCTCCGGAGAAACCGGCCGGAAAGAAATGAGCGGCCGTCACGCATTGTTTTCATGCCTGAACACCCGATAACCGTCATCGGCGGCGGCCTGGCCGGCACCGAGGCCGCCTGGCAGATCGCCCGGCACGGCCTGCCGGTGGTGCTGCACGAGATGAAGCCGGAGCGCAAGAGCCCGGCCCACCGCTCCGACCGGCTGGCGGAGCTGGTCTGCTCGAACAGCCTGCGCGGCGCCGGCCTGAACAACGCCGTCGGCCTGCTCAAGGAGGAGCTGCGCCGACTGAGCAGCCTGTTCATCTCCTGCGCCGACAAGACCGCCATCCCCGCCGGCGGCGCCCTGGCCGTGGCCCGGGAGGACTTCGCCGCCGCCGTCACCGAAGCCGTCGAACGGCATCCCCTGATCGAGGTGGTGCGCGGTGAGGTGACGCAGCTGCCCCAGCAGGGCTGGACCGTCGTCGCCAGCGGCCCGCTGACCAGCGATGCGCTGGCCGACGCCATCCGCCGGCTCACCGGCGAGCGGCACCTCTACTTCTACGACGCCATCGCCCCCATCGTCGAGGCCGACTCCATCGACATGTCCATCGCCTGGCGCGCCTCGCGCCACGACCGGGGAGGCCGGGACTACATCAACTGCCCTCTCGACCGCGCGACCTACCGGCAACTGGTCGCGGAACTGGTCGCCGCCGAGAAGGTTCCGACCCGCGACTTCGAAAAGGCCATCCATTTCGAGGGCTGCATGCCGATCGAGGTGCTCGCCGAACGGGGCGAGATGACCCTCGCCTTCGGTCCCTTCAAGCCGGTCGGCCTGCCCGACCCGCGCACCGGACAAGAGCCCTTCGCGGTCGTCCAGCTGCGGCAGGACGACCGCGGCGGCGAGCTCTACAACATGGTCGGCTGCCAAACCAAGCTGACCTGGCCGGAACAGCGACGCATCTTCCGGATGATTCCCGGCCTGCAGCAGGCCCGCTTCGCCCGCCTCGGCAGCATGCACCGCAACACCTTCATCAACGCCCCGCGCTGCCTGAACCGCTGGCTGCAGCTCAAAAGCGCCCCGCACCTGCTTTTCGCCGGGCAGATCACCGGCGTCGAAGGCTATGTCGAATCGGCGGCCTGCGGCTTTCTCGCCGGCTGCTTCGTCAGTGCCCTGGCCCGTGACCGCCAGCCGCTGCCGCCGCCTCCGACCACGGCCCTCGGCGCCCTGCTGACCCATCTGCAGGCAAGCGATCCGGAAACCTTCCAGCCGATGAACGTCACCTACGGCCTCTTTCCGCCCCTGGAAAAGAGAATCCGTCGGCGCAGTGAAAAGCGCCAGGCTCTCGCCGAACGGGCCCTGCACGACCTGGAGACCTGGACCCGCCAGGCGGCAGTGAACGGCTGAAAACAGCCGGCCGCTGCCGCCGATCCATCGGGAATATCTTCCTAACTG
>CAYTVY010000092.1:0-5947 GCA_964441925.1 uncultured Geothermobacter sp.
TCCAGCCAGGGACGCAGATAGCCGATCATGTTGAAATCGGGATCGAGCTGCCGGCCGAGTCCCTCCATGGCGACCAGGGCACGTGCCAGCAGCATCAGGTCGGAGGGAAAACGGATCCGGTAGTGGGTCAGGATCTCCACGAAGTCTCCGAGCAGTTTGCCGACCTTGATCTCCTGCAGCGGCAGCTCGTAGTAGTCTTCGATGAACTCGCTCAGGTCGCGCTTGAGAGCTTTGAGGTTCGATTCATCGGTCAGCTCGCCGGAGTAGAGAAGCTGATCGATGATCCGGTCGACGTCCCGCTGCAGAATGGCGAGCAGCAGGTCGACGAGCTGCTGCTTCAGCTCCTCCCCGATGTGGCCGACCATGCCGTAGTCGACCATACAGACCCGGTTCTCCGGCAGGATGAAGATGTTGCCCGGATGTGGGTCGCCGTGAAAGAGGCCGAATTCGAGCACCTGGCGCAGAAAGAGGTCGGCGCCCCGGCTGGCGATGATTTTCAGGTCATAGCCTTCGGTCCGCAAACGATCGAGGTCATTGACCTTGATTCCCTCGATGTGCTCCATGGTCAGTACGGTCTCGCCGGAGTAGTCCCAGTGGATCTGGGGCACATGCACCGTTTCGTCGTCGGCGAAATTGGCGGCGAAGCGCTCGATGGTGCGGGCCTCGCGGGTGAAGTCGAGTTCGCGGTGGATGGTGCGGCGGAACTCCTTGACCAGGCCGACCGGGTCGTAGAGCTCGCCTCCGGGCACGTGGTGTTCGATCAGATAGGCCAGGCCCATGAGGATGTCGAGGTCGGTTTCGATGACGTCGACGATGCCCGGCCGGCGAATCTTGAAGACCACCTTGCTGCCGTCCTTCAGGCGGCCGTGATGGACCTGGGCGATGCTGGCGGCGGCGATCGGATCGGGATCGAATTCGGCAAAAAGTTCTTCTGCCGGGTAGCCGAGTTCACGTTCGACAGCGGCTCGGATTCTGTCTTGCGGCACCGACGGGACGCGATCCTGCAGCTTTTTCAGTTCGTCGATGTATTCGCGGGGAATCAGGTCGGGGCGGGTCGACAGCAGCTGACCGAGCTTGATGAAGGTCGGCCCCAGCTCCTCCAGGGCAAGTCTCAGCCGTTGCGGTTGGCCGAGGCGCTCGATCTCCTTGGGAGCTGTTCCCAGGGTGACGATCTTGCGCCCCAGCTCAAGGTAGTAATTGATGTTGAGCTGCTCGACGAACTGCCCGAAGCCGTACTTGATCAGGATGCCGAGAATGGTCCGGTAGCGTCTGATCGTGCGGATATTGCGATTGAAGCGGGAAAAGGGAAGCATGTCCAGCCCGTCGGGGCGTTACTGGCTCTTGAGCTTCTTTTCCAGCTGGTTGACTTTTTTACGCAGCTTTTCGAACTCGTCAGAGGTGACGACCCCGAGTCTTTTGCAGGCCTTTTCCACTTCCTGCTGGGCCAGTTCCTCCAGCTTGGCCTGGTTGGCCCTGGCGGTTTCCTGCAGTTTTTGCAGCAGGGCGCGTCCCTCGTCCTCGCTCAGGTTCAGTCGGTCTTTCATGTCGGCAATCAGTTCCTCGGCCTTTTTCTGGCTGAGAGAGACGGCGCCCATGGCGGTCAGCATGGCCTTTTCAATCAGCTCGATCATGATCTCCTCCTGTTTCTCAGTTATTACAAGCAGTTAAAGTGTAGCATAGGGCTGCCGCCGGGCAACCTCAAATCTGTCGTTTCCTGGCGATTATCCGCTGGGGGCAATCAGGCGGCGAATGGCCGGCAGCTGCCGGCGGGCCTCCTTCTCGCCGGCCCGGATGATCTCTTCACCCCGGTGAAATTCGAGCATGTTGATGCCGGCAAACCGGGGGCGCAGCAACAGGTCGACCCTGTCCCTTTCGAGCCGCAGGGCGTTGATCTGGTTTTCCATGATGGCGACACTCTGGGCGAAAACACGGAAGATGTTGGGCGGACGGCGTTCCTCCTGTTTGCTGTCGCCGCTTTTGTCATTGCGCCCCCAGATGTCCCGCCAGAGGCGGTCGACCCGCTCGGCGTTGATCAGGCCGAACAGCGAGCCGCGCAGTTGTTGCCGGCGCGGGCGCGGAGAGGGGACCCAGGCCTCGTGACTGCGTTTGTCGACTTCGGGGATGGCGCAGAGCCCGAGCACCCGGTCGGCACCCAGTTCCCGGACGGCGCTGACGGGGACGGGATGGCAGAGCCCGCCGTCGACCAGAAAGCGCTGACCGATGCGGACCGGGGGGAAGATGCCGGGAAAGGCGATGGCCGCCCGCAGGGCGGGCAGCAGCTCTCCCTGGCGCAGGATCACCGCCTCGCCCGACTCGATGTCGGTGGCGGCCATGGCCAGCGGCATCCGCAGTTCGCTGAAGGCCCGCACCGGCAGCAGTTCGGCGAGAAACCGCTCCAGCCGCTCGCTGTCGATCAGGCCGCTGGTGGGCACCGTCGGCCGGACTAGCCGCCCCAGCTGCCGCCAGTCGACGCGCAGGGCGACATCCTCCATGTCGGCGGCCGGGACGCCGGCGGCGTAGAGGGCGCCGATCAGTGCCCCGATCGAGGTGCCGGCAACGGCAAACGGCCGGATGCCTTCGGCTTCGAGCACCTTGAGCAGGCCGATATGTGCCAGTCCCCGGGCGGCACCGCTGCCCAGGGCCAGGCCGAGACGGACGGGTTGATGTAGGTCCATGACAGGATGTCCCGACGGTTCAGCGACGAAAGAGCCAGAGGAACAGGCTCAGCAGCAGCGACAGCAGCAGGCAGCTGCCGAGCGGAAAGTAGAAGGTGAAATTCTCCCTTTCGATCCGGATGTCTCCCGGCAGCCGACCCGGCAGCGGCAGCTTGTCGGCCAGCAACAGCAGCAGGCCGGCCAGCATCAGCATGCCGCCGGCGATCAGCAGCAGTTTTCCCGGATGCATGATGATCAACCTCCAGGGCGGTAGTAGCGGTCTTTTTCCGAATAGATGCAGCCGCAGTACTGCTGGCGATAGAGTCCCATCGCCTTCGACTTGTCGATGCCCTGCCGCCAGCCGGTCCGGAAATCCTCATAGACGAAGGTGAGGCCGAATTCGGCAGCGAGTTCCTCGCCGTGGCGGCGGATGGCATCGTGCTGCTGGTAGCGCGAATAGAGCAGGCTGGTGGAAAATCCCTCGAATCCCTGCCCGGCCGCCACCCGGGCGGTTTCCCGCAGGCGGGAGCGGTAGCAGTAGTCGCAGCGTCGCTGCGGTTCGGCGGCGACATTGGCCAGAAACTCCTCGAGCGGGTAGTCCTCGCGCACCTGCATCGGCAGATCGACCCGTTCGGCGTATTCGAGGGCGGTTTCCAGCCGGCGGCGGAATTCCTGATAGGGGTGGATGTTGTGGTTGAAGAAGAAGCCGGTCGGTTGATGGCCCTGGCGGCGCAGAACCTCGACCGGGTAGATGGCACAGTTGCCACAGCAGACATGCAGCAGGATGTTCATGGTGTGCTCCTTGGACTTCCTATGGCCAAGATCTCATTCTAGAAGGTCGGCCGAAGAAAATAAAGCTGCGGCGACCTGCCGGACGAGGTTCCAGGGAGGCAGCCTCCACTCCCGCCACAGGCGGTTGGCCAGCCGCTCCGGGGCGGTGGTCGTTTCCAGTCGGCACTGGCGCAGCAGTTCGCGGCGCAGTTTCACCAGATCGTGCAGGTAGCGTTGCAGGATGTCGGCGGCCACCTGCGGGTCGGTCGGCAATTCGGTGCTCCGCCGGTTGGCCGAGGCCAGCAGCAGACAGCCGGCCAGCGATTCACAGTCGGTCCGGATGCTCTCCCCGCTTGGCCCCTGTAGCTCGATGGTGGCAAAAAAACGCTCTTTCTCTTGCAGGGGACCGGAGAACGTCCAGTGCTTCAGGACGGGGCGGTAGTGATCGTAGAGGTAGTGCTCGGGGAATTGCGGCAGACCGTCAACCAGCAGTCGCTCCCGTATGAGTTCCGCTACCTGTCCCTGTCGGGTCGGTGCCAACGCATTAGGGCGCGGAGGTCGGCGGCGGTTCGGACGGGGAAGTTCCGGATCGGTGAGGTGCCCGCCGAGCCAGAAAGCGAGTTCTTCGTCGAGTCTTTCGGCTGCTGGCAGCGTGCTGTCGGGTGACCAGGCAACGTTGCGTAATGCCTCCAGCCTTTCCGGTGACGGGTAGACCGGGGGCAGCTCCTTTGTGCGTCCCTCCATGAAGATCGAACGGGCCCGGGCCGGTTTGAATCCGCACCAGGCTGCCAGGTTGCGGCCCCAGCGTGAATGCCAGAAAAGAATCTGTTCCCGCCAGAGTCCCGCAGGAGGCGGTTCTTCTTCGGTCAGACGCAGTTCGTTCCGACTGAGCAGGACAAACAGGGGATCTGGCCAGTCGAGGGCGCAGGCGAGATAGCCCAGCGAGCGCTGCTGCAGCAACGA
The DNA here is from genome assembly GCA_964441925.1 of uncultured Geothermobacter sp. Classification (GTDB taxonomy): domain Bacteria; phylum Desulfobacterota; class Desulfuromonadia; order Desulfuromonadales; family Geothermobacteraceae; genus Geothermobacter. The sequence continues at coordinate 4,389 of CAYTVY010000092.1, forward strand.
CCAGGCGATCTCGCGCCGGATCGTCTCATTTTCGAGCCGGCAGACGACATCCCGCCCGGCATGCCGCTGCAGTCGCATGGTGAGAGTTCCGTTGTTGTTCCGACGAAGTTCGTGGCAGCAAAAGGTACTGCATATCAGTTCCCAGAGGGGGCGGCCGATGGCCGGTTGCAGCAGTCTGTCCGGCAGATGCAGATGCAGTTCGGCTTCAGGTGCCGCCAGGCCGAGCAGGTGGATGAAGTCGTAACACCAGACGGGGGCCGATGGCGGCAGCCGAAACCGGCGGCTGGGCCAGGAGAGCCGCAGCATGGCCTGCAGATTTCCCCGGCGGTGACTGTCCGGCGCCGGGGTGTCGTTCAGGTTGGCGCTGATGCGGTCGTAGCGTCCCTGTGGTGGCAACTCCTCCAGCCGGTTGACACAAACAGCGGCCGGCGGTTGCTGCTCCAGCCAGGCGCACAGGCTGTGCCAGGCCGCCAGGGGCGGATCGGCAACCAGCGCATCAGGCGGTTCTCCGGCCAGGGCGAGCGGCTGGACCGCGAGCCAGCGTCCCGGTGGACGCGGGGGCGGACAGGTGCCTGGTGGGACCAGGGGTGACAGATCAGGGAGCAGCTGCCGAAGGGCTGCTGCTGACTGCGGCGCCGTGAGCTGTTTTTCGATCTGTTGCAGACGGTGCAGCAGGTGGTGAAAACGGATGGCGGCCTCTTCGGGCAGGGCCGGTTCTCCCTCGGCCGGCGCAAGCTGCCGACGGAGGGCCGGAGGAAGTCGGTCGAGGGCGTGGCTGAGGGCCCGCTCGAGCTTTTCCGGCTGAATGCCGCGACCCAGAACTCCGGCGTGGCACAGGGCAACCAGGCGGAAAAGAACGAGCAGTGCCTTGCCCCGGGCGGTGCGGTCGGGGGCGTCCCCCGGGCCCCGGTCGTCGGTGGTTGCGCGCAGATCCTGCCTGATTATGGGCATGGTGTCGAGCAGACACAGGTGCAGCAGGTTGACCAGCCACCAGGGGGAGATGGTCGTGTTGCCGGCACCTTGCAGCACCGAGAGGACTTTGAGCCGTTCCAGCAGTTGGCGCAGGGTCCGGTGCAGTGTTGAAATGCTCTGCCTGCCGCCCAGCGGCCACTCCTCCAGTTTCCGGATGGCATCCGGCCGACGTTGCCAGATGGAAACCCGCTGCCTGTCCCAGACGGCGAAGTGATCGAGACCGACGGCTTCGGCCAGGGCGGCGCCGTTGTCCAGCACGTCCTCCGCCAGTTCACGGGGCAACAGCAGCAGACCGCCGGCCATGACGCTGGCGCGGTTGATCCACAGCACCAGGTGTTCGGTTGCGGGTGGCTGTGCCGTCAGCAGGGGGGGCGTGGTTTCGATGCGGCGAAAGGGGAGCCGACCGGTCTCCATCTCCTGCTCGATCCAGCGGACAAGCTGGTTGCGGAATTGCTGCAGAAAATCTTCGTCGGCCATGATCAGTCTGTGTCGACGGCGTTTGCCGGTTGATCCCTGCCACTGAAACGTTCTGTTCTCGAGGGAGCGGCCGGATGGCGGCCGACCTCCTTGACAGGGGAAAAGGGCGA
>CAYTVY010000092.1:6047-10644 GCA_964441925.1 uncultured Geothermobacter sp.
GACAGGGGAAAAGGGCGAAATAAAAGGGCCGTCACCATGACGGCCCTGGGGGTCATTCAGCGGGGCTTTCTCTTTGAATTTTTCCCCCGTGAAAAAGCTAGCATACAGTCTCCATCCTTGCCAACCCCATTTTCGGCTAAGCGAATCAGTGTCCGCGGCGACGGTCGAGCAGGTAGCAGCTGCCGGGACGTCCCTTCAGGTATTCCTTGATCCTGGCGCATTCGCGACCGATGAGGGCGGCGCTGGGATGATTGAAGTTGTCGGAGGCGACGATGGCGATCGAGATGCTCAGCAGGGGGAATCTGCGCTCCTCGCCGAAGCGGTCGCGGGCGATGAAGAAGCCGGCCCGCCGGTCCTCCTCGGAATAGAAGTCGGGGATGGCCCGGTCGAAGCGCTGAATGATCGCCTCGGCGATGCGTTCGGCCAGCTCCGGCCGGGTCAGGAAGATGTAGTCGTCGCCGCCGATGTGGCCGACCATGTCGTGTTCGCTGCCCAGTTCGGCCACCGCTTCGCGGATGATGTCACCGGTCATGCTGATGACGTCGCTGCCGCGCTGGTAGCCGTAACGGTCGTTGTAGGCCTTGAAATGATCGAGATCGGCGAAAGCATGGGCGAAGACGTCCCCCCGCTCGATGCGGGCCTCGATCTCCTTGCGGATGGCCAGATTGCCGGGCAGACGGGTGAGGGGGCTGGCGTCGAGCTGGTACTCTTCCATCTCCCGCAGCTTGCGTCCCATGTTACGCATTTCGCGGGCCAGCCGGCTGAATTCGTCGTTGCCCCGGGCGTCGAAATCGATGTCGAAGCTGCCGGCGCCGAAGTCGCGGATCATGCGGGCGAAGGTCTGCAGCGAGTTCTGGATGTACAGATGCAGCGAGATGCCGGTGACGGCGGCCAGCAGGATACCGCAGATCACCAGGATCAGGACCACCTGGTAGGTCTGGTCACCCTCGCGGGAGATGGTCAGCAGGGTCTGGCGGGTCTGTTCGCCGGTGCGGCGGGAGATCTGGTCGATCTGCTGCAGCAGGTTGCGGCGCAGGGCGCCGAGTTCACCCGTTGCCAGACTGTGTGCCCGGTCGAGTTGCTTCTGCCGGCAGAAGGCAAGAAAATCATCGGCGGTCTTCAGGTAGGCGCCGGCGGCGCCGAAAGAGAAGCCCTTGCCATTTTCATTGCCGGCGGCAAGGCGGCTGAAGGCGGCCCTGGCTTCGACGAGACGGGCATTCAGGGAGACCAGCAGCCCGGGCTGTCGGTCGAGCAGGTATTGCAGGGCGAGGCGCTCTTCATCGACCAGAGTGTCGCGCAGCGACTGCAGCTGCTGCTGCAGGCTGAGATCGACCTGCAGCAGCTGCCCGGAGCGCTCGGCCTGGTCCCGCAGACGGAAGAGGGCATAGCCGACGGCGCTGAGGCTGAACAGAGCCAGGATCAGGTAGCCTGAGATGAGCTGGCGGGACAGTGACGGGCGCCGCAGGGCCATGCGTTCTCATCCTCCGTCCGTCGTCGGCGGGAACAGGCCGCCGGTGCCCGGCGGCTGGCGGTCGAAATGGTGGTAGGCCAGGGGGGTGGCGACACGTCCCCGGGGGGTGCGGTGGAGGAACCCTCCCTGGAGCAGGAAGGGCTCAATGACGTCCTCAATGGTGTCCTTTTCCTCACCGATGGCCGCCGCCAGGGTGTCGAGACCGACCGGACCGCCGCCGAATTTCTCGATGATGGTCAGCAGCAGCCGCCGGTCCATGTGATCGAAACCGCGGGCGTCGACCTCCAGCCGCCCCAGGGCGAGATCGGCAATCCGCCGGTCGATGGTGCCGTCTCCCTCGATCTCGGCGAAATCGCGCACCCGCCGCAGCAGCCGGTTGGCGATGCGCGGGGTGCCGCGGCTGCGGCGGGCGATTTCCAGGGCACCTTCATCCGCGATTGGAATACCGAGCAGCCCGGCGCTGCGCCGGACGATTGTGGCCAGCTCCTCGGCGGTATAGAACTCGAGGCGGGCGATGACTCCGAAGCGGTCGCGCAGCGGCGAGGAGAGCAGCCCGGCCCGGGTGGTGGCACCGACCAGGGTGAAACGGGGCAGATCGAGCTTGATGGTCCGGGCCGAAGGCCCCTGGCCGATGATGATGTCGAGCTGGTAGTCCTCCATCGCCGGGTAGAGGATCTCTTCGACCACCGGGGACAGGCGGTGAATCTCGTCGATGAACAGCACGTCCCCCGGCTCGAGATTGGTCAGGATGGCCGCCAGATCCCCGGTCTTTTCGATCACCGGTCCCGAGGTGCTCTTGATGCCGACGCCCATCTCGTTGGCGATGATGTTGGCCAGGGTGGTCTTGCCGAGGCCGGGCGGGCCGTAGAAGAGGACGTGGTCGAGGGCTTCCTGCCGCTTGCGGGCCGCGTCGATGAAGACCTGCAGGTTGCGCTTGACCTTGGACTGGCCGATGTACTCGGCCAGCAGCCGGGGACGCAGGCTGTTCTCGAACCCGCCGTCGTCGTCCTGGATCTGTCCCGAAATCAGCCGCTCGGTCATCGCATCCCTCCGTCAGCGCACCAGCTGGCGCAGCGCGGTCCTGAGAATCTGCTCGACACTGGTCCCCGGCTCGATCTCCAGCTTGTCGAGCACCTTTCTCGCCTGGGCCGCCTTGTAGCCGAGGTTGACCAGGGCGGACAGGGCGTCATCGCGGTGATCGCCGGCCGCCGCCGGCCGGCCGGCGGCTTCGGCCCGGGGCTGCGGGGCGCCGGCAACCTTCTCGCGCAGGTCGACCACCAGGCGCTCGGCGGTCTTCTTGCCGATGCCGGGAATGCAGGCCAGGCGTTTGCTGTCGCCGTTGGCCAGGGCCTGGCGCAGCTCGTCGGCCGGGATGTTGGACAGGATGTTGACCGCCAGTTTCGGGCCGACGCCCGAGACGCCGATCAGCAGGACGAAGAGGTCCTTCTCCTCGCCGGTGAGAAAGCCGTACAGCTGCAGGGCGTCTTCCTTGACGTGGGTATGGATCTGCAGGGTGGTGACGCCGTCCTCCGGCAGGGCGTAGAGGGTCGACAGCGGAACGGTGACCCGGTAACCGACCCCGTTGACGTCGATGACCAGGTAGTCGAGCCCCCGCAGGGCGATGCGGCCTGTCAGCTGTGCAATCATGGCTTCACTTTCTGCCGGGCTTCCGCCAGCCGGTTCTGCAGCGGGGCGCTGTGAAAATGACAGATGGCGACGGCCAGGGCGTCGGCCGCGTCCTCCTGGGCGATCTCGGGCAGGTTGAGCAGGGTGCGGACCATCAGCTGGACCTGGAGCTTTTCTGCCTTGCCATAGCCGACGACGGCGCTTTTGACCTGCAGGGCGGAGTATTCGCACACCGGCAGGCCGGCATTGATGCCGGCGAGCATGGCGCTGGCCCGGGCGTGTCCGAGCTTGAGGGCCGACTGGGCGTTCTTGGCCAGAAAGATGTTCTCGATGGCCAGCACCTCGGGGGAGAACCGGGTGATCAGCTCGGAAACGCCCTGGTGGATGATCCTGAGCCGTTCGGGCAGGGGCTGCCGGCTGCTGGTGACGATGACGCCGTTGTCGAGGTGGCGCAGGCGGTTGCCCCGCCCCTCGATGAGGCCGTAGCCGGTGAGCCGGGAGCCAGGGTCGATGCCGAGTATGCGCATAGAAATCCGGTGGCGGGGCCGGGGTGCCGGGGCCGGGCGGAGAGGTGCCTCCCGATGCCCGGCTCCCGGAAACCGCCGCTAGCCCATGATGCGGGCCATCTCCTCGTCGGACATGTCGAAGTTGGTGTAGACGTTCTGGACGTCGTCGTTGTCCTCGAGCTTCTCGATCAGCTTCATCAGCTGCTCGGCCTGTTTCCCCTCGACGGTGGTCGTCGTCTGGGGCAGCATGGTGATCTCGGCGGTGGTGAAGCTCAGGCCGGCTTCCTCGAGGGCGTTGCGTACCGTTTCGAAGTCGGCCGGGTCGGTGATGACCTCGATGCCGCCGTCCTGCCGGACATCCTCGGCGCCGGCCTCGAGGGCGACTTCGAAGATGCGGTCGAAGTCCGCTTCTTCGGGAAAGCTGATCAGTCCCTTGCGGTCGAACATGAAGGCGACCGAGCCGCTGACGCCGAGATTGCCGTTGTGCTTGTTGAAGATGTGCCGGACCTCGGCCACCGTCCGGGTGCGGTTGTCGGTGAGGAATTCGACGATGACCGCCACCCCGCCCGGGCCGTAGCCCTCGAAGGTGCCTTCCTCGTAGGTGACCCCGTCGAGATCACCGGTGCCCTTCTTGATGGCCCGTTCGATATTGTCCTTCGGCATGTTCGCCTGCTTGGCCCGATCGACCGCCAGGCGCAGGCGGGGGTTGGCGCTCAGGTCGCCGCCGCCGATCTTGGCGGCGACGGTGATTTCCTTGATCAGCTTGGTGAAGATCTTGCCTCTCTTGGCGTCCTGGGCCCCCTTGCGGTGTTTGATGTTGGCCCATTTGCTGTGACCTGCCATGCGGAGATTCTCCTTTGCCGGTAGTGCTTTATGATGGAACGCGCCATTCTACAAAATTCCGGCCGCGGCCACAAGGTTTTGCCGGCTGCCGTGTTGCCGGCTGCCGGCTGCCGCTTTTCGGCTGGGCGGGACGCCACGGGCGTAAAAAAAA
>CAYTVY010000093.1:0-10451 GCA_964441925.1 uncultured Geothermobacter sp.
CGCGACCTCCGGCGTGACAGGCCGGCGTTGTAACCGACTCTACTACAGCCCCGCATGCAAAGAGCATAGAAATAGGAAACAGAAAATAGTCCGTTGCGCTCAATTCTATTTTCTGTTTCCTATTTCCACCCGACCGCCGGCTCCCGACGGTCGGGCCCGAAACCTGCGGTTTGTCAGATCAGTTGACGGCGTCCTTCAGGGCCTTGCCGGCCTTGAACTTGGGCGTCTTGGCGGCAGGAATGTTGATCTGCTCGCCGGTCTGGGGATTTTTGCCCGTCCGGGCGGCACGCTCACCGACACTGAAAGTACCGAAACCAACAAGGGCAACCTTGTCGCCGGCTTTCAGGGCATCCGTGACCACACTGGTGAAAGCCGCCAGCGCCTTCTCGGCATCAGCCTTGCTCAACCCTGCCTTCTCTGCCATCGCATTAACAAGATCCGCCTTGGTCACAACAAACCTCCAGTTATCTAGATTAATATAAGCCCCGCTGAAAACGGATTCCTTTATATCAGACTGCTTTTTTTGAAGTCAAGCAATTTAATCGCCCGTTCCGCGCAATTTTCTAGTGACGAACCGGCTCTTCCGTGCCTTCCGCAAACCGCAGATTCCGTTCCTTGGCAAGCGACGCACCGGCGTCGAGCAGGGCTTCGGCCAGCACCTCATCCATGTGCTCGACAGCCACGATGACGAGCTCCTTGCGCACCTGCGCCGGCACATCCTCGAGATCCTTCTCGTTCTCCTTCGGAATCAGCACCTTGCCGATGCCGCCGCGGCGTGCTGCCAGCAGCTTCTCCTTCAGGCCGCCGATGGCGAGTACCCGGCCCTGCAGGGTGATCTCCCCGGTCATGGCCAGATCGGGCCTGACCGGGCGCCCGGTCAGGATCGACGCCAGCGCTGTCGCCATGGTGATCCCCGCCGACGGACCATCCTTGGGGATCGCGCCCTCGGGGACATGGATATGGATGTCCAGTTTGTGGTAGAAATCTTCCTCCAGCCCCAGCTCCCGCCAGCGGGAACGGACATAACTCATGGCGGCCTGGGCCGATTCGCGCATCACCTCGCCCAGCTTGCCGGTCACCGTCAGCTTTCCCTGCCCGGGCAGAGCCACGACCTCGATGGTCAGCAGTTCGCCGCCGAACTCCGTCCAGGCCAACCCGGTGACAAGGCCGATCTTCTCTTTCTCGCCACGAACGCCAAACTGGTAGCGGGGCACCCCGAGGTATTTGCGGATCTGCGTCGCCCCGACATGAAAGACCTTCTCCTTGTTCTGCGACCTGACGATCTCCCGGGCGATCTTGCGGCAGATGTTGGCGATTTCCCGCTCGAGGCTGCGTACCCCGGCCTCGCGCGTGTAGCGGCGCAGAATCTCATAGATGGCACTGTCGGAGAACTTCACCTGCCCGGCCTTCAGACCGTGCGCCTCGAGCTGCTTGGGTATCAGGTAGCGACGGGCGATATGCAGTTTCTCTTCCTCGGTGTAACCCTCGATGCGGATGATCTCCATCCGGTCCTGCAACGGCCGCGGGATGGTATGCAGGGTATTGGCCGTGGTGACGAACATCACGCTGGACAGGTCGTATTCCACGTCGAGGAAATGATCGCCGAAGGTGGTGTTCTGTTCCGGGTCGAGCACTTCGAGCAGCGCCGACGACGGATCACCGCGAAAATCGGTGCTCATCTTGTCGATCTCGTCGAGCAGAAACACCGGGTTCTTCACCTGCACCTTGCGCAGCCCCTGGATGATCTTGCCCGGCATGGCGCCGATATAGGTCCGACGATGGCCGCGAATCTCCGCCTCGTCCCTGACGCCGCCCAGGGAGACACGCACGAACTTGCGTCCCATGGCCCGGGCGATGGAACGGCCGAGCGAGGTCTTGCCCACCCCGGGCGGCCCGACCAGGCAGAGGATCGGCCCCTTGATCTTTTTGGCCAGGGCCTGCACCGCCAGATATTCCAGGATGCGCTCCTTGACCTTCTTCAGACCGTAATGGTCCGCCTCGAGCACCTGCTCGGCGCGGACGATGTCCAGCCGGTCACGCGTCCCTTTCTTCCACGGCAGGGCCAGCAGCCAGTCGAGGTAGTTGCGGACCACCGTCGCCTCGGCCGACATCGGCGACATCATCTTCAGCTTGCGCAGCTCCGCCAGGGCCTTTTCGGTCGCCTCGCGCGACATGCGCTTCTTCCCGATTTTCTCCTCGAGCTCGCGCAGCTCCTGCTTGAACTCGTCCTTCTCCCCCAGCTCCTTCTGGATGGCGCGCATCTGCTCGTTGAGGTAGTACTCCTTCTGGCTGCGCTCCATCTGGTTCTTGACCCGGGTACGGATCTTCTTCTCGATCTGCAGAATCTCGACTTCGCGCTCGATGATGGCGAGCAGCCTTTCCAGGCGCTCGACGGTATCGAAGGTGGCGAGGATTTCCTGCTTCTCGGCAATGCGGATATTGAGCTGGGCGATGATGGTGTCGGCCAGCCGGCCGGCCTGGTCGATGCCGCGCACCGAGGCAACCACCTCGGAGGGCACCTTCTTGCTCAGGTTGACATAGTTCTCGAAGGCATCGTTGACACTGCGGATCAGTGCCTGCAACTCGGCCGAATCGGTCTCACTGTCCGGCAGTTGCTCGCAACCGACGAAGAAGCAGTCATCCCGGTCGAGCAGCCGGGTGATGCGTCCCCGCGTCTTGCCCTCGACCAGCACCTTGACCGTGCCGTCGGGCAGCTTGAGCATCTGGATGACCTGGCCGATCGTGCCGACATCGTAGATGTCATCCTGGCCCGGGTCGTCGTTCTTGGGGTCTTTCTGGGTGGCCAGGAAGATGGTCTTGTCCTTCTCCATCGCGCTTTCCAAGGCGCTGATGGAACGCGGCCGCCCGACGAAAAGAGGGGTCACCATGTGGGGAAAGATGACGATGTCGCGCAGGGGAAGAAGCGGCAAAAGGTCCCCGAAGAAATCTCCGGGAACCCGTTGATCATGGTAATCAGTCATGGTTTACCTGTCGCCTCCAACGACGTCGGTACGGGCGGCTCAGGCCGATTCGGCACAATCGTAGAGAACGATCGGGCGGGATTTCTGGGTGATCGTGTCTTCGTTGATGACGACCTCCTTGACCCGATCCTGGGAGGGAATCTCATACATGACATCGAGCATGGCATTTTCCAGAATGGAACGCAGCCCCCGCGCCCCGGTCTTGCGGGTCAATGTCTCCCGGGCGATCGCCTCGAGGGCGCCGTCGGTGAACTTGAGACTGACATCTTCCATCTCGAAGAGCTTCTGGTACTGCTTGATCAGGGCGTTCTTCGGCTCTTTCAGGATCTGGATCAGGGCATCCTCGTCCAGCTCGTCGAGCGTGGCGATCACCGGCAGCCGGCCGACGAACTCCGGAATCAGACCGTACTTGAGCAGATCGACCGGCTCGGCCAGGGCCAGAATCTCGCCCAGGGACCGGTCGTCACGCGACCGCACGTCGGCCCCGAATCCCATCGCCTTGCCGCCAATGCGGCGGGCGATGATCTCCTCGATACCGGCAAAGGCGCCGCCGCAGATGAAGAGGATGTTGGTGGTGTCGACCTTGAGAAATTCCTGCTGCGGATGCTTGCGCCCTCCTTTGGGCGGCACACTGGCGGTGGTTCCCTCGATGATCTTCAGCAACGCCTGCTGCACCCCTTCACCCGACACGTCACGGGTGATGGAGGGTGAATCGGACTTGCGGGCGATCTTGTCGACTTCGTCGATGTAGATGATCCCTTTCTGGGCCCGCTCGAGATCATAGTCGGCCGCCTGCAGCAGGTTGAGAATGATGTTCTCGACGTCCTCGCCGACATAGCCGGCCTCGGTCAGATTGGTGGCATCGGCAATGGCGAAGGGAACGTTCAGCACCCTGGCCAGGGTCTGGGCCAGCAGGGTCTTGCCGCTGCCGGTCGGACCGAGCAGCAGGATGTTGCTCTTCTGGATTTCGATCTCGTCCTTGCGGCCGGCATGCGCCACCCGCTTGTAGTGGTTGTAGACCGCCACCGAGAGGATCTTCTTGGCCCTCTCCTGGCCGATCACGTAATCATCGAGGATATCCTTGATCTCCGAGGGCCGTGGCAGGTTGTCGAGCCCGCCAAGGGACTCCTCCTCGAGCTTGGTCTCTTCGGCGATGATGTCCCGGCACAGCTCGATACACTCGTCGCAGATGTAAACCGCGGGGCCGGCTATCAGTTTCTTGACTTCGTCCTGCGACTTGCCGCAGAACGAGCAACTCAGGTCGCTTGACCGATCGTCTCTATGGCTCACGAATCACCCTCCCGGAATGACGGGTCATCCCTTCCTGGTAACCATATCGTCGATAATACCATACTCTTTAGCCGCGGGACCACCCATGAAGAAGTCGCGCTCGGTATCAGCGGCGATCCGTTCGATGTCCTGTCCGGTATGCCGGGCGAGGATGGTATTGAGCTGATCACGCATCTTGAGGATCTCTTCGGCGTGGATCTTGATGTCCGACGCCTGCCCCTGGAAACCGCCCAGCGGCTGGTGGATCATGATCCGGGCATTGGGCAGGGCATAGCGCTTGCCCTTTTCGCCCGCCGCCAGCAGGACCGCCCCCATACTGGCCGCCTGGCCGACACAGATGGTCGACACCGGCGCCTTGACGTACTGCATGGTATCGTAGATGGCCAACCCGGCGGTGACGATGCCGCCGGGCGAATTGATGTAGAGAAAGATGTCCTTCTCGGGGTCCTCCGACTCGAGGAACAACAGCTGGGCGATCACCAGATTGGCGATATGGTCGTCGATGGCACCGCCGAGAAAGATGATCCGGTCCTTGAGCAGCCGCGAATAGATGTCGTAGGCCCGTTCGCCTCGTCCGGTCTGTTCGACAACCATGGGAATCAGGGTCATGATCAAGCCTCCGTTGCCTCGTCAGTTTCCGCCTGTGCCTTTTCCGCCTCCAGCTCCTGACGGCTCACTTCGACAATCTTGGCATTGTCGATCAGAAAGGCAAGGGTCTTCTCCTCGAGGATCTGGTCCTTCAGCGTGGCCCGTGCCTCGTCGCTGCTGTAATACTGTCGGACGGCGTCGACCGGGGCATTAGCCATGGCGGCGATTTCCTCGAACTTGCCCTCGACCTCGTCGTCGGCGACTTCGATACCCTCCTGGCGGCCGATCGCCTCGAGCAGCAGACTGCCCTGGACCTGCTTCACCGCCGTGTCGCGATAGAGGCCGGCGAAGACCTCCTCGTTCATGCCCAGCATCTCCAGGGTCATCCCCTGCTGCTGCATGCGGTTGCGGACGTTCTGCAGCATGTATTCGAGCTGCTTGTCCACCATCACCGCCGGCACCTCGATCGGGTTTTTCGCCACCAGCGCCTCGACCAGGCGCTCGCGCAAATCCCCCTCGATCCGGCTTTTCTCCTGCTGCTGAAAATTCTCCGCCATCTGCCGGCGCAGATCTTCGAGGCTCTCGGCACCGAACTCGCGGGCGAAATCGTCGTTCAGCTCGGGGATGACCTTCTCCCTGATCTCGTGCAGCTTCACCTTGAAGACCGCCTTCTTCCCGGCCAGCTCCTTGTTGCCGTAATCCTCGGGGAAGGTGACCTCGATCTCCTTTTCTTCCTCCCGCTGCATGCCGACGATCTGCGCCTCGAAACCAGGAATGAAGGAACCGGCTCCGAGCTCGAGCACATGCCCTTCGGCCCGGCCGCCGTCGAAGGCCTCACCGTCGACGAACCCTTCGAAGTCGATGGTGACGAAATCGCCCTCGCGCGCTTCCTTGCGGTCGGCCACCTTCTGCTCGGCCCGCATCTGCCGCATCTCTTCCAGCCGGTGGTCGACGACGGCGGGGTCGAACGCGAACTTCTCCTTTTTCACCTCGAGGCCGGTGTAGTCCTTCGCCTCGACCTCGGGCTTGACCTCGACCTCGGCGACATAGGTAAAGGCCTTGCCGCGATCGATGCTGCCGCTTTCGGTGATCTCCGGCTGGCTGACCGCCGGCACCTCATGCTCGGCCAGCGCCTGAAAATAGGTGTCGCCGATCAGCCGAGTGATCACCTTCTCCTCCATCTGCGGGCGGAAATACTGCTCGAGGATGCGCTGCGGGATCTTGCCCTTGCGAAACCCCTTGAGCTTCGCCGTCTTGGCGATCTCGGCATAGGCGCCGGCGATGGCGGCGTCGACCTTGTCGGCGTCGACCTCGAAGGAGAGTCTCCGGCGGATGCTGCTGACTTCTTCGACCTTGACGTTCATAGTCTTTTCACCTCGGAGTAAAGATCGGAGTAAAATTCGTTCGTGTTTTTCAGGCAGCTCCGCGACGAGGTCGAAAACTGGTGCGAGAGGGGGGACTCGAACCCCCACGGCCCAGGCCGCTGGATCCTAAATCCAGTGCGTCTACCAGTTCCGCCACTCTCGCAGAATCCGGAGAGAACCGACTGAAAAACCTTCGAAAATTGCGAAAAGAAAACAGACCTTCTAAATAAGAAGCCCACCCCAGCCGTTTGACCCGCGGCCGGGGCCGCGTCTGCTCGGTAACGGTGGGGCGGGCCATGGTTGATGAAATGGGGTGAGTGAAGGGACTTGAACCCTCGACAACTGGAGCCACAATCCAGCGCTCTACCAACTGAGCTACACCCACCACAAGTGAAGCGAGATACTAACCAAAAAGCCGCTGAGCTGTCAAATCTAAATTGGCACGCCAGGAAGGACTCGAACCCTCGACCCGCGGCTTAGAAGGCCGCTGCTCTATCCAGCTGAGCTACTGGCGCGTATCACCTGATTGAATGGTCGGGGCGACTGGATTCGAACCAGCGACCCCCTGCTCCCAAGGCAGGTGCGCTACCAGGCTGCGCTACACCCCGACGGAGGCGGTTATTTACCATGGTCGGGCGGCGATTGCAAGGGCAAACCGGCGGTTTGCCCCGGACCTGCACCGCTCGATTCTTCCGCCTCCTCTTCGCAGGGAAGCAGAACCCACACCCGGGTGCAGACTCCCGCCTCGCTTTCGATCCGCAGCTCACCACCATGGTCCCTGACGATGCCCAGACTGATGGAAAGCCCCAGGCCGGTTCCCTCATTGACCGGCTTGGTGGTGTAGAAGGGATTGAACACCCGCCGCAGGTGTTCCGGCGCAATCCCCGTTCCCTGGTCATGAAAGAGGACGGCCAGGCATCCGTCCTGCCGGCGGCAGACGATGCGCAACCGCTTGTCCGGACAGGATTGGGGATACTTCTGGTTCAAGGCATAGCGGGCATTGCTGATCAGGTTCATGAAAACCTGCTGGATCTGCTGCTGGAAGATGTTCACCGGCGGCAGATCGGCCGGCACATCGACCTCGAGATGGATGCCGTCCTTCTGCAGCTGGGTACGGACCAGCACCAGGGTGTCCTCGATGACCTCGGCGATCCGTACCGGACTGCGCACCTGTCCTCCCAGGCGGGAGAAAGAGAGCAGACAGGTCACGATCGTGGCGATGCGGTCCCCTTCCTTGAGGATGCGGGAAGCGATATCACGCCACCGGTCCTGGCCGCCCAGGGCATCGTGAAGGATCTGCGCGTAATTGATGATACCGTTGATCGGATTGTTGATCTCGTGAGCGACACCGGCGGCCAGTTCGCCGATCGAGGCCAATTGACCGGCCCGGACCGCCTCCTCGCGCAACCGCACCCGTTCGGTGGTTTCCTGGGCGGCCATGACCACATTGACCACCTGCCGCCGGTCGTTGAGCACCGGAAAGGTCCGCACCTCCCACAGCCGGCCGTCGCCCGTTTCGAACGAGAAAGTGTGGGGCCGGCCCGCATCGAAAGTCCTGCGCACCGGGCAGTCGGAACAGGCCGCCTGTGAATGCGAAAAAAGCTGGTGGCAGGAACGGCCGTTCAGTTCCTGTCCGTCTCCCAGGGCCTGAACGGCTCCCCGGTTGCACCAGACCACCCGCAGCCGGCGGTCGAACAGCAGCAGTGGATCCTGCACGCTGTCGAGGATGGCCTGAAACTCGCGGGAAAGCCGGCGATACTTCCTTCCCGCCTCCTCCAGGGCAAGACGAGCCCGTTTCAGCTCGGTGACATCCCGGATCACCACCAGCTGGCGGTCCGCATCCCCGAGACGGACCGGGCAGACCGAAATCAGGCCGCTTTTCAGACTGCCGTTAGGCAACATGAAATCGGCTTCGAAACGACTCTGCCCCACGTGGTCCAGCGCCGGCAACGGGTTTTCCCGCCCGTTCCAGAGACCGAGCCGATCGGTCGTGCAACCCATGACTTCTTCCTTCGTACGACCGACTTGGCGCAGAAAGACTTCGTTGCAGTCGATGATCCGGCCGTCGGGCCGCAACAGGAGAATGGCATCCGGGATCGCTTGGAACATGGTGCGAAAGCGTTCCTCGCTCAGCTGGAGCGCCCGCCGGGCCTGATGCCCCTGAAACACCATGCTGAACTGATGTCCCACCACTCTCAGAGCCTCAATCTCATCGGCCAGCCAGGGGCGCGGCCCCCGACAGTCGGCCAGCGCAAGAAACCCCGCCAGCCGGTTTCGCTGGAGAAGGGGGACCACCAGCAGGGCACCGACCCCTCGTGACGACAGGAAGTCTTTCTCGGCTTCCGCCTCGGCCGGCAGGTCTGCGACATCGGCGACGACCAGCGGATCGAGCCGCTTCAGCCTGGCCGTTCCCCAGGGGAAACGGCCAGGTCCGAGCCTGACGAGATCTGCCGCCGTCACATCCAACGTGTCTCGTTGCCAGAATCCGCTTTTCACCCGCGGCGTCCCGGCACCGTAATAGCGAAAGAGGTAGACACCATCGACCCGGAACCAGTCCGCCATCTTCTGCAGGGTTTGCCCGACACCCTCCTCCACCTCTTCGAACGGCCGCCGCACGAACCGGCCTGCCATCTCGGCCAGCAGCTGCTGAAAAGAGGCCCGGCGTGCCAAATCCTCGGCCTGGCGGACCCGGAGCGAAACATCCTTAAAGAGGATGGCCACTCGTCCCGGAGCGACCTGGAAGGCATGCAGTTCGAAAACACGGTCTTCCCGCCGCTTCCGATCCAGACAGCGAAACCGGGCCTGGTGCCAGCTTCGTCCCGTCTCGACCACCTGGCGACAAGCTTCGGATATCCCGGCCACCTCGGAGCGGGGAAATGCTTCTTCCAGTGCCAGACCGACCAGGTTGCGGCTGTCGATCCCCAGGATCCGGTCGGCGGCCGGATTCCCCTCGAGCAGAACGAGACGTCCCTGTTCGTCGAGTTGACAGATGAACAAGCCCACGGGAAGGGCCCTGACCACACTGTGAAAGCGGGACTCACTCTCCCGCAACGCCCGCTGCGTCTGCTTCATTTCGGTGATGTCGCGGGCGATGCTGGTCACCGAAACCAGACGGCCGGCATCGTCATGGAGGAAATGGCAGTTCCACAGCACGGTCGACACCCGACCGTCGACGGCGACCTGCCGATTCTCGATGCTGCTGTTGCCGGTTCCGGTCCGCAGACACTGTTCGAACCAGGCCCGGGTCCGCTCACGATCGTCGGGGTGGATGAAGTCGAAAGCCGACCGGCCGACACATTCTTCGGGGTCGAGACCGAAAATACGGCGGGAGGGATGGTTGACGAAAAGGAATCGGCCGCCGGCATCGACCTGGGTGAGCAGATCGTCGGTTCTCTCGACCAGTTCGCGGTAGCGCTCTTCACTCTCGGTCAGCCGCCGCTGTTCACGCACCCATTCACTGGCATCGGTCAGGGTGATCAAAGTGGCGTCCCGCCCCTGCCAGCAGACAAAACCCGCCCGCGCCTCGAGCCAGACGGTCAGGACACCCTCCATCCGGGGACGGAGCAGAACCGTCTCCGCCTTGCCCGTCGCGGTATGTCCACCACCGAACAACCGCCGCGCCCGGAACCGGTCCGGCTCAAGAAAGAGTCTTTCGGGATCCGTGACCGACAACAGTTCTTCGGGGGAATCACAGCCGAGCCAGCCGGCGGCGACAACGTTGGCATAAAGGATCCGCCCCTCGCGAACCACCAGCAGACCGACGGCGGCCGCCTCGAGCAGGGACGACAGATCGTGGCTCCGTGCGCCGGCCCGCCGCAGCCGCATCGCCTGCGGCGCCGGTGGGCGCTGCAGCTCGAAATTGCCCTGATCGGACGTTGCCGCGCGCAACCACAATCGACGCCGGAAACGATACAGGAAAAGGACGACCAGGGTAAAAAATGCGAGCGCCAGCAGCCACCAGACCGGAACATCGGCCGACGGCAGCAGAAAGGCGGGGGTCCTGTCGGGGAGCGCGGCGGCGGCAAGGACCCCGGCACCGACATCGCCGGCCTGCCCGCGGGAAGGGAGACACCAGACGGCAACCGACCTCGGGACAGCGCCGTGCCCATCCTGGCACCCGACGCGTGAGCGCCCGCTCCAGCATCTCGAGATGGCGGTCATGGGCAATCGGCAAGCCAAGGTTCCCCCTCCCGGCACAACGTCGCGTCCTGATGAGGTTCGGCTGCTG
>CAYTVY010000094.1:0-10034 GCA_964441925.1 uncultured Geothermobacter sp.
TCCCGGCAGAAACGTTCCAGGCCGTCGATCACCTTCTGCATGGCGTCGGGATCGACGAAGTTGGCGGTGCCGACCTGTACGGCGCTGGCGCCGGCGATGAGAAATTCCAGCGCATCCTCGGCCGTGCTGATGCCGCCGACCCCGATGACCGGAATCTTCACCGCCTGCACCACCTGGTGCACCATGCGCACGGCGACCGGGCGGATGGCCGGCCCCGACAGGCCGCCGGTGCGGTTGGCGATCTTCGGCCGGCGGGTCCGCACGTCGATGGCCATGCCGGTGATGGTGTTGATGCAGCTCAGGGCGTCGGCGCCGGCGTCCTCGGCCGCCCGGGCGATGACGGTGATGTCGGTCACGTTGGGCGTCAGCTTGACGATCAGCGGCTTGCGCAGGTTCCGGCGCACCACGCTGACCGCCTCAAAGGCCGCCTGCGGATCGGTGCCGAAGACGATCCCCCCCTGCTTGACGTTGGGACAGGAGATGTTCAGTTCGACGCCGGCCAGTTCGGGGATGGCGTCGAGCCGCCGGGCCACCTCGCCGTACTCGTCGAGGGTGTTGCCGAAGAAGTTGGCGATGACCGGCGTGTTCAGCTCGCGCAGAAAGGGCATCTTGTGCGCGATGAAGGCGTCGATCCCGACGTTCTGCAGGCCGATGGCGTTGAGCATGCCGCTGACCGTCTCGGCGATGCGCGGCGTCGGATTGCCCGCCTTGGGGCGCAGGGAGAGGCCCTTGGTGACGATGGCGCCCAGGTTGTTCAGGTCGATGTAGGGCGCGTACTCCTCGCCGTAGCCGAAGGTGCCTGAAGCCGGCATGACCGGGTTCTTCATCGCGATGCCGGCCACCTCGACGGCCAGGGAAACCTTCATCTCTTTCGCCTCGCTCATTGCTTGCACCCCTCGCAGAAACTGTCGGTCTTCTCCAGGCGGCTCCAGTCGAGCTGGTCGGCGCGGAACACCGGCCCCTCCTTGCAGGTGCACAGGTACCGCGGATTCTCGTCGGAATGGCCGGCTCCCTTCACCACGCAGCCGAGACAGGCCCCCACCCCGCAGGCCATCAGCGCCTCGAGGGAGACCTGCAGCGGCGCCTGGTGCCGGCGGCAGATCCGCTGCACCGCTTCCAGCATCGGCAGCGGACCGCAGGCGAAGACCTCGGCGTCGGCGGCCCGGGCCAGCTTCTGCGCGAGCACGTCGGTCACCAGACCCTGCTCGCCGAGGCTGCCGTCCTCGGTGGCGGTGTAGGTCTCGACCCCGAGCCGCTCGAACTCGGTGATGGCAATGATGTCGTCGCGGGTGCGTCCTCCCATCAGCAGCCGCACCCGGCTGTCGGCCACCAGCCGTTCGGCGAGCATGAACAGCGGCACCAGGCCGATGCCGCCACCGACCAGAATCTTCTCCCGGCCGGGGCTGCCGGCGTCGAAACCGCGACCCAGCGGCCCCAGGATCTCCACCCGGTCGCCCTGGTGCAGCTCGCTCATCATCGCCGTCCCCTGGCCGACCACCTTGTAGAGGATCTCCAGATACTCGACCGGCGGCAGGCCGTCGACGTCGGACGGCTGGAAGCCGGTGCGGAAGATGCCGAAGGGCCGGCGCAGCAGCGGCAGCAGCGTCAGCTGCACGCGGAACATCAGGAACTGTCCCGGCCGGCAGGCGGCGACGGCGCCCGGCGCCTGGATGCGCATGCGCCAGTAGCCCGGCGCGATCTCCTGGTTGGCCAGGATACGGGTCTTGAAATTGGACATGGGTTCTCTCTCCACCGTTCAGGAAAGGGACAGGGCGCCTGCGGAATCGCGCTCCATGAGCAGGGCATCCTCCCCATCATGATAATAACGTCGACGGACGGACCGCCGGACGAAACCGAGTCGCTCGTAGAGCCGGATCGCCGGCAGATTGCCGACGCGTACCTCGAGAAAACAGCGGGCGGGCGCCGTGGCGGCGAACAGATCCGCCAGCAGGGCCTGCGCCAGTCCCCGCCGGCGAAAAGCGGGAGCGACACAGACATTGTGAATCTCCACCTCGTCCAGCACCTGCCAGCCGACCAGAAAGGCGGCCACGCCTTCACGCGTTTCGGCCACCGTCAGCCGGGCCGCCGGATGGTCCAGTTCGCGCTGAAATCTGCCGGCATCCCAGGGATGGGGCTGACAAGCGCGCTCGATCAGGATAACCTGTTCGATATCATGCCGGGTCATCGGCCTGATGACGACCGGCATCGTCTCGTTCGCTGCGGCACCGGGCATGGTCTGCGTATGATAGTGGAGCCCATCCGGGCTGTAAAGAACTTCACTCCTCCCGGAGGCGTATGCGGCTGCCGCAACCATTGACACCCGGTCGCCGTTGATTTACAAAAGGTCCACTTTTCATCCAGGAGAGTCCGCCTTGTCCGACAAAAAAGAGCTGACCTACAAGGACGCCGGGGTCGACATCGACGCCGGCAACCGGTTCGTCGACCTGATCAAGCCGCTGGTCAAAAAGGCAAGCCGCCCCGAGGTACTGACCGACATCGGCGGCTTCGGGGGCCTGTTTTCCTTCCACGCCGACAAGTACCGCAATCCGGTGCTGGTCTCCTCCACCGACGGGGTCGGCACCAAGCTGAAGCTGGCCTTCATGCTCGACCGGCACGACACGGTCGGCATCGACCTGGTGGCCATGTGCGTCAACGACATCGTCGTGCAGGGCGCCGAGCCGCTGTTCTTTCTCGACTACCTGGCCACCGGCAGGCTCGCTCCGGAGAAGATGGCGGCCATCGTCGCCGGCATCTCCGAGGGCTGCGTCCAGGCCGGCTGCGCCCTGATCGGCGGCGAGACGGCCGAGATGCCCGGCATGTACGCCGAGGGCGAATACGACCTGGCCGGCTTCACGGTCGGCGTCGTCGACAACGACGGCATCATCGACGGCTCGAGCATCACCGTCGGCGACGTCGTCATCGGCATCGGCTCGAGCGGTCTGCACTCCAACGGCTACTCGCTGGCGCGCAAGGTGCTGCTCGAGGTGATGGGGCTCGACCTGGCCGACACCCCGGCCGGACTGGACAAACCCCTCGGCGAGGCCCTGCTCGAGCCGACCCGCATCTACGTGCGCAGCATCTTCAACCTGTTGCGCGACTTCACCATCAAGGGCATGGCCCACATCACCGGCGGCGGCCTGGTCGAAAACATTCCCCGGGTACTGCCGCGCCACTGCCGGGTGGTGCTCGACACCCGTTCCTGGCCGAAGCCGGCGCTGTTCGAACTGCTGCGCGAAGGCGGCAACATCGCCCCGGCCGAGATGTACCGCACCTTCAACTACGGCATCGGCATGGTGCTGATCGTGCCGGCGGGAACGGACGAGGAGGTCCTGCTGCGGCTGCACGGCCTGGGCGAGACGGCCTGGCGCATCGGCGAGGTCGGCGTCTGCGAAGAGGGCGAAGAGCAGGTGGTGCTCAGCGAACTGGAGCGGAGAAAGTCATGAGCGGCAAACTGCGCCTCGGCATCCTCGCCTCGGGCGGGGGAACCAACCTGCAGGCGATCATCGACCGCTGCGCCGACGGCAGCCTGCCGGCCGAGATCGCCGTCGTCATCAGCAACAATCCCGGCGCCGGCGCCCTCGAGCGGGCGCAAAGGGCCGGCATTCCGGCCCGCTGCATCGACCACCGGCCGTTCGCCAGCCGCGAGGACTACGACCGGGCCCTGGTGGCCGCCCTGCGGGAGTCCGGCGTCGAACTGGTGGTGCTGGCCGGCTTCATGCGCCTGCTCACCGAGGTGCTGCTCGACGCCTTTCCCGGCCGCATCATGAACATTCACCCGGCGCTGCTGCCCGCCTTTCCCGGGCTGCACGTACAGAAAAAGGCCCTCGACTACGGCGCGCGCTTCGCCGGCTGCACCGTGCACTTCGTCGACAGCGGCGTCGATACCGGCCCGATCATCCTGCAGGCGGTGGTGCCGGTGCGGCAGGACGACACCGAACAGACCCTGGCCAGGCGCATCCTGCAGCAGGAGCACCGCATCTACCCCCGGGCCATCGAACTCTTCGCCCGGGGCCGCCTGCGCATCGAGGGTCGCCGGGTGCTGATCGACCCGCCCCTCGACCCCGGCGAAGACGCCCTGGTCAATCCCCCGCTGGAAGACTGAAGATGACGCCACGCCCTGGTGACAGGATCCTGGTCAGCGCCTGTCTGCTGGGGGTGAACTGCCGCTACGACGGCGGCACGAAACGCCATGCCGGCGTCATCGGCTACCTGCAGACCCGCGGGCTGCTCGCCGTACCCGTCTGTCCCGAACAGCTCGCCGGCCTGCCGACACCCCGGCCGCGAACCGAATTCGACCGGGGCGACGGCGTGTCGGTTCTCGCCGGCGACGGCCGCGTCACCAGCATCCACGGCACCGACATGAACCGGCGTTTCCTGCAGGGCGCCCGGGAGACCCTCGGGATCGCCCGGCTCTGCGCCTGCAGAACCGCCCTGCTCAAGGAACGCAGCCCCTCCTGCGGCGTCCGCCGGATCTGCCGCCGGGGACGGATCGTCGCCGGCATGGGCGTCACCGCCGCCCTGCTGGCCGAAAACGGCCTGCAGCTGCTGTCGGAAGAGGAACTGGGGCAATAGACGATTTCATGGCGCAACCGGACTACGATCTGCTCGTCATCGGCGACGCTCCCGCCGGCCGCCTCGCCGCCGCCATCCTGGCCCGCGAGGGGCGGCGCATCCTGCACCTGACCGGATTCGGCTGGCCGCCGTACCTGCTCTGGCCTTCCTCGCTGCTGCTGGAACGGCTGCTTGCGCGAATCGGCGGCGGCAGCTGCCTCGTCCCGTCGCTGCCGGTTCACGTCCGCCAGGAGGACACCTGCCTGCTGCTGCACGGGGATGCCCCGCTGCGCGATGAACTGCAGCGTGAATACCCGCGGCAGGCGACGGAGATACAGCACCTGCTTAAGCGCCTGGACGAACTGGGAGAGCAGTTGCAGGGCATCCTGCTGCAGGGCGGCCTGCTCCCTGCCGCCGGCTGGACCCACAGGTGGCGCTGGCCGCTGCGGGCCGTGCGGCACGGCCTGCCGCCGCATCTGCCCCGGCAGCCGCTGCCAGCCTGGCTGCAAAAAGCCGGAGCATCCGCCGGCGCCGGCCGGTTCGTCTGCGGCCTGCTGGCGGCCGCCACCCTGACACCGGCCGCCGCGATCAGCGTCGCCGAGGCCGCCCTGGCGACCTCCCAGCTGCTCAACGCGCACGGCGTGGCGCCGGCGGCGCTCGATTCACTGCTGACCCGCCGGCTGACCGAGGCGGGGGTGACCCGTCGCAGCGCCGCCGACCTGACGGCGCTGCGGCCGGCGGCGGGACACTGGCTCTGCCGCTTCGGCGGGGAAAAGATCCGGGTGGCACGGGTCGCCCTGGCCGGCCGGCCTCCCCAGGCGCCCGAAGGACTGGACGCCGTCCCGTCCGGCGCCGCCGCCGGCCTCTGGCACCTGGAGGATCTCCGCGGCCGGGTCGCCGCCATCCATGCCCCGAGGCTTCTGGTCGCCGGCGACAGCGGTCCGCTGCAGATCGCCATCGGCGGCCGGCAGGACCGGCCCGACATCTGGCTGCGGACGGCCTGCGACCCGGCGGATCCCGCACCGCTGCAGGCCGGGCTCGAACGGCTCTTCCCCTTCACCGCGTTCCGGCCGCGCTGTGTCGTTCCCCCCCGGCCGGCCGCCGGACCGGCCGGTTTCTGCGGCCGGACGGCCGCCAGGACGCCCCGGCGGCTGCACCTGGCCGCCGGCGAACGGCTCTATCCCCGCCTCGGCCCGGCGGGCGAAGCCCTCGCCGCCCTCGAACTGCTGGCCGCCGCCGGCGCACCGGGGAGACCGGAATGAAAAATCCGGAATAAAAAATCTTGCATTCCGGATGGAAGTATGCTAGAAGATTGCGTTCTGATTCTCGAGGAGGTAACCGACCATGGCCAAGGTTTGCGAAGTCTGCGGAAAGAAACCGACCACTGGCAACAATGTCAGTCATGCCCATAACAAGACCCGTCGCATCTGGTACCCCAACCTGCAGAAGGTCCGGGCGCTCCAGAAGAACGGGCAGGTCCGCTCCATGAAGGTCTGCACCCGCTGCATCCGTTCGGGAGCGGTGGTCAAGGCGGGCTGACGGCCGGACAGAGACAGATCCATTCAACGAAGAGGGCGGTTCCGCAGGGAACCGCCCTCTTCGTGTCTCACCCATCTCACCCACGCCGGTGGCCGGTTCAGCCGGCCTGGAAACTGGCGATCCACTCGATCTCGATCTGCACGTCCTTCGGCAGCCGGCTGACCTCGACCGTGGCCCGGGCGGGCGGCTGCTGCGGAAAATAGCGGCCGTAGATGGCGTTGACCTCGGCGAAACGCGCCAGGTCGGTCAGGTAGATGGTCGTCTTCACCACATGCCGGTAGTCGAGGCCGGCGGCGGCCAGCACCGCCCCCATGTTCTTCATCACCTGCTCGGCCTGCGCCGCCAGCTCCTCGCCGACCACCTCCCCCGTTTCCGGCACCAGGGGAATCTGCCCGGAACAGAAGAGCAGATCCCCCGCCCGCACCGCCTGCGCATAGGGGCCGATGGCCGCCGGCGCCGCCGCCGTCGCAAAGATCTCCTTGCCCATCACGAAACCTCCTTCATTGCTGTCCCCGGATCCGGTCGACCCGGTAGACGCCCTTGACCTTGAGCACCGCCTGCCGGACCCGGTTGAGATGGGCCAGGTCCCGCACGTCGATTTCGAAGGTGTTGATCCCCTTGCGCCCCGACTCGACCCGGGCGGTGGCACTGAGGATGTTGGCCTCGCAGTTGGTGATGGCGGCGGTGATGTTGGCCAGTATGCCCTTCCGCTCCTCGCAGAAGACCCGGATCTTCACCGGTCGCGAGGCCTTCTTCTTCCGGTCCCATTCGACGCTGACCCGGCGCTGCGGGTCGGCCACCTGCACCTGGGGGCAGTCGGCGGTGTGCACGGTGATCCCCCGGCCACGGGTGATGAAGCCGACCACCTCGTCGCCGGGCAGCGGACTGCAGCAGCGGGCGAAGCGGACCAGAATGTCATCGACCCCCTGCAGCCGGATGGCGCTCGACGGCTTGCGGCGGATCTTCTCCACCACCTTGCCGAGCACCGTCCGCGGCCGGCCGCCCTCCTCATCGAGCCGGTCGCGCGGCACCAGGCGCGAAACGACCTGCCCCGGCGACACCTTGCCGTAGCCGAGCGCCGCCAGCATGTCGTCCCCCTGGGTGAAGCCGAGTTCCCGCCAGGCCTTCTCGTAGTCGTCCGACTGCTGGACCTTCTTCAGCCCCATCCCGTACTTGCGCAGCCGCTTCTCCAGCAGTTCGCGGCCGAGCTCGATGCTCCTCTGCCGCTGTTCGGTCTTGATCCAGTGCCGGATCTTGTTGCGCGCCTTGGAGGTGCGGACGAACTTGAGCCAGTCCTTGCTCGGCACCTGGTGGGGCGAGGTCATCACCTCGACCATGTCGCCGTTCTGCAGCTCGGTCTTCAGCGGCACCAGCTTGCCGTTGACCCGGGCGCCGACGCAGTGATGGCCGACGTCGGAATGGACCGCGTAGGCGAAGTCGACCGGGGTGGCGCCGCGCGGCAGCTCCTTGACGTCACCGTTGGGGGTGAAGACGTAGACCTCCTCGGGAAAGAGATCGACCTTGACGGCGGCGAGGAATTCCTGCGAATCGCTCAGATCCTTCTGCCATTCGAGAATCTGCCGCAGCCAGGTGAAACGCCGGTCGTGCTGCGCCGACGCCTCCACCGGCCCGCCGCCCTCCTTGTACTTCCAGTGGGCGGCGATCCCCTCCTCGGCGATCCGGTGCATCTCCTCGGTCCGCAACTGGATCTCCATGCGCTCGCCGTGCGGCCCCATGACCGTCGTGTGCAGCGACTGGTACATGTTGGCCTTGGGCATGGCGATGTAGTCCTTGAAGCGGCCGGGAATCGGCGTCCACAGGGCATGCACCATCCCCAGCACCGCGTAGCACTCCTGCACCGTTTTGAGGATGATCCGGAAGGCGATCAGGTCGTGCACCTGCTCGAAGGCGATCCCCTGACGCTGCATCTTCAGGAAGATCGAATAGAGGTGCTTGGCGCGGCCGGAGACCTGCCCCTCGATGCGGTTCTCCGCCAGCAGGCTCTCCAGCCGGTGCTTGATCTCCGCGATGTAGCGGGCGTGTTCCCGCTCGCGCCGGGCCAGCTTGCGGGAGAGCTCCCGGTATTCGGCGGGATACAGATAACGGAAGGAGAGATTTTCCAGCTCGTTCTTGATCCAGCCGATACCCATGCGGTTGGCCAGGGGCGCGAACACCTCCATGGTCTCCCGGGCCAGCAGCAGCTGCTGCTCGGGGGGGCGGCTGTCCAGCGTCCGCATCGTATGCAGCCGGTCGGCCAGCTTGACCAGAATGACCCGGATGTCCCGGGCCATGGCCAGCAGCATCTTGCGGAAGCTTTCCGCCTGTTCCTTCACCCGCTGCTTGTAGGCGATGCGGCCGATCTTGTTGACGCCCTCGACCAGTTCGGCGATGTCGGAACCGAACTCACGGGCAATGTCGTCGATGCCGGGACCGCCGTCACGGACGGTGTCGTGCAGGATGCCGGCAACGATGCTGGGGATATCGAGCTGCAGCTGGGCGAGCAGAGAGGCGACCTCGACGGAGTGCTGCCAGACGGCCTTGCCGGGACCGGCGGGGCGGTCGAGACAGGTCTGCCGGCAGAAGGCGAAGGCCTGCTGAAGAAGCCCGGTATCGGCTTCCGGATGGTAGCGGCTCACCCGGGCGATGACTTCGTCCGGCCTGGTCATGAGATCGGTACGGGGGCAGATTGCGGGGCGGGGCCTTGCGGCCTCCCCCCGCAGGCGGCAACCGCGCTCAGGCCTTCTTTCCCGGCACTTCGAAGTCGACCTTGCCGGCGGCGATCTCCCGCAGGGCGACGACCACCTTCTTGTTGCCGGACTTGTTCTCGATCAGGGGCGCCGCCCCCTTGTAGAGCTGCTTGGCCCGCTTGGCGGCCACCATGCAGAGCAGAAAGCGGTTGGAAATCTGGGTCAGGCAGTCTTCAACAGTTACACGAGCCATGGGTGTTCCTCTCCAGCAGTGTGTGTCGTTCAGTCATTCCGTCGCGTCGATGCCGTACCAGCGGGCCGGTGGCTGCCGGAAGCGGCGGGTGCGGCACCGCTCGGCCAGAACGATGGCCTTCAGCTGTTCCCTGGCAGCCTCCAGGTCGTCGTTGACCAGCAGATAATCGTACCAGTGGGCCGCCGCAATCTCCCGGCGGGCATTGGCCAGCCGGCGGGCAACGACATCCTCGCTGTCGGTCTGCCGCCCCCGCAGGCGGCGCTCCAGCTCTTCGAGCGAAGGCGGCAGAATGAAAATGAAAACGGCATCCGCCAGCTTCTGCCTCAGTTGGGCCGCCCCCTGGCAGTCGATGTCGAGCAGGATATCCTCGCCGGCCTGCCGGGCCTGTTCCAGAGTCTGCAGCGCCGTCCCGTAGAGATTGCCGTGCACCTCGGCCCACTCGGCGAAGGCGCCCTCGCTCACCATCCGCTCGAATGTCTCGCGCCCGACGAAATGGTAATCGACCCCGTCCCGTTCATTGTCGCGCGGCGCCCGGGTCGTGAACGAGATAGACTGCCGCAGGTCGGGAAAATTGTCAACCAGGTAACGGCACAGCGTCGTCTTGCCGGCCCCCGACGGGGCGGAGACCACAAAAAGAATTCCGTGACGCGTTACAGGCAGTGACGAGGGACGGGTGACGAGGGACGAGGAGCGGGTCATGCAACCTCCAGACTTTTGTTCAAACCGATCAGCATTCGCCTTATTTCCTGAAGACTTTCGTTCAGCTCAGAGCAGTCCCTCATATATCCCAAACGAGCCGCGATCACAAGCTGCGTCTCGACTTCCGCCAAAGATCCCAGGGCAATGCCAAGAAACCGCGTGTATTCTTTTCGTCCGCCCCGCCCCGCTCCTTCAGCAATGTTGCAGGGAACAGAAACCGCCGCCCGGCGGACCTGCGACGTCAAGCCATAAAGTTCTTCACTCGGCCAACTCTTGGTCGCCGCGTAAATGGCAGCAACAAAATC
>CAYTVY010000095.1:0-9963 GCA_964441925.1 uncultured Geothermobacter sp.
CTTGACATGCTAGCGTTTTCAAGCTGTTGGAAAGGTAAAGTCATGCGTGTCATCAGTGGTGCCGCCAAAGGACACCGGCTGGCGACCTTTACCGGCCGGGATGTCCGCCCGACGCCGGACCGGGTCCGCGAGGCCGTTTTCAATATGCTGGCCAGCCGTCTCGACAGTTTTGACGGCTGCCGGGTTCTCGACCTGTTCGCCGGCAGTGGCGCCATGGGTATCGAGGCACTCAGCCGCGGCGCCGGCGGGGCACTGTTCATCGACAACGGGGCGACCGCGGCCCGGCTCATCGACCGGAACCTGGTTCATTGCCGGCTGCGCGACCGCAGCCGGCTGCTGCGTGCCGACGTGCTGAAGGTGCTTGGGCGCCTGGCCGGCGGGCAGTATGACCTGGTCTTCATCGATCCGCCCTATCACAGCGGACTTGCCGGCGGAGTGCTGCAACAGCTGGCGAAGGCCGATCTGCTGGCCGCGACGGGCCTGATCGTGGTCGAAACCGATCGCAGGGAGCCCCCGACCGAGTCGCCGCCCGGGCTGCAGCGGCTGCTCGAACGCAGCTTCGGCCGCGTCAGAATCGAATTTTTCAGCCGCGAGGAAGCCCCATGAACAAACACATCGCCGTCTATCCCGGTTCGTTCGACCCGATCACCTACGGCCATCTCGACATCATCCACCGGGGGCTGGAAGTCTTCGACGAGGTCGTCGTCGCCGTCGCCCGCAATGCGGAGAAAAAGGCTCTCTTCACCACCAGCGAACGGGTCGAGCTGATCCGGGCGGTGGTGGGCGACAATCCCCGGCTCAGGGTCGACACGTTCGACGGGCTGCTGGTCAGCTACATGACGACGATCGGCTCCCGGGTGATTCTGCGCGGGCTGCGGGCGGTCTCCGACTTCGAGTACGAGTTCCAGATCGCCCAGATGAACCATGCCGTCTGCGAACAGATCGAAACCCTGTTCATGATGACATCCGTGCCCTACGGCTACCTCAGTTCGTCGATCGTCAAGGAAGTGGCCTCGCTGGGAGGCAATGTCGACGCCTTTGTGCCGGAACCGGTCAGGGACGCCCTGCTGGCCAAGCTGACCGGTGAAACCTGAACCCGTTGCGCGAGGAACGAAATGATCACCAGAGAGATGACCATTGGCGAGATTATCCGCAAATATCCGCAGACCATCAGCGTCTTCCGGAAGTTCGGTCTCGAATGCAACGAGTGCCAGATCGCCCAGTACGAAGCCGTCGAAGGCGGCGCGGATGTGCACAAGGTGGATGTCGAAGGGCTGCTCGAAGAGCTGAACCGGGCCATCGCCGAGAATTCCTGAAACGGCGCGTCGTCAGGCCGGTCCGCCCTTACCCGGGCATTCGTCAGGCAACCACCAGCAGGGGGTGAACCTGGGGAATCACCCGGCAATCGGGATGGATTTGGCTCAATGCCTTCTGCCACGACAGCAGCCGCCGGCCCGCGACCGACGGCCGGCCGGCTTCCGTCACCGGCTGCAGGATCAGCGGCGCCTGCGGCAGACAACCGGCGGCGAGTCCGGCCGCCTGCCGCATTTCGTTCTCGTCCAGTCCAGGGGCGACCACGATCTTGATCTGGGCCGGCCGCCCCCGACAGGCTTCCAGAAACCGCCGGTGCTCTTCCCAGGGCGTCGGTTCTCCCGTCACCGAAGAGAGTTTCAGATCGATCGAGAAAAAATCGATGCTGCCACGCAGGCTTCGCGCCTGCTCCACCAGGGTTCCGTTGGTTTCCAGATGAACCGGCAGACCGCCCTGCTGTCGTGACAGCCACCGTGCCAGGGCATCCGCCTGCAGCAGCGGCTCGCCGCCGGTGAGGGCGATGGCCCGGTGCAGTCCCGGAAAAGCGGTCTGCCAGTGTTGCAGCAACTCTGTCAACCGCAAGGCGGACCAGGGGTTTTTCACCTCCCGGAACCGGCCGCTGCCGGGTTCGGTCTCGATCCGGCAGCCGGCCTCTGAGTCGAAGTCGGTATCGCAGTAGCGACAGGCGAGGTTGCATCCGGCCAGCCGAACGAAGATCTGCCGGCAGCCGATGTGAATCCCCTCGCCTTGCAGGGAGGAAAAGATCTCTTTCAGGGCAAGTTCAGTCAAGGCGATAGCTGGCGCAGGCGTTGTCCGATTCCCAGACCCGAACCTCGTCGACCTGGACGTTGTCGGTATTGAGCCGGGCGGAGAGCCGCTCGAACAGAAAACGGCAGATGTTTTCCGATGAGGGACTGATATTCCGGAACGGCTCGAGGTCGTTCAGGTACTTGTGGTCGAGTTCGTCGAGCAGTTTGTTGGCCTCTTTCTTCAGCACCTTGAAATCGATGCCGAGGCCGGCGGCATCGAGCTGTCGCGCCCGGACCCGGACTTCAACCTTCCAATTGTGGCCATGCAGGTTCTCGCAGTCGCCCTGGTAGTTGATCAGGTTGTGCGCGGCGGCAAAATGGGTCTGAATGGTCAAATAGTACACGCGGACACCTCCAGGGGGATGAAGGGCTGGCAGCAGGCGGAATGCGCATCCAGGCAGCAGAGCCCTGCCTCAGTCGGCCGGCTCCTCGTCGACATCGGCCGGTGGTCCCGGAATCCGGTAGCTTTCGTCCGCCCAGGCACCGAGATCGAGGCAGCGGCAGCGCTCGGAACAGAAGGGGCGCAGCGGGTTGCCGTCATAGGGGGTCATGCTGCCGCAGCCGGGACAGCGCACCATCAGGATTTTTTTCTTTGCTTCGGCCATCTTCCTCGCTCTGTTCCATTCCCCATTCTGGCACGGCGACCGGGTTGCGGCAAAGGGGCAAAAGTGAAAAGCCCCGGCGCTGGCCGGGGCTGAACTGTCTGGAGCGGGAAACGGGATTCGAACCCGCGACCTTCAGCTTGGGAAGCTGACACTCTACCACTGAGTTATTCCCGCTTGCGGATGCACATTTTAGGGAGGGCCGCCCGCTTTGTCAATGCCCAACTCCAGCTCTTTTTTCAGCCAGACAAGCGCCGTGGCACGGTCGTTGACCTGGCCGGCGATCTCCGCCGCGACCAGCCTTTCGAGCAACTTCCCGAGCAAAGGCCCGGGGGGGATGTTCAACTCACGGGCGATCTCTCCCGCCGGCACCAGCGGCGCCGGCGCGTCACCGTCGGCAAGAGCCAGAGCATCGGCGGCAAGCGCCGCCTGGGTGCCGGCACCGGCCCCCTCCAACGAAGCAAAGGCCATGATCTGCAGCAGGCAGCACAGCGGGTGCCCCGGCAACTGTTGCAGCCAGAGTCGCCGCCGCCGCTCGCCGGCCGGCAGCGGCGGCAACAACCGTCTCTCCAGCCGATGCAAGCCGAGCAGTGCCCTGCCGGCGATACGCGGCAGCTTCAGCCGTGTGGTCAGGGCACGGACCCCGTCTTCGCCCGACGCCGGCCGCAGCAGGTGCAGACGGACGAGGGCGGCGGCGTTCCAGCCGCCGGCGATCTGACGCTCCGATACGTCCTCCGGCAGGGCGGCAACGGCCGCTTCCAGCATCCGGATCCGTGCCCGCATCACCCGTCCCGCCGGCGGCTCGGGCCACCGCAGACCGAGAGAGACGAACAGCTGCAGTTGCTCGAACATCGTCAACAGTGCCGGCGGCAACGGCAGGCACAGGATCCGGCTCAGTTCCCCGGCGATACGTTCCCCGGGCAGGTCGGCCATCGCCGGTGCCATCCGGCACATCAGTTCGAAGGTCGGCGGGTCGCAGGCAAGCCCGAACACCCGGAGGAAACGGAGTCCCCGCAGGACACGCAGGGGATCCTGTCGCAGCGACGCGGAGGTGGTCACGCGCAACCTCCGGTCGTTCAGATCCTGCAGACCGCCGAACGGATCGAACAGCCGGGCTCCGGCCGGGCCGAGCGGCAGGGCCATGGCGTTGATGGTGAAATCCCGTTCCCTGAGGTCAGCCTGCAGGGAACCACCTTTGAGGGGAGCAAGATCGTAGCCGAACCTGCCGCCCGTCGCATACTCGAGCACCACCCGACACTGCCCCCGCTCACGGTCGAGCCAGAACCAGGAGCCCTTTTCCGTCGCCGCCAGCCACCTTGCCAGCGGTTCACAGTCCCCGTCGACGACCAGGTCGACATCGGCCAGAGGCTGCCCCAGCAACCAGTCACGCAGGCCCCCTCCCACCAGCCAGGCCGCCGGACCGTCCTGCTGCAGACGGGCGTGCAGACGGGCGAAGCCGGGCAGCGCCGCCAGCTCCGTCCATATCGCCTTCGACTCAGGATCACGCATGAAAACAGACGGGCCCGCTTACGCGGGCCCGGATATCGCTGGTTGGATTGTGATGAGACATCCGCTTACTCAAGATCCTTGACCGCCTGGTAGATGGTGGCGAACAGTTCCGGGATGTCCTGCTCGGCGATGCAGGAGAAGGCGACCCGCAGGTCGGTCGCGCCGATGCTGATGGTGCCGACCCCGTAAGCGTCGAGCAGATGCACGCGCAGTTTCTCGGCATCGACCGTCTTCAGTCTCAGGCACATGAAGTAACCGGAGTTGAAGGGATAGTAGCTGAAGGCATCGGCATAGCAACCGGTATCGAGCACCTCTTTCACCTTCAGGGCCCGTCCCTTCATGGTCCGGTATTTCTCCTCTTTCTGGGCAAGAAACTCGGGGGACCTGAGCGCCTCGATGACGAAGGTCTGGCTCGGATGCGGGCAGTTGGAGATGGTGGCGCGGATGATGCCCATGGTCTTCTTTTCCAGGGCGGTGATCAGCCCGGGCTGTTCCTTCGCCTCACCGCCGGCAAAGGTGATGAAGCCGGTGCGGAAGCCCCAGACGTACTCTTCCTTGGTGGCGCCGTCGAGCTTGACCGCCAGCACCCGCGGATGCAGGTTGGCCAGGGCGCCGAACAGTGACTCCTGCAGGCTGTCCTCGTAGAAAAGCCCAAAATAGGCGTCGTCGGTCACGGCGACGACGTTGCAGCCCTCTTCGGCGACGCTGCGGATGGCATCGACGATCGCCGCCCCTTCCGCCACGCTGGGCGTGTAGCCGCTCGGATTGTTGGGGAAGTTGAGCAGCACCACGGCCTTGCCCTTCTCCCGCGCCGTCTGCCGCAGGGCCTCGGCAAGGGCGGCGACATCGTACCCTCCCTGCGCGGTGAAGGTGTTGTGCTTGCGGATGACGGCGCCGCGACGCACGGCGAAGGTCAGGTTGTAATTGCCCCACATCATGTCGGGCAGCACCAGGTGGTCACCGGCATCGACAAACATGTCGGCGACGATCGCCAGACCGTGGGTCAGGGCGTTGGTCACCACGGGATTGCTGAAAAATTTACCCTGCAGCGAGGGATTCTCCCGCAGCATCTTCTCCCGCCAGAGACTGCGCAGCTCCGGCTTGCCGGCCGGCGGCGCGTAAGGATAGATGTCCTTGGGATCGAAGGCGGCGAGCTTGTCCTGGATGCATTGCAGGTACATCGGACCACCGTCCTCGGTGGCGATGCCGATGGTGGCGTTGAAGCGGTGTGCCTTCTCCTTGGCCTCGGCCGACTGGGTCAAAATGCCCTTGGGAAAGAAGAGCTGCCGTCCAAGTTCGGACAGCATCTCCAGGACATACGGATTGTCGGCGGCGATCAGCTCATTCAGTTCCTTGGCCAGGGGATTCATGTCGTCCTCCACGTTTCTGTGTTGTCTTGCCGGCATGTCAGGCGTGTATTAAATCAGCCTGATATATCCTTGTCAATTACGCCGCTCCCCCCTGCCGTCCAAGCTCCTCCAGTCGCTGCCGCGCTGGAGCGAAAGCGGCATCCACCTCGAGGGCCCGACGGTAACACCCGGCGGCCTGCTCGTCATCTCCCAGCCCCTCATGGCACAGACCGGCCAGGAAGTGAAACTGCGGCAGGGAGAAGTCGGCCAGCAGCCCCCCCCGTTTTTCGACCTCACCGAGCCGGCGCAGGGCGGCGGTGAAATCCTTCCGTCCGTGAAGTTCCAGTGCCTGTCCCATGGCTTCCAGATCGTCGGTCAGCGGATAATCGGGCACCTCCCAGCCGTCGATGCGGGCAACCTGCGCGCGGATGCTGTCGCCCAGGGATGCGTCGTCCGTCGCCGCCAGCAGTTCCTGCCAGTACTGACGTGCCAGCAGGTAGTCGCCGATGAGAAAATTGACCCGGGCGAGACTGTCGAGTGTCGAGGCCGAACGGTCGCCCAGACGTCTGGCACGGTTCAGTGCCCCCAAGGCAGCGAGCAGGTGGCGGCGACTCGAGGGGAGTTCCTGGAACTCGAAGGCGAGCCGAAGCCAGCCCTGCCCGATCTGGGCCTGCAGATCGGAGCGCTCCGGCTCGATCAGGGCAAGAACCTTCAGGCAGTTGATCATGCGCTGCAGGTAGGGAGCATCGACTTCCTTGCGGCCGATCATCACCGCCTGGGCGGCGAGATCGGCCAGATAGTGCGGAAAGGCGTCGGCCAGCAGGCGGGCATAGACGCCGGCATGTTCACCGTCCGGGTTCTGTCGCAGATAGGCGTAGATCCCTTCACCGATCGCCTGGTCGGAGGGAACGCCCGCCGGTGGTTCGAGCAGCGGCAGGGGGATGGCGGGCAGAATGACCTCACGCCGCTCGGCTCCGGTGGTCACCCGGTGACCGGCCGGTGGCTGCCAGAAATGGAAGATTCGGGACATGCGCAATCCTCCGGCGGCCGCATACGAGAAAAGGTGGGGCGCTACCCCACCTTTTCCGCTGCAGCTCTGATTCTATTCTTCAACGGCCATCGGCCGGCAATCCCTGGCTGGGGTGGGAGGATTCGAACCCCCGAATGGCGGAGTCAGAGTCCGCTGCCTTACCGCTTGGCGACACCCCAAAAAGCGGAACCGTTATTTACCAGACCTGCCCTGCCCGGTCAAGGCCTTTTTTCCGTGGCCGGTCAGAACAGGGGGCGCGGCCGGAGCAGGGGGCTGATCCGGTCCTCCGGCACCGGCCGGCTGAAGAGAAATCCCTGCCCCTGCTCGCAGCCGCACTCCTTGAGAAAACCGTACTGCTCCATGGTTTCGATACCCTCGGCGACAACCTGCAGATCGAGACTGTGAGCCAGGGCGATGATGGCCTTGATGATCGCCTCGTCCTCGCGATTGCTGCCGATATCGCGAACGAACGCCCGGTCGATTTTCAGGGTGGTGAGCGGAAAACACTTGAGATGGGCCAGCGACGAGTAGCCGGTGCCGAAATCGTCGATCGCCAGGTGGATGCCGGTTTCGGCGATCCGGTTCATGACCTCCGTTGCCCGCTCGATGTCGTGCATGATCATGCTTTCGGTGATTTCCAGCTCGAGGCCGTCCGGCTCGAGGCCGGTCTCGGCGAGAATCCCGAGCACGGTTTCGATCAGCCCTTCCTTGAGAAACTGCCGGGCCGAAATGTTGACCGTCACCCGGATGGGTGAAAACCCCTGGTCACGCCAGCGGACCGCCTGCCGGCAGGCCTGGCGCAGCACCCACTCCCCCATCGGCACGATCAGGCCCGTCTCCTCGGCCAGGGGAATGAAATCGGCAGGAGAAATCATCCCCTTGTCCGGATGTTCCCAGCGCACCAGGGCCTCCACCCCGCGGACATGGCCGGTAAACAGGTCGATCTGCGGCTGGAAGTGAAGTACCAGCTGTTCTTCCTCGATCGCCCGGCGGAAGGAGGCTTCGAGCAGCAGCAACTCCTTGGAACGGGCGTTCATGTCCGGAGTGTAGAAACTGAAACTGTTGCGCCCGGCCTGCTTGGCCCGGAACAGGGCGGTATCCGCCGCCTTGAGCAGCTCCTTCGGCTCTCCGCCGTCGTCGGGAAAGAGGCTGATGCCGAGGCTGCCGGTAAGAAACAGCTGGCAACCCCGGACTTCGAGCTGCGGTGTCAGGGCGGCGAGAACCTTGCGTGCCACCGCCTCGACATGTCCGGCGGTGGAAAGACCGTCGAGCACGATGATGAACTCGTCGCCACCGAGGCGGGCGACGACATCACTGTCGCGCAGGGTGCCGGTCAGCCGCTTCGCGACCTCGCACAGCACCAGGTCGCCGATGTCGTGCCCCAGTGAGTCGTTGATGTTCTTGAACCGGTCGAGGTCGAGCAGCAGCACCCCCAGCTTCTTGCCGGACTGCATGGCGCGTCCGATCATGCGTCGCAGCCGCACCAGAAAGAGACTGCGGTTGGGCAGCCCGGTCAGCAGGTCGTGCTGGACCAGGTAGTCGAGGCGGTTCTCCTTTTCCTGCAACTGTTCCTCGGCCTCGAACAGGTAGGTGATGTCACGGAACGACTCGATGATGCCCGACAGTTTGCCGTCGGCATCGCGAAAGGGCGACGCCTGAACTTCGTAGACCCGCTGCCCCCCTCCTCTCTCGTCACGGTAATGCACGACGGTCACCGGCT
This sequence comes from uncultured Geothermobacter sp., assembly GCA_964441925.1. Classification (GTDB taxonomy): domain Bacteria; phylum Desulfobacterota; class Desulfuromonadia; order Desulfuromonadales; family Geothermobacteraceae; genus Geothermobacter. The sequence continues at coordinate 8,331 of CAYTVY010000095.1, forward strand.
GGCCGGTGGTGCGGACCTCGGCCATGGGACAGGGATGATAGTCGCCGTTGCAGGGCTGCTTGCGACCGAGGTGCAGCTGGTAGCAGAAGGGATGCCGGTCGTCGACCGACAGCATGACGGCGTTGCGTCGCGCCGCCTTGTTCATCAGCTGCACCCGGTGGTCGAGATCGACGACCAGCAGCGGATCGCAGACACCATCGATGACCGCCTGCAGAAACTGCCGCTCGTCGAGCAGACGATCCTTGTCATTCTTCTGTTCCTGGATGTCGTGCAGAGTCCCGGTCACCGTACCACAGCCGTCCCCCATCAGGGTAACCTGCAGCCAGCGGTCACGGCCCGGGGAAAACTCGAAGAAGAATTCTCCCTCGCAGACCTGCCGTTCATTCTCCCGCAGGCTGGTGCAGAGCGCCTGCAGGTCATCCCGCTGCTTCCCGGCGACGAACTCGCTCAGACGCCGGCCGAGGCTCTCGTTGCATTCCAGGCCGGTCAGCTTTTCCCAGGCCGGATTGAGAAAGACGAAACGGCTCTCGCTGTCGAGCTGAAAGAGCACGTCCCGCACCCGGTGCACCACCTGTCGGTAACGCTCCTCGCTCGCTGCCAGAGCCTCCTCGGCCTGGCGGCGGGAGGTGATGTCCTGCACCAGAACGATCCAGTACGCCGTGGCATCCTCCAGGGCGGAAAACCAGGTGGCCGACAATTCACCCCAGACCAGGGTGCCGTCCGGACGGACGAACCGCAGATCGAGCTGCAGCAGCCCCCTGCCTCCATCGCGGCAGGCATCCAGCCCGGCGAAGGCCGGTCCGACATCGTCCGGATGCAGCAGATCCTTCAGGTTGAGCTGCTGCAGCTCGGGCCGGGGGTAACCGGTCAACCGGCTGAAGGCCTCGTTCACCTGAAGAAAGAAGCCCTCCGGCAGCACCAGGGCCATGCCGGAACCGGCATGTTCGAAGGTCTGGCGGAACCGGGCCTGAATCTCGCGAAAGGCGTTTTCGGCACTCTTGCGGGCGGTGTTGTCCCGCCCCAGAACGAGCACGGCGGTCGCTCCCTCGATCAGCAGAGGATGCAGACGCAGTTCGGCAGGAAAACGCGAGCCGTCACGGCGCCGGTGCTCGCCCTCCACGTACTGGTAGTCTTCCTCGGCCAGCAGGCCGGCAAGCTGACCGAAGGTGCGCTGGCTCAGACCGACGGCGCGCAGGAAAGTCGCGGTCTGCCACTCACGCAGTTCGTGGCCGTAGACGCGGCAGGCGGCGGTATTGACCAGTCGCACTTCACCGCCGGCGGATAGGATCCAGGCCGGATCGGGCAAGGCATCGAGGATCTGTCGCAGCGAGGCCCACGCCTTGTGATCCCGTTTCGGCAACGACGGACCGAGCCGGATGAGATTGCCGTTCTGCGGAGGGTGGATCTGGGACATGGCCTTTCCGTTCAGCTGCGATGGACGTTGTCGCCGTCATCAACTTGTCGACGGAAAGGCCCGGTGGGTTTAGCCCTGAATCCGTGAGCTTGTCACCGGCGAACAGCGCAAGCCATTGACCTGGCTTCGCTTTCCAAAAATCACCGGCGAACCTGTGGGCACGCCTTGGATTTTTGCAAACCACATTCGCTTACACCCTTCATCCGGCACAAACCCACG
>CAYTVY010000096.1:0-9797 GCA_964441925.1 uncultured Geothermobacter sp.
TCTGACCCTGACTCAGGATAGAGAACTGGCCCGTGAGGAGATGCGTACCCATGACCGTTACCTGACCCCTGCGGTCGATATCTACGAGACCGACGAGGGACTGACCCTGATCGCCGATGTCCCGGGACTGGACAAGGACCATCTCAAGGTCGACATCGATCAGGGCGTGCTGACCATCGAGGGCGCGGCCGGCCATGTCGACCAGGGGGAGCGGCTGTTCGGGGAGTTTGCCGTCGCCGGCTACTTCCGGCAGTTCCGGTTGCCCGACAGCATCGATCCCGACCGGACCGAGGCCGAACTCAAGGATGGCGTGCTGACGCTGCATCTGCCGAAAGCCGAGGCGGCCCGTCCGAAGAAGATCGCCATCAAGACCGTCCACTGAGCTATCGGGCAGGTCGGGCCGGACACAGTGTCCGGCCCATTTTTTCCGGCCGGAGCGTCGTTTCCCGGTTCGAGCGTCCCTTCGCTGGTGTGAGGCGTTTTCCTGAGAGATGGCCGGCGCAGAGACGGTTGACAGTGCCGGCCGGCTAAAGAATAGTTGAGTGACGACCGACAAGGGAAAAACGTAAGTCTGAATCAGTGAGCCTGTCACCGACGGGAGGGGGAAGAAAGGGGCATGGATGTCCGGACGCAAGCGTTTTGGTGAAATACTCGTTGAAGCCGGGGTCCTGACGGAGCGCAGTCTGCAGCAGGCCCTGGAAAAACAGCGCCACAGCGGCAAGCACCTGGGTGAGATCCTCGAGGAGAGCGGGGTCATTACCGAGCGTGATGTTGCCGTGGTGCTGGCGCGTCAGTTCGGCCTGAAAACGGTGCGGGACATCGCCGCCCACTGCTTTTCCGCCGAACTGCTGAAGCTGGTCGATCCCGATACCTGCCTGAAAAAGCTGATCTTCCCCCTCAAACTCGACCGGCGGCGCCTCTTTCTGGCCATGGTCAACCCTCTCGACATGGAAACCATCGACGATCTGGCCTTTCGTACCGGCCTGTCGATCGTACCCTGTGTCACCACCCGCGAGGAGATCGTCGCTGCCGTCAACCGGCACTATCTCGGCAAGGATCCGAAGAAAGAGCAGAGCTGGTGGACCATCCTGGTGGTCGATGACCAGGAGATGGTGCGGGCGGCCATCCGGGCGGCGCTCGAGCGGGACGGTTATCAGGTGCTGGAGGCAACCAACGGCGCCGAGGGGCTGAAGGAGGCCCTCAACCAGCTGCCGCATCTGATCGTTGCCGACACGGTGATGCCCCGGCTCACCGGCGACGAGATGTTCCGCAACCTGCAGGCCAATGAGCGGACCCGCAAGATTCCGGTCATCGGCCTGTCTTCCCGCAGTACGCCGGAAGAAGAGGCCCGGATGCTGAAGCTGGGCTACTTCGACTTCATTGCCAAGCCGATCAACGCCATTCGCCTGCAGGCCCGGGTGCGCCGGGCGCTGCTGGCGGTCTACGGCAAGGTGCCTCCTCCCCGCCTCTGAACGGCAAAAGGATTGAATCCCCCGGGAGGCACCTTGCCGCCGAACCGGGTGACGACGCGAAAAGGGGAGAAAAGGCTTGCGCCGTTCCCGGTTGGGGCTATAATGATGACCAAAGTGGTCATCTATTTGGCCGAAAGGAGGTGCCCCATGCGCATCGACATTCTCTGCAAACCCGGCTGCGGCGACCGTTGTGAAAAGACCCTTGCCAACGTCCGGCAGGCGCTCGACGATCTGGCGGTCAAGGCCGAGGTGCATGTCTACAAGGATGTCCGCAAGATGATCGACAACCGGGTCTATGTCACACCGGCCCTGGTGGTCGACGATTTCGTCCGCATCTCCGGCAGGATCCCCGAGGTGGGCGAGATCCGTTCGCTGATCGTCGAGCGGCCGCGCTACCGCAAACGCTACGAAGACGTGGCCTGAAAGCGTCTCCCTGCTGTCTCTGGCAGGTGGTGGCAGGGGCGTCCGGACGGCACCGCGGAGGTAGGTTGTATGCCGTGCCGTGACCCTTTCCGCATTCTGTTCAACGAACCCGTCTGCCTTGTGCCGGCGGGTTTTTCTCTGTCCCGGCGACGACCGTTCGTGTAACCTGAACCAGTGAGCTTGTCACCGGCGAATAGCGCAAGTCATTGACCTGCCTGCGCTTCCCAAAAATCACCGGCGAACCTAAAGGGTGCGCCATAGATTTTTGAAAACCGCATCCGGGCCAGGCACTTACGCTCTTCATCCGGCACAAACCCAATGATCCAGGTGTAAGAATCGTCACATGTGTCTCGTTCTGTTCGCTTTGCGGCCCGATGATCGTTACCGGCTGGTGCTGGCGGCCAACCGCGATGAATTTCACCGGCGGCCGACGGCACCGGCCGCTTTCTGGCCGGACGCGCCCGCCATCTGGGGAGGGCGGGATCTGCAGGGCGGCGGCAGCTGGTTCGGAACGACCCGCAACGGGCGTCTGGCGCTGGTCACCAATGTTCGCGAGCCGAAGCGCCGGTTGCCGCCGGGGCCGTCGCGTGGCCTGCTGGTCAGGGAGTTTCTCCGTTCCCGGACCGCCGCTGCCGACTGGTTGCCCGGGGTGTTGAACAACGCCGATTGCCGGCCCGGGTTCAACCTGATCGTCGGCGAGGGTGACCGTCTTGTCTACGGAAGCAACCGTTCCCGGGATCTGGTGCCCCTGACGAGCGGAGTACACGGTCTGAGCAATGCCGGACTCGACACCCCCTGGCCGAAGGTGCGCCGCGGCAGGAAAATGCTGGCTGCTCTGTTGCAGCGCCGGCCCGACCCCGGGAGCCTGGTGACGGGTTTGTTCGACCTGCTCGCCGACCGGACGCCGGCCGCCGACGACGAACTGCCCGACACCGGGGTGGGGTTGGCGATGGAGCGGGCGCTGTCTCCGATCTTTGTTCAGGCCGGCCCCTACGGCACCCGGTCCTCGACCGTCCTGCTGCTCGAGACGACGGGCCGGCTGCTGCTGGCCGAGCGTCGTTTCGGGCCGGATGGGCGTATTGCCGGCGAAAGCCGGGAAACATTCCGAATTTCTTGACTCTTTTCTTCCCGAGTCTAAAATTGGCAACACCGGGAAGGATGCCGGCGATCCAGGGTGTTTGGGAGAGATCCTGCAGTGAGTGACCAGGGAGACGACGTGGCCAATCCAGCCGAACAGACGGAGATGGAAATTCCGGGGATCCTGCCCCTGTTGCCGGTGCGGGACGTGGTGGTCTTTCCCTACATGATCATCCCGCTTTTCGTCGGCCGGCAGAAATCGCTGCAGGCGGTGGAGCAGGCCCTCGCCGGCGACCGGTTGCTCTTCCTGGCCAGCCAGAAGGAACTGGTGGAGGAGCATCCGGCGCCGGACGACATCTATACCTTCGGTACCGCCGCCATGGTGATGCGGATGGTGAAGCTGCCGGACGGGCGGGTGAAAATCCTGGTCCAGGGACTGGCCCGGGGGCGGATCCGGCGCTACCTGGAGGAGAGCCCCTGTTTCACCGTCGAGGTCGAGCCGGTTCCCGAGCCGGCGACCGGCGGCGATCCTCTGGAGATCGAGGCTCTGATGCGTACCGTGCGCAAACAGCTGGCCCAGCTCGCCAATCTGGGACAGAACCTGCCTCCCGAGGTGATGGTCGCCCTGGAGAACATCGAGGATCCGGGCAGTCTGGCCGATGTGGTCGCCAGCAACATCGGACTGAAGGTGGCACAGGCGCAGGCCCTGTTCGAGACCATCGATCCGCTGGAGCGGTTGCGGCGGGTGCAGGACGTGCTGGCCAAGGAGCTGGAGGTGGCCGCGGTGCAGAACCGTATCCAGAACCAGGCCAAGGAAGAGATGAGCCGCTCCCAGCGCGAGTACTTCCTGCGCGAGCAGCTGCGGGCCATCCAGGCCGAGCTCGGCGAGACCGACGCCCGGGCCGAAGAGATTGCCGAACTGCGTGAGAAACTGGTGAAGGCCGGACTGCCGGACGAGGCGAACCGCGAGGCGGAAAAGCAGCTCCGCCGGCTGGAGAGCATGCATGCGGAATCGGCCGAATACGCCATCCTGCGGACCTACCTCGACTGGCTGGTCGAGCTGCCCTGGAGTGTGCGCACCCGGGACAATCTCAACCTGGAGAAGGCGCGGCGGGTGCTCGACGAGGACCACTACGACCTGGAGAAGGTCAAGGAGCGGATCCTCGAATACCTGGCGGTGCGCAAGCTGAAGAAACAGATGAAGGGGCCGGTGCTCTGTTTTGTCGGCCCGCCCGGGGTCGGCAAGACCAGTCTCGGCCGTTCGATCGCCCGTGCCCTCGGGCGCAAGTTCGTCCGCATCTCTCTCGGCGGCGTGCGCGACGAGGCGGAGATCCGCGGTCACCGCCGGACCTATGTCGGTGCCCTGCCGGGGCGCATCATCCAGGGGATGAAGCAGGCCGGCAGCAACAACCCGGTCTTCATGCTCGACGAGCTGGACAAGATGGGGGCCGATTTCCGCGGCGATCCCTCGGCGGCGCTGCTGGAGCTGCTCGACCCGGAGCAGAACCATGCCTTCTCCGACCATTACATCAACATCCCCTTCGATTTGTCCAACGTTCTTTTCATCGCCACCGCCAATCTGCTCGATCCGGTTCCGGGGGCGTTGAAGGACCGGCTCGAGGTGATTCATCTGGCCGGCTACACCACCGAGGAGAAGCTCTCCATCGCCAGGCGTTTTCTGGTGCCGCGCCAGCGCGATGCCAACGGCCTGAAGCCGGAAGACCTGCGCTTTTCGGACAAGGCCCTGCTGCGCATCATTTCCGGTTACACTTCCGAGGCCGGGCTGCGCAACCTGGAGCGGGAGATCGGCAGTGTCTGCCGCAAGATCGCCCGCCGTTTCGCCGAGGGGAACCGGCAGCGGGTTCTGGTCGGCGAGAACATGCTGCCGAAGCTGCTCGGTCCGCCGCGCTACCTTCCCGAGGAGGAGCGCGAGCAGGACGAGGTCGGGGTGGCCACCGGTCTGGCCTGGACCGAAACCGGCGGCGAGATCCTCTATGTCGAGGTCTCGGTGATGCCGGGCAAGGGAACCCTCACCCTGACCGGTCATCTGGGCGAGGTGATGAAGGAGAGTGCCCAGGCGGCGCTCAGCTATGCCCGTGCCAATGCCGACCGGCTCGGCATCGCTCCGGACATCTTTCCCCAGCGGGACATCCACATTCACGTTCCGGCCGGGGCCATTCCCAAGGACGGCCCGAGTGCCGGCATCACCATGGCGGTGGCGCTGGTGTCCGCCCTGTCCGGCCGGCCGGTCAGCAAGGACGTGGCCATGACCGGCGAGCTGACCCTGCGCGGCAAGGTGCTGCCTGTCGGCGGTCTCAAGGAGAAGGCGCTGGCGGCGGCCAGGTCGCATGTGCCGGTCCTGGTGTTGCCGGCTCGCAACGAGAAGGATCTGGCCGACATTCCCGCTCCGGTACGCAAGAAGCTTCGTTTCGTCCGGGTGCGCACCATCGACGAGGTGCTCGCGCTGGCACTGCGCGATGCTGTCGGGGGAGGCGGTGACTGACGAATTCCGCCTGATCGAGCGCATCCGCGCCCTGGCACCTTCCCGGCTCGAGGTCGAAGAGGGGATCGGCGACGACTGTGCTGTGCTGAATCCTCCTGCCGGGGAGAGGCTGCTGGTGACCAGCGACCTGCTGCTGGAAGGGGTCCATTTCCGGCGCGACTGGACCACGGCCGCCGATCTGGGAGCCAAGAGCGTCGCCGTCAATCTTTCCGACCTGGCGGCCATGGGCGCCAGGCCGCTCGCCCTGGTGCTCGGCCTCGGGGTGCCGGACGATTTTCCCGCCGGCCAGCTCGACGCACTGATCACCGGATTCTGCCGGGAAGCGGCCGATTGCGGGGTGGCGCTGGTCGGGGGGGACACCTGCCGTGCCCAACAATTTTTGACAGTGGCGGTGACCGCTTTCGGCACGGCCCCTCCCGGACGGATCGTTCGCCGTTCCGGTGCCCGGGTCGGTGACCTGCTGCTGGTGTCCGGTGAACTGGGGGACAGTGCCCTGGCGTTGCGGCTGCTGCAGCGGGGGGGACTGCCGCCGCCCGAACTGGCGGCCCGGCATCATCGTCCCCGGGCCCGGGTCGAGCTGGGCATGCGGTTGGCCGCCGCCGGGGTGCATGCCATGATCGATCTGTCGGACGGACTGATCGGCGATCTGGGCCACCTTCTGGCTGCCTCCGGGGTCGGCGCGGAGATCGAAACCGGCCGCCTGCCGCTTTCCCGTGCCTTCCGGCGGGCCCTGGCGGCCGATCCGGAGCTGCTGTCCCTGGCGTTGGGCGGCGGGGAGGATTACGAGCTGCTGCTGGCGGCCGAGCCTGCCAGGGTCGACTTTCTGCAGCAGCTGGCGGCCGGTGCCGGCGAGCGGTTGACGGTCATCGGCCGTGTCGTCGACGATCCGCAAGCTCTCTGGCTGATCGGCGAGGATGGTGACCGACGAAGGGCGGTGCCGGAAGGATACCGGCATCGCATCGGCAGATAGCCGGTGAAGCGGCAAGTTGGACCAAAGTTTGCTTGCCAGGTTTCCATGGAGGGATGAATTGAGCGGCTATCGGGGCAGTGGCCAGCCGGCCCCCTTTGTCGGCAGCGACCTGACGGCGGAGGATTTTGCGTGTATCCGCCAGCTGTTGCTCGAGCGGCGCGGCTTCGACCTGGGGATGTACAAGAACCAGTGCATCCGCCGGCGGATCGCCGCCCGGATCCGGGCCTGCGGGCTTGCCCGGGCGGCGGATTACATCGCCCGGCTGACGGCCCGGGACGAGGAGATCGACGCCCTGCTGGCCGCCATTTCCATTCACGTTTCCCAGTTCTTTCGCAACCCGTCGATTTTCGCCCGGCTCGAGGCGGATGTCCTGCCGCGGCTGGTGCGGCAGGCACGGCAACGCACCGACCGCACCCTGCGTTTGTGGTGTGCCGGCTGTGCCGGTGGTGAGGAGGCCTATTCCCTGGCGCTGCTGATGGATGAGCTGGCGCCGCAAGGTCTGACGGTCGAGGTGCTTGGCACCGATATCAGCCCGCAGGTCCTGGAGCAGGCCCGGGCCGGTGAGTACGGACTGCACCGTCTCAGCGAAGTGCCGCCCGATGTTCTCGAGCGCTATTTCGAACGCGACGGTCTGCGCTACCGGCTCTGCGGGCGCCTCCGGCGGCAGGTCCGCTTCGAGCTGCACAATCTGCTCGACGAAGGGCCCTATCCGGCCGCCGACCTGGTTCTGTGCCGCAACGTGATGATCTACTTTTCCCGGGCCGACCAGCAGCGCATCCTGCGCCGGATGGCTGCGGCGCTGGCGCCGGGCGGGATTCTGGTCCTTGGCAGCGCCGAGACCATCGTCGGGGAGCCCCGCCAGTGGTTCGAACCTCTGTTCGCCACCGAGCGGATTTATCGTTGCCGGCTTTCGTCCTGAGAGCCGCCAGGGAGAGAGAGAATGCGCGTTGACATTAGCTACAAGTTCGTCATGGGGTTCATCATCGTCGTCTGGTCGATCGTGCTGCTGAACCTGCTGGTTCCGCACACCGGCCTGCCCGAGCAGTACCGGCAGCTGGTGTCGGTTGCCGTCGCCCTGCTGGTCGGACTGCTGCTCGGTTGGATGTTCTCCAAGGTTTTCACCGCCAACATCCGCAGCCTGCGCGAGGCGGCCGAACGACTGAGCAAGGGGGATCTGTCCCGCTACGTACGGCTGCGGAAGTCTTTTTTCCCGGATGAAACCTACGACCTCGCCAACTCCCTCAATACCGTGGTGGACAGTCTGCGTGAACTGGTCGGCTACATCCGCGGCACCTCGGTGAAGACCGCCGAGGCGGCGCAGACCCTGTCGGCGACGTCGCGCGAAATGACCGCCTCGGCGCACGAGGTGGCCAACACCATGGACCAGATCAGCCATGGCGCCGAGACCCAGACCGAGATGGTGGAGCGGACATCGGCCCTGATCCGGGAGATGGCGATGGCGATCGACCTGGTGGCCGCGTCCGCCCGCAAGGTCGAGGAGGCCGCCGGGCAGACCGCCAGTACCGCCGAAGAGGGGGGGCAGGTGGCCCGGGAGACGATGCAGCGGATGCGTCAGGTCTTCCAGTCGGTCGAGGCGGGAGGCAAGCAGATCGTCGCCTTCGGCAACCAGGTGCAGCAGATCGGGCAGATCGTCGAGGTGATCACCGGTATCGCCCAGAAGACCAATCTGCTGGCCCTCAACGCCACCATCGAGGCGGCCCGGGCCGGCGAGTACGGCCGCGGGTTTGCCGTGGTCGCCGACGAGATCCGCAAGCTGGCCGATTCCACCAGCCAGTCGGCCGGCGAGATCACCCGCCTGATCGAGGCGATCCGGGAGGAGAACCAGAAGGTGCTGGACACCATCCAGCTCAGCATGCAGGAGGTCGATGCCGGCCATCGCGCCATCGATCGTACCGGCGCCGGTTTCGAGGCGATCATCGAAACCGCCGCCGCCACCCGGGAAAAGGCAAACAGTATCGCCGATCTCGCCGGCAAGCAGACCGACGGGGCCCGGAAGATGGTGACGGCGATGGAAGAAATCTCGCGGGTGATCTCCGACAATGCCGCCAGCGTGCAGCAGGTCTCGGCCGCCAGCGAGGAGCAGTCGGCCTCGATGGAGGAGATGGCGCATCAGGCGCAGGAACTGTCGACCCTGGCCGAAGAGCTGCTGGCCATGGTCAGCCGTTTTCATCTGGGCAGCGAAGAGGTCTGAGTGCCGATGGAGAAGGTGCTGACCTTCGAACTGGGCGACGAGCTGTACGGACTGCCGCTGACCTCCATCCAGGAGGTGGTCGAGCCGACCGATCTCTATCCCATCCCTTCGGCACCCGACCGGTACCTTGGAGCGATCAACTGCCACGGCACCATCCTGCCCATTCTCGACCTGCCCGGACTGCTCGGTTTCGTCGCCGGACGGAGGGACGGCAAGATGATCGTCATCGACGGCGGGATGGCCCGGCTCGGTTTCTGCGTCAGCCGCCTGGGAGAGATCATCGAGCCGGACGATGACGACGACAATTTTACAGAAGAACGACAGTTGCCCGAATGTTGTGTCGAGAGAGTGCTCGATCACCGGGGGCGGATGATCCATCTGCTCGACCTGACGGCATTGCTCGCCCGACTCGATCGGGACTGATCACAGGAGAGACCTTACATGCCCTACCGGATACTGATCGTCGATGACGCCCTGTTCATGCGCAACATGCTGCGGGACATCTTTTCCCGGCAGGATGATTTCGAGGTGGTCGGTGAGGCGGCCAACGGGGTCGAGGCCGTGGAACGCTACCGCGAACTGCAACCCGACCTGGTGACCATGGATATCGTCATGCCGCTGAAGAGCGGCATCGAGGCGTTGCAGGAGATCGTCGCCCTCGATGGCGGGGCCAGGGTTGTCATGTGCAGCGCGCTCGGTCAGGAGAGCCTGATCGTCGAGGCGGTTTCCGCCGGCGCGCTCGACTTCATCGTCAAGCCGTTTCAGGAGGTCAGGGTTCTCGAGGTCGCCCGCCGGGTTCTGACCCGGTCGTAGGCGGCAGCGGCGCAGGGGGCGGTGAGAGAGTCATGGACATGGCCAGATACCGGGAGCTGTTTCTCAGTGAGACCCGGGAACATCTCGACAGTATGGCGCGCCTGCTGGTGGCGCTGGAGAGCCGGCCGGACGACGCCGACGGCCTGGATACTCTCTTTCGCCTGGCACATTCGATCAAGGGGATGGCCGCGTCCATGGGCTATGGCGAGATGGCCGAGCAGGCCCATGCCATGGAAGATCTGCTCGACGATTGCCGACAGGCGGGCCGGGTTGCCCCGGCGGCGATCGATCGTCTGCTCGACGGTTGCGACCGGCTGGAAAAACGGC
>CAYTVY010000097.1:0-9740 GCA_964441925.1 uncultured Geothermobacter sp.
GGCCAGGGGGCTCTCGGCCTGGAAAGCCGTATCGACGACGATGAAACCAACACCCTGATCGACTTTTTCAACGAGCCGGCCGCGGCGGCGGCGGTGACGGCCGAGCGTGCCCTGCTGGCACGGCTCGAAGGTGGCTGCCAGGTGCCCATCGCCGCCTATGCCACCGTCGATGGTGAGGTGCTGACCCTGCGCGGTCTGGTGGCCAGTGTCGACGGGACGGAGGTGATCCGCGGCGAGATCAGCGGTCCGAGCGGGGAGGCGACCCGACTCGGCACCTCGTTGGCCGACGACCTTGTTTTGCGGGGCGCCGGCAAAATTCTGAACGAGGTCTACGGTACCGAAACCTTTCAGCCGGACCGTGAAGACGTCTGATTCCGGCTGCAGACTGTGATGGCTGCCGAGCGCACAGAGACGGGAATGGTCTACCTGGTTGGTGCCGGACCGGGCGATCCCGGGCTGATCACCGTTCGCGGGCTGGACTGCCTGTGTCGTGCCGAGGTGGTCGTCTACGACTATCTCGCCAATCCCTTCTTTCTCGACGAGGTGCCTGCCGGAGCCGAGCGGATCTACGTCGGCAAGACCCGCGGCTGCCATCACACGCCCCAGGGCCGGATCAACCAGCTGCTCATCGACCGGGCGCGGGCGGGCAAAAGGGTGGTCCGCCTCAAGGGCGGAGATCCCTTCATCTTCGGCCGGGGCGGCGAGGAAGCCCAGGCGCTGTTCGAGGCCGGCATCCCCTTCGAGGTGGTGCCGGGGGTGACGGCCGGTTTCGCCGCCGCGGCCTACGCCGGCATTCCCCTGACCCATCGGGACCACACCACCAGTCTGGGTCTTTTCACCGGCCACGAAAAGCCGGAGAAGAAGCTTTCCAGCCTCGACTGGGAGAAGCTGGCCACCGGCATCGGCACCCTGGTCTTCTACATGGGCATGACCAATCTGCCGGTCATCTGCGAGCAGATGATCCGCCACGGCCGGTCGCCGCGGACGCCGGTGGCGGTCATTCGCTGGGCGACGACCCCCCGGCAGCAGGTGGTCGAGGGCACCCTGGAATCGATCGTCGACGACGTGACAAAGGCCGGCCTGCGGCCACCGGCGGTGATCATCGTCGGCGAGGTGGTCGGCCTGCGCCGGCAATTGCGCTGGTTCGAGGATCGTCCCCTGCTCGGCCGGCGGATTCTGGTCACCCGCGCCGCCGGCGGCGCCGGCGATTTCGGCCGGCTGCTGGAGCGGCGCGGGGCGGAGGCGGTGCTCTGTCCGGTGATTGCGTTCGCGGATCCGGACGATTGTGCACCCCTCGATGCCGCCATCGAAAACCTCGGGGCCTATGACGATCTGGTGCTGACCTCGGCCAATGCCGTGGCGCGTTTCTTCGACCGGTTGCGCCTGCGGGGGCGCGACCTGCGGGTTCTGGGCGGAGTCCGGGTGGTGGCCGTCGGACCAAAGACGGCGAAGGCCCTGGAGGCAAGGGGGATTCTCGCCGATCTCGTTCCGGACGACAGCCGGGCCGAGGGGGTGGTGGCCGAGCTGCTGGCGGCCGGGGTCGCCGGCCGGCGCATTCTCTACCCCCGGGCCGAGCTGGCCCGCACGGTTATTCCCGACGAGCTGACGAAGGCCGGTGCCCGGGTCGAGGCGCCGGTGCTCTACCGCACCCTGCCCGATCCCGAAGGGGTCGCCCGTCTGCAGCAGGCGCTGGCCGGCGGTCTGGACGCGGTGACCTTCACCGCGTCGTCGACCGTGGTCAACCTGTTCGAGCTGGCCGACGACGGGCAGCGCCGGCAACTGAGGGACCTGCCGCTCTTTTCCATCGGCCCCGAAACCAGCCGGACCCTGCGTCGGCTCGGTCTGCCGGTGGCCGGCGAGGCGCGGGTCTCGACCCTGGAGGGGCTGGCCGAGGCGGTCTCCCGATATTTCACCGGCTGACGGGCGCCTGTTGCCCGCCGGCCGCAGCGACTGGAGGTGTCAGATGTTCTTCCCCGAGTATCGTGCCCGAAGGCTGCGGCGCAGTGAACCGCTGCGGCGCATGGTGCGGGAAACCCGCCTGAGTGTCGACGATCTCATCTACCCGATGTTTTCCGCCCACGGCGACAACATACGCAAGGAGATTCCCTCGATGCCTGGAATCTTTCAGCAGTCGATCGAGCACATCGTCGCCGAGGCGCGTGAGGTCCGCGAACTCGGTATCCCGGCGGTGATCCTGTTCGGCATTCCGGAATGCAAGGATGCCCTGGGACAGGATGCCTACAGCGACAGCGGCATCATCCAGCGCACGGTGCGGGCCATCAAGGCCGAGGTCCCCGAACTGCTGGTCATCACCGATGTCTGCCTGTGCGAGTACACCGATCACGGCCACTGCGGCGTCATCCGTGACGGCGATGTCGACAACGACGAAACCCTGAAGCTGCTGGCGGCCGAGGCACTCTCCCATGTCCGCGCCGGTGCCGACATCGTGGCCCCGTCCGACATGATGGACGGCCGGGTGGCGGCGATCCGTGAGCTGCTCGATGCCAACGGTTTCAGCCATATCCCGGTGATGAGCTACGCCGTCAAGTACGCCAGCGCTTACTACGGTCCTTTTCGCGATGCCGCCGAATCGACGCCGCAGTTCGGCGACCGGCGCTCCTACCAGATGGATCCGGCCAACCGCGTCGAGGCCTTTCGCGAAGCGGCCCTCGACGTGCAGGAATGCGCCGACTTTCTCATGGTCAAGCCGGCCCTGGCCTATCTCGACATCATCCGCGATCTGAAGGAAAGGTTCGATCTGCCCCTGGTCTGCTACAATGTCTCCGGCGAATATTCGATGATCAAGGCCGCCGCCCGGGCGGGATGGATCGACGAGGAGCGGGTGATGCTGGAGACGCTCACCGGCATGAAGCGGGCCGGCGCCGATCTGATCATCACCTATCACGCCAAGGAGGCGGCCCGGTTGCTGGGACGCTGAGGCCGTTTCCATCCGGCTTGTCGGTGTTCCGTCCCGGCGGCGGGGTGCCCGTTCTGCTGCTATACTGGCAGCAGAACGGGCCGACAGGCCGGAAGGGAGGTCCCATGCCGGAATCGGTACAGGAGCGTCAGCCGCTCAGCCGCTCCGAACAGATCACGGCCATCTCCCACTACTACCGGGCCGAGGTGCAGCGCAGTCTCGCCTGGCGGGAGCGACTGGACAGGACCACCAACTGGGCGGGGGCGACCACCACCGCCTTTCTCGCTTTCGGGTTTTCCCATCCGGAAATCCACCATTCGATCTTCGCCTTCGGTTACGCCATTCTTTCCATTCTGCTCTTCATCGAGGCCCGCCGGTTCCGGTTCTTCGACGCCTATGAATACCGGGTGCGGCTGTTGAATCAGCATTTCATCTACGATATTCTGGCGCACGGCTCGCTGCCGACCGATTTCGACCGGGAGGACAGGACCTACTGGCGGGCGGAGCTGGCCTCGGATTTGCGCTATCCCGAGTACAAGATGGGATTGCGTGCCGCCCTCTGCCGGCGGCTGCGGGCCAACTACGTCTATTTCTACGTACTGCTGGTCTGTGCCTGGATGGTCAAGATCTGGATCCATCCCGAGGTGGCCCGCAGCTGGAACGACTTTTTGCGTCAGGGTTCTGTCGGTGATCTTTCCGGGGGACTGGTCCTGTTGCTGCAGCTCGTCTTTGTTGCCTGTCTGTTGTGGTTCAGCTATCTCGGCCGTCGCAGCTACGGTGGTCGGGACATGCTGCACACCAAGTAAAGCAAGGTTCGGACATTCTATGGATATCGCAAGCGATCGTCTGGCCAACGGCCTGCGCTTGGTGGTGGTGCGGATGCCCCATCTGCACAGTGTCGAGATGGTCTGTTATGTCGGGGTCGGCGGCCGGAACGAAACCGGGGCGACGGCCGGTGTTTCCCACTTCGTCGAGCACATGCTGTTTCGCGGCTGCGACGGCTATCCGGACAGCATCACGCTGGAGCGGGCCTTCGAGGATATCGGCGGCGGAGCCAATGCCACCACCGACGTCGAGACCACCTGCTACTTCAGCCGGCTGCATCCTGAGCGTCTGGAAGAGGGTGCCCGCCTGTTCGCCGCCCTGCTGCGGACGCCGCACTGGCGCGAGATGGAGACCGAGCGCCGGATCATTCTCGAGGAGGCGCGGGAGGACTGGAACGAGCAGGGGGAGATGATCAATCCCGACACTCTGACCAACGCCCTCCTCTGGCCGGGAACCGCTCTCGGCCAGCCCCTGATCGGTACGGCGGTATCACTGCAGGCGTTGACCCCGGAGGACCTGCGGGCGCATCATGCCCGTTACTATGCACCGGACAATACCGTGATCGTTCTTGCCGGGCGGGTGGAACCGGGCCGGGCCCGGACTGCCGTCGAACGGGCTTTCGGCGACTGGCGTGCCGTCGGCCCGGCGGTGGAAGAGATGTCCCTGCCTCCGATGCAGGGGCCGGCGGCAGCCTGGGTGCACGATTCGGCATCACAGATCAATGTTCAGTTCGCCCTGCGCCTGCCCTGGGGGCGGAACGGAGCCGGCGCCTTCGCCTTGCGTATCTGGCGGCGTATTCTTTCCTGGGGCGCCGGGTCGCGACTGATGCTGCGACTGCGGGAAGAACTCGGTCTGACCTACCATGTCGAGGCAGCGTTGCATTTGCTTGGCGAGACCGGCACCCTGACCGTCGATCTGGCGCTGCAGCCGGACAATCTGCTGCGGGGTGTGAGCGAGGTGCTGCTCCAGTTGCGGCGCATGGTGGAGCAGCCGCCGGCAGCGGACGAACTGGCGCGGGCGGTGCGCAGCTTCCGTTACGATCTCGACTACAGCCGGGATATCCCGGAAGAGATGGCGGTTCGCTACGGCTGGGGGGAACTGGTCGGTTACCGGCGCAGCATCGAAGAGGATCTGGCGGCAGCCGGGGCGCTGGCACCGGCGAAGATGCGGCAGGTGGCGGAAGAGGTGATCCGTCCCGAGCGCCTGGCGCTGGCCGTGGTCGGTCCCTGGCGTCCGGAGCAGCGCGAAGAGGTGGAACGCCTGTTGCGGCAGCCGTTCTGATCGGGCGGAAAGGTGTGCGCTATGACGGGCCCGCCGGCATTGTTGCCGGCGGGCCCGTCGTCGTTTGCGGGGTCAGGAGTCGAGATAGCGGGGTATCACCTCGGCCAGTGTCCGGAAAATCCGGGTGAAGGTCTGTTCGTCCCGTTCCAGCAGGGTGATGCGGAACCCGAGCTCGGGAGTCGAGAAGGAGGAGAGCGGGACGACACAGATGCCGGTCGAGGCCAGCAGGTAGTAGACGAAGCGTTTGTCGAGGGTGATATTCGGCTCGGTGACCAGCTTTTCCACCAGCTGCCGGACGCCGTCGTTTTCGATGGGCAGGGTCTGGTCATGGCGCAGCCGGCCGCGTTCGAAGATCACGCTCATGTAGAAGGCGCCGTTGGTCCGGTTGACCTCGATGCCCGGAACCGCCTTGAGCAGGTCGTAGGCGATGTTGGAGAATTTTTCGTAGCGGGCCTTGCGCTCCTCGAGCCAGCCGGGATATTCCGGGTGGCTGAGAATCAGGGGAATCGCCTTTTGCGGCAGGGTGGTCGAGCAGACCTCGACCATCTTCGAGTCGACGATACTCTGGATGTAGCGGGCGAAGACCGGATCCTTGTCGGCGTTGTAGACCTCGATCCAGCCGCAGCGCGAGCCGGGCCAGGGCACTTCCTTGCTGATCCCCTTCATCGAGATGGCCGGCACGTCCCCCACCAGGTCGGAGAGCGGCCGGGACGACTGGCCGTTGTAGATCAGGTTCATGTAGATTTCGTCGGCAATGACGAACAGGTCGAACTCGCGGGCGATGGCGATCATCTCCCGCAGGATGCGCTCCGGGTAGACGGCGCCGGTCGGGTTGTCGGGATTGATGATCAGGATGCCGGCGATCGACGGATTGTACTTGACCGACAGCCGCAAATCGTCGAGGTCGGGATACCAGTTGTTGTGGGGGTCGAGCCGATAGGTGACCGGCTTCTGGCCCGAATGGGCCCCCTCGGCCGAGGAGTGGGTCGAATAGGTGGGCGAGGGACCGATCACCCGCGCCTCGCGCCGCAGCAGGCCGTAGACCTTCTGGATGGCGTCACCCAGGCCGTTGAAGAAGATGATGTCTTCCGGTGTGATCTGGGCTCCGCCGCGGGCATTGGTCAATTGAGCGAGGAATTCCCGGGTCTCGAGAACGCCCTTGGTGGCGCAGTAGCCGTAGGAGCAGTCCTTCATTGCCAGGTCGGCGACGATCTTTTTCATCCAGTCCGGGATCTTTTCCCCCTTGGCGATCGGATCGCCGATGTTCTCCATGTTGGTGCGGATGCCGAGCTGCTGCAGTTTCTCGGCGATCTCGACGATGGCGCGGATTTCGTAGGTCCATTCCCCGGCGCCGATGTGGACGATGTTGTTGCGCATGTCAGTCTCTCCTGCTTCGATGGGGCGACAATAAAAAAGGCCATGGACGGTGCCATGGCCTGGTCAGTTCGTATCCGCCGGTATCAGCAGACGCTGCCATGAACACACCCGTTCCCTGCGGCGCTGGCGGCCGCGGCGGTGGTAGCTCGTGCTGCGCGGGCAGCCGGCGACGCAATGGCGGATGCTTCGATGATCTTCATGGCTCGCAATGTCATCAGGCTGGTTAGCACAGGCGGCTTGCCTTTGTCAACCGGGAAGGCGCGGCCGGCATCTCAGAAGGGGCGCCGCTTGCGCCGCGACAGTTTGCCGAGAATCCAGCCGAAGAAGAGCACTCCGGCACCGGCGAGAAACCACCTGATGCTGCCGGTGGTCAGCAGGCTGGCGTTTTCTTCCTCGAGTTTGTCGACTCGCGCGGTCAGGCGACGGTTCTCCTGCCGCAGCCGGTCGCGTTCCCGGGTCAGTTCGAGCAGGTTGCCAGAGGCGGCGACCAGCTCGTCGTACTGGCGCGATGTTTCGTCGAGGCGGCTCTTGCACTGGGCCAGCTCGTCCTGCAGCCCGGTGTCGGCGGCCTGCAGTTCGGCCAGCTGCTTGCGCAGCTGACTGTCGTTGCCGCGGGCCGCCGCCAACTGCCGTTTCAGCTTTTCGATCTGCTGTGCCTGCCGCTGGATGGTGAGCTTTTTCGGGATGCGGTCAGTGATGTACTGTCTGAGAACGTAGCCTTCCTTGCCGTCGGATGTCCGGACCCGGAGAAACCTGCCGTCCTCGCCGAGAATCTCGACCCGGGTATCGGTTTTCAGATGCCCGAGAGGCTCAAATTCGGCTGCTGGCGCCGAACGGAGGGTGAGGACGAGCTGGTCGGTGACATAGCCGGTCTCCGCCGCGATGGCGGTGGTGGCCAGGAGCAGGCCCAGCAGCAGGCAGGACAGGCGAAACATGGCGACCTCCGGTAAAACGAAATCGGATCAGCGGCAAGCATAGGACGTTGCAGGGTGTTAATCAACCCTGAAAGCGCCGGTAAAGCCGGCCGTTCACCTGGGGCATCCCGGCGTCGCCATCGGGATGTTCCGGACAATGGTTCAGGTCGGAGTCAGTTTTTCTTTCCGGTATCGATCAGGTCGTCGAGAATGGCGGCCGCCTCGAGGGCGTAGGGATCCTTGCGGACGTTTTCACGCCAGCGCTCGAGCTTTTCCTCGTCGGTGCCGTTTGGTTCGTCTTCGTCCCGCATGCCGTCGTGGAAGCGGCCGTTCTTGCCCAGGCCGGCTTCCAGCTCGTCCCGCTCCTTGCGGGCCTGAGCCATGTTGAGACTGACCTCGCTCTTTTCCCGCTGTTTTTTGGCTTCCTCGGCTTCCCGGACGATCTGCTGGAAGTCTTCGTTTTTCGCCACCCGTGCGGCGCTGCGGCGTTTCAGTTCGGCGGTCAGCAGGGACTTCGGGCGCCAGGGGGTGTAGTCGGCCGGCTGCACGGTGTCCCAGGGCAGGGCGTAGTCGATGTATTTCTCGCCGCTTTCGACATAGCGCATCCGGTCGGGCAGCTCCAGGTCGGCTTCCACCCCCTTGGCCTGGGTCGAGCCGCCGCTGACACGGTAGAACTTCTGGGTCGTGATTTTCAGGGCACCCAGCGGCTTGTACTTGTCCATGTTGCGAAAGGGAATGGCCCGGTCGAGGTCGAGAATGGTCTGTACCGTCCCCTTGCCGTAGGTGTGTTCGGAACCGACGATCAGGGCTCGGTGATAGTCCTGCAGGGCAGCGGCAAGAATCTCCGAGGCCGAAGCGCTGAAGCGGTTGACCAGCACGACCATCGGACCGCCGTAGACGACGGCGTCGTCCTGGTCCTCGAGCACGCGGATCCGGCCGTTGCTGCTCTTGACCTGCACGATCGGGCCTTCCTCGATGAACAGTCCCGAAATGTTGACGGCGTCGGTCAGGGCGCCGCCGCCGTTGTTGCGCAGATCGAGGATCAGCCCCGCCACCTTTTGCCTCTTCAGTTCTTCGAGAGCTTTTTTCACGTCGTCTGTGACGTTGCGCCCCGTCCCTCCCTGAAAGCGGCTCTTGAAATCACGGTAGAAGCTGGGAATCTTCACGTAACCGAAGGTGCGCCCGCTCTTCGGGTCGTCGAGAATTGTCCAGCGGACGAAGGTCTCCTCGATCTCGACCACGTCGCGGACGATGGCGATGACCTTGGTCTTGCCGTTCGGTTTGCGGACCGTCAGCCGCACTTCCGTCCCCTTGGGACCGCGAATCAGTTCCACCGCGTCGCGCAGGCGGGTATCGGTGACGTCGACCGGTTCTTCGTCTCCCTGGCCGACGGCGAGAATGATGTCCTCCGCCTCCAGCTCTCCCTGACGGGCGGCGGCGCTGCCGGGAATGATGCGGACCACCTTGATGAAGCCGTCTTCCTCACGCAGGGTGGCGCCAATCCCCTCGAGCGATCCGCGCATGCCGATTTCGAAGTCTTCCTTCTGCTTCGGGGCGAAGTAGGTGGTGTGGGGATCGAAGGCCCGGGTGACGGCGTTGAAATAGCGGTCGTAGTGGTCCTGCAGGGTGTCCTTGAGCAGCCGTTCGAAAAAATTGTTGAACCGTTTGCCGATCTTTTCCCGTGCCTCGGCCTGGGTCGGAGGCTTTTGGCCGTCTGTCTTTTTCGTGTCCTCATCCTGCTCGAGGGTCAGCATGCGGACCAGAACCTGGTACTTGAGGATCTTGCGCCAGCGCTCCCGCAGTTCCTTTTCGTCCTTGCACCAGTCGAGTTTTTCCGGATCGGTCTCCAGCCGTTCGTCGCGGTCGAAGTCGAAGGGCTGCTGCAGAATTTCACGGGCCATCTTCTGGACCTGACGGATGCGCTTTTCGATCAGCTTGCCGGCGATCACCGGCAGTTCGATGCGGCCCCGGTTGATCTCGTCGTCGATGCGGTCGGCGTAGGCCTTCAGCTGCTCGACGTCGCGGGCGAGCAGGAAGCGTTTCTGAAAGTCGAGCTGTTTCAGGTAGAGGTCGAAGGCGGCTTCCGACAGCTCGTCGTTGAAGGTCTTGCCGCTGAAATGGTGCTGGGTCAGCTGCTGGCGCAGGACGTAGCTCAGCAGCCGGGCGCGGCTGGCGACCTGGTCGTCGCTGCGCTGGGGTTGGGGCTGGGCGTAGGAGGGAACGGTGACGAGACTGAGCAGCAGAAGGACGGGCAGGCAGAGACGCAGAAGTGTACGCATGTTCTTTTTTCCGTTTCGGCAGGAGATGTTCCGCAGGCGCTTTGGCAAAATCCAACCTGAATCAGTGAGCTTGTCACCGGCGAATAGCGCACGTCATTTTCATCACGCCGTAATCTGCGATGAAGGCGGATGACCTGCCTGCGCTTC
>CAYTVY010000098.1:0-4264 GCA_964441925.1 uncultured Geothermobacter sp.
GGGTGTTGGTTTCATCGTCGTCGATACGGCTTTCCAGGCCGAGAGCCCCCTGGCCGATGGCGGGCAGGGAAACATCCACCGGCAGATATTCGCTGATCTGTTCGGCGAAACCGAGCCGCTTCATGCCGGCGGCCGCCAGCACCACCGCATCGAGATCCTCGTCGGTCAGTTTGCGGATGCGGGTTTCGACGTTGCCCCGGATGTCGACCATCCGGAAATCCGGGCGCAGCTGCAGCAGCTGCGCCTTGCGCCGCAGCGACGAGGTGCCGATGCGCGCGCCCGGCGGCAGGTCGCGAAAGCTCGTGTAGCCCGGCTTGAGGATGCAGATGTCGCGCACGTCCTCGCGGGCGGTGATACAGCGCAGGGCCAGCCCCTCGGGAAAGACGGTCGGCACGTCCTTCATCGAGTGCACGGCGATATCGACCTCGCCCCGCAGCATGGCTTCCTCGATCTCCTTGACGAACAGTCCCTTGCCGCCGACCATGGCCAGGGGCACGTCGAGAATCTTGTCGCCCTGGGTCTTGATCTTGACCAGTTCGACCGCCAGACCGGGATAGCGGTTCTCCAGCTGCCGTTTGACCCAGTTCGCCTGCCAGAGCGCCAGCTGACTGGCGCGGGTTCCTATTTTCAGCGTCTTTTTGGCCATGTCTCGTCCAAGCTCCTTGCCGTACGTTGATCCTGAACCCGGGCTGCCACCGGCGGGCAACGGACGTGCCCTCCTTCGCGTCAATCCGCTGATTCAGGTCGATGTCAGTCCTGTCCGGACTCGTCCAGTGGTTTCAGCTCCGCCTCCGCCGACACCACCTCCAGCTCGAACAGTGCCCGCAGGGCGTCGACGTAGAGATCGGCACCGTCCCCGTTCTGGGCCTGCTTGAGGCGGCTGATGGGCGGATGCAGAATCTTGTTGATGATCGCCGAGGTCATGGCGTGAATCGCCTTTTGTTCCTTCGGCCCGAGATGTTTCAGGTTGCGCAGGGTCTTCTCGACCTCGCTCCGGCGTATTTCCTCGAACTTCCGGCGCAGCGAGACGATGGCCGGCTTGACCTCGAGCGTCGCCAGCCAGCCATGAAACTGGTCGATCTCCTGGTCGATGATCGCCTCGGCCTTCTTCGCCTCCTTCTGCCGTTCCTTCAGGTTGGCCTGCACCACGCCCTGCAGGTCGTCGACGTCGTAGAGGTAGACGTTGGCCACCTCGTTGACCCCCGGATCGATATCGCGCGGCACGGCGATGTCGATGAAGAACATCGGCCGGTTACGCCGCTGCCGGAGCACCTTCTCCACCTGGCTGCGTACCAGGATGAAGTTCGGCGCTCCGGTCGAGGTCAGCACGATGTCGGCCTCCGGCAGATGCTCGACATAGGCCTCGAAGGGAATGGGGCGGCCGTTGAATTCGGCGGCCAGCTTTTCGGCCCGGGCGAAGGTGCGGTTGGTCACCAGCACCCGGCTGATGCCGTTGCTGATGAAGTGCCGGGCCGCCAGCTCGCACATCTCGCCGGCACCGATCAGCAGCACCACCTTGCCGTCGAGACTGCCGAAGATCTTGCGTGCCAGCTCGACGGCGGCAAAGGAGACGGAAACGGCGTTGCCGGCGATGTTGGTCTCGGTCCGGACCCGCTTGGCGACGGAGAAGGCCTTGTGCAGAAAGCGGTTGAGAATCAGTCCGACCGTCCGGTATTCGCTGGCATAACCGTAGGCGGTCTTGATCTGACCCAGGATCTGCGGCTCGCCGATCACCATCGAGTCAAGGCTGGAGGCCACCCGGAAGACATGGCGGATCGCCTCCACCCCCTGGTAGTCGTAGAGATGAGGCGCCAGCACCTCGTCGGCCAGCCCGTGGTAGCGGGCGAGGAAACGGCGCAGCACGGCGATGCCCGCCTCGGCGTCCCGGGTGGTGGCGTAGACCTCGACCCGGTTGCAGGTCGAGACGATGACGGTCTCGGCGATTTCGGGCAGGGCGAGAACCTGTTTCAGCGGCTCTTCCATGGCGTCGGGCGCAAAGGCGACCCGTTCCCGGATTTCAACCGGTGCCGTGTGGTGACTGAGTCCGACGACGACGATGTTCATGAATCCCCGGGCCTCCCCTACTTGCCTTCGAGGGTGTTGAAGCTGTGCAGGTCGGACATCAGGGTGTTGACGCCGAGGAAGGTGAAGAGCAGGCAGAGAAAACCGATGATGGCAAAGATCGCCGCCCGGCGCCCGCGCCAGCCGATGGTCAGCCGGCCGTGCAGCAGGGCGGCGTAGAGGAACCAGGTGATCAGTGCCCAGGTCTCTTTCGGATCCCAGCGCCAGTAGCCGCCCCAGGCCGAGTTGGCCCAGACCGCCCCGGAAATGATGCCCATGGTCATCAGGGGAAAGCCGAAGGTCAGACACCTGTAGTTGATGCTGTCGAGGACATCGAGCGAGGGCAACCGGTAGAACAGACCGGAAAACCGCTTGCTCTTGAGCATCCGCTCCTGCAGCAGGTACATCACCCCGGCAACGAAAGCGAGGGCGAAAATCGCGTAACCGGCAAAAGCGAGGCTGATGTGAATCGGAAACCACCAGCTGTCGAGCGCCGGATTGGCGGTCGACACCGGACTTTTGGCCGCCGCGCCAAAAATCATCATCGCCAGCGCCAGCGGACAGCTGAAGGCGCCGAGAATGGTCAGCCGGTACTTCAGATCGAACAGCAGAAAGGCACCGACGATGGCCAGGGCGAAAAAGGAGAGGGACTCCTGCAGGTTGACCACCGGCACATGGCCGGCCGCCGCGTAGCGGGCCACGATGGTGGCACAATGCACGAGAAAACCGCCGACCAAAACCCAGCGGGCCAGATTGCCGGCCTTCTGCCGGCGACCGATGACGTCAATAAGAAAGAGAACCGTGGCGGTGAAATAGACCAGGAGAGTGATCTTGTAAAGCAGGATATCGGCATTCATGGCAGTGGTTCCAAAGAGTCGATGCCCAGTTCGGCCAGCCCGACACCACAGTGGCGCCGCAGCAGCTCGTCAACGGCCCCGTACCGTCCGCTGCGCAGCAGGCCGGCAAGATCGTCAGCGAGCAGTTGACGCAAAATAGATTGATTATATTCCGCGCTCTTCGGGGATGTCAACGAACGGCGCCGCAAACGACGGGCGAGCGCCAGCACCTGCTCCCATTCAGGCCCCACCTTCCGGAACAGCCGGTCGGCGATGACAGCACTCAAGGCGGGGCTGTCTCCCCCGGTGCCGACCGCAAGCACGATCCCCCCCCGCCGCCGCACCGCCGGCAGCAGCAGATCACCCGCAGCGCCGTCTCTGGCGACATTGACCGGTACGCCCAGCCGGCGGGCATCCTCGACCACCAAGAGGTCGACAGCAGGATCACCGGTGGCCGCAAAAACCAGCGAAACACCGGCCGGATCGCCCCGGCGGTAGGGGCGCCTTCGCCACTCGAGTGCCGGGTGCGCCATCTTTTCCCGGCAATCCGGACTGACCAGCCGCACCTGCGCCCCGGCGGCAAGCAGCCCCCGGATCTTGCGACAGCCGACCCTGCCGCCGCCGACGACGAGACAGAGCCGGTCCTGCATCTCGAGCATGACCGGATAGAGGGCCATCGGTCAGATTCCGAACAGTTCCCGCTCAATCAGCTCGCAGAGCAGACGGCCGAACAACAGGGCGGCCTCGACGATTTCACCGGTATTGTCCGACCGGACCTGGAAACAGAACTCGACCGGCGGACCGGTCCAGTCCTGCTTCTCCGGCTGGATCAGCGCCGTGGTGCAGCCGGTATCGACCGCCGCCTGGGCCAGGTTCTCCAGGGCCGGATCGTGGGTGCCGTCGGCAAAAAGGAGCAACAGGTCCCCCTTGGTCGCCATCAGCAGAAACTGACGGGTAAACAGTTCGCCGAGGCGGCCGTGGCGATCGAGCGAGGCAGCCAGCGCCTGGTCGTGACTGAGCGAATAGGCGGGCAGTTGCGGCCGTTCGAAATGAAGCTGGTCGAGGAAGTAGGCCTCTGTCAGATCGGCGGCACGGCCGAGGTTCCCCGATCCGGCCAGAAAGAGGCGACTTTCGCGATGAAATCCGCCGGCCACCATCTGCGCCAGCCGGGTCAGCTCTCCGGCCTGGGCCTCGAAGGTCAGCCGGATCATCTCGGCGTGACGCTGCAAGGCATCGAGCAGTTTTGTCTGCGGCATCGTTTCCTCCGATGGGGATGGTAGCGGCAGGATAGGAGCCCCCCGGCCGGGTGTCAAGCACCGCCGGTCCTTCTGGGAGACGGACGCCGAGGAAACGGCCGGCCCGGACCA
>CAYTVY010000098.1:4364-9618 GCA_964441925.1 uncultured Geothermobacter sp.
TCCTTCTGGGAGACGGACGCCGAGGAAACGGCCGGCCCGGACCAACGAGTCCGCTCGAACCACGACGGCAATCTCGTTCACCGGTCCCGAAAGGGGGCGTGAGGGGGCATTCCGCTTGATTTTTCCGCCGGCTCCTTTATCATTTGAACAACGCGGTTTTCTGCGATCCCATGTCAAAAAAGGAGAAACAGAGTATGGCAAGCGATAAAGTGGTGGAACTGACCGACGACAGTTTCGACAGCGAGGTACTGCAGTCCTCGACTCCGGTTCTGGTCGACTTCTGGGCTTCCTGGTGTGCTCCCTGCAAGGCGATCGCCCCGGTCGTCGACAGCCTCGCCGACGAATACGACGGTCAGGTGAAAGTCGCCAAGCTGAATGTCGACGAAAACCCGGCCACTCCCGGCCAGTTCGGTGTCCGCGGCATTCCGACCCTGATCCTGTTCAAGGATGGCAAGGTCATCGATCAGGTGGTGGGAGCCGTTCCCAAAAACCAGCTCGAAAACCTGATCAAAAAAGCCCTCTGAGCCTCCGATCTTCGCCGATCAGCAAAAAGCCCGGTTTTGCCGGGCTTTTTTCGTTGCCGACAGCACTACGGGACAAGAAGCTGGCCACCACCTTCCCCGGTCCCGGCCCTATTCGATGGGGGCCAGCCGCTCCGCCATCCAACGCCGGAACGACCGGTTCGCCTGCTGCTGCACCTCGGCCAGCAGCTCCTTTTTCTTCTCCCGCAACAGTTCGAGCTGCTGGCGCGCCATCCGCCGGCCCGCGCTGCGGCGGGCACGATAGATGGCGCTGACCGCAACCTTCCAGGAATGCAGCAGCTCCTCAGCCCGCTGCCGCCACCGGTTTTGCTGCAACACGCGACTCTGGGTGGTGCGTGACGGCGCGGTCATCGCCCCCCGGGAAGCGGGACTCTCAAGTCCGGGCATGGTAACGATACTGAGACTGCCACCACCCACCGGCGGACCGAGCAGAATACATCCCTCGGGAAGACGGTCGGGACGGTCGGTGACGAAGAGCCGACCCTGCGCATCACGACAGGGATGCAGGTCTCCGGCGACAACGAACAAAGGATACAGGCAGAAAAAAAGCCCCATCAGAAAACGCACGATCATCGGCCCTTCCCTTCGCCTCTTCGGCAAAACCGGCAAACTTGCCTGGTTCAGGTCAGCATCAAGGTTAGCACCCCGAAAGGCCGGGTCAAGGCAGGGCGTCCTCCTGCTGGCGCAGCAACCGGAACAGGGCCCGTGCCGCTGTCCGGTCACCATTGCAGGCCGAACGTGACAGGCGCGCCAGCTCCTTGTGCTCCAGTGAAGGACAGCTGCGTCGCAGTTCGGCCAGCGCCTCTGCCGCCGCTTCTTCACAGCAAAGCCGGTCCCGCCAGGCCTCCAGCCGGTGAAACCGCCGGCGGTCCCGGTTGTGAACCGCATCGACACCGGCCAGATGACGTTCGATCTGCACCACCCGTTCCGGCTCACGACGCAGCAGGGCCGCCAAGCGGCGTACCTCCCGACGACGCGACGCATGTCCCCGGGTCGCCCGGGCGACAGCCAGTTCATCCGCCAGATCATCGGGAAGTTCCAGCCCGGCCAGCCAGCGTTCGGGTCCTTCGACCAACCGCGCCGCCAACTCCTCCACCTGCTTGGCCGCCCGCTTTCGGGCCGACCGGCTCGGCCGCGCCTCTTCAGACATCGGACTTTCCTTCCCCTTCGGACGACGGTTCAAAACCGCCGGTGGCTGTCGAGCAGCAGGGTCACCGGCCCGTCGTTGACCAGCTCCACCGCCATTTCGGCCCGGAAGACGCCGGTGGCCACCGGGATTTCCAGCCGCCGCAACCCTTCGACATAGCAGCGATAGAGTCGTTCAGCCTCCTGCGGCGGAGCGGCCCCGGAAAACCCCGGCCGCCGGCCCTTGCGGCAGTCGCCGTAAAGGGTGAACTGGGACACCGCCAGCACCGCCCCACCGACATCCCCAAGCGACAGGTTCATCTTGCCGGCGTCATCCTCGAAGATGCGCAGCCCGGCCGTCTTCTCCGCCAGGTAGACGGCGTCCTGCTCTCCGTCCTCCCGGCCGACACCGAGCAACACCAGCAGGCCGGCGCCGATCTCTCCGACGATCCCGCCGTCGACCCTGACGCGGGCCTCGCTGACCCGCTGCAATACCGCGCGCATTCTACCCGTCCTTTCCGCTCTCTCCCGCCAACCGCCGCAGCAACGCCAGGTTGCGCCGGTCGTCGGCATGATCTTCACCCGGCGGTGTTTCGATGATCTTCGCCACGGCCGCAAAACGTTCGTCCCGCATCAAACAGGCAAAACCGGTCTCGCCGATATGCCCTCGCCCGACATGCGCGTGGCGGTCGAGCCGGCTGCCGCAGGGTTTTCTGCTGTCGTTGAGATGAAACAGCCGGATACGCCGGCAGCCGATCAGCCGGTCGAACTCGGTCATCACGGCCTCGTAGCCCGTCTCGGTCGCCAGATCATAACCGGCGGCGAACACGTGACAGGTATCGAAACAGATCCCGAAGTCGTGTTCCGGAACCAGTTCCATGATGCGCGCCAGCTGTTCGAAACGCCAGCCGAGATGGCTGCCCATGCCGGCGGTGGTCTCCAGCAGAATCCGCACCCGCGGCGGCGCCTCGGCGAGAATATTCCGCAGGGCATCGGCGATGCGCCGCAGGCCGGCCTCTTCGCCGGCACCGAGATGCGCTCCGGGATGCATGACCAGTCCGGACACTCCGAGGGCCGCACAGCGCCGCAGCTCGTCGAGCAGGGCGGCCTGTGACCTGTGCCGCTTCTGCTCGTCCGGAGCGGCGAGATTGATCAGATAGCTGTCATGCACATAGACCGGACCGATGCGGCTCGCCCGCCATGCCCGGCGGAAGGCGGCTGCCGCCTCTTCGCCCAGGGGCGCAGCATGCCAGCGACTGGCGTTTTTGCTGAAAATCTGCAGGGCGGTGCAGCCGAGCGCCTCGCCGCGGGCGATCGCCCGGTCGATGCCACCGGCGATGGAGGCATGCACGCCCAGCGGCTGGCTCAAGACCACCCTCCCGCCCGGCGGCTCAGATCGTCCACTGTCCGAGCAGCGCTGCAGACATCCGGCGCATGATGATCGACATGGGCCGCCGACGGGCCTTCGCCCACCAGCACCGTAGCCATGCCCAACGCTTTCGCCGTCTGCAGGTTGGCGAGGGAATCCTCGACCATGATGCACTGTCCAGCCGACAGTCCGAGAGACTGCAGCACCTCCTCGTAAGGGTCCCGGTTCGGCTTCGGCCGGTAACCGGCGATACGGATGTCGAAGATCCCGGCAAAGACATCCTCGATCCCGAGCGCCGCCAGCACCCGCTCGGCATGGTCGCTGGAGCCGTTGGTGAAGACATAACGGGGCAGAGGCAGCGCGGCCAGGGTGTCGCGCAGCACGGGATCGGGACGCAGGCGGCTGGCCACGTCGACGTCGTGCACATAGTGCAGGTAGTCCTCGGGATCGACGGCGTAGTGCCGCACCAGCCCCTGCAGGGTGGCGCCGTAGTCGCGCCAGTAGCGGCGACGCAGGCCGTCGACCTCGGCCGCGTCGATACCAACCACCTCTTCCATGTAACGGTTGATGCGCACGTCGATCAGCGAGAACAGGTCCCGTTCCGGCGGATAGAGGGTGTTGTCGAGATCGAACAGAACCGCCTTCATCGCTCCTCCCACAGAGCGCCGCGGATGGCGGCGATGCGCTGCTGCCGTTCGCCGGCCGGCAGCAGCAACTCTTCGTGGGGACGGCTCCAGACCGGTGTCGGCCAGAGAGGATCGTCGCGAAAACGGGGGACCAGGTGCCAGTGGACATGCGGCACCATGTTGCCGAGCAGCTCGTAGTTCATCTTCGCCGGTTGAAAGACCCTGTTCAGCGCCCCGGCGACCCGGCTGACCTCATCGATCAGCCGGTGACGGGTTTCCGCATCCAGGAGAAAGAGCTCGGTGACATGTTCCCGGGTGAAGACCAGGGTGTAGCCGGGAAAGAACTGGTCCCGGTTGAGCATGACGTAACAGAGATCGAGCTCGGCGATCCGCAGCTCCGGCTCCTCCGACCAGCGCCGGCACATGACGCAACCGTTCACAGGGGGAATTCTCCACTGAAGACCTCGGTGGCCGGTCCGGTCATCAGCACCGGACCGTTCTCCAGCCACTCCAGTTCCAGGTCGCCGCCCGCCAGGTGATTGACGATCCGGCGACCGCTGCGGCCGGTCAGCACCCCGGCGACCGTCACCGCCGAGGCACCGGTGCCGCAGGCCAGGGTCTCACCGGCACCACGCTCCCAGGTGCGCTGCCTTACCTCGCCCGGAGACAGCACCTGCACGAACTCGACGTTGGTGCGCTGGGGAAAAAGGGGGTGACGCTCGATCCGCGGCCCGACCTCGGCCACTGGAAAGCTGTCGACGTCGTCGACGTAGATGACACAGTGAGGGTTGCCCATCGAGACACAGGTCGCCCGCAGACTGCGGCCGGCCACCTCGAGGGGAATGTCCACCGCCCGCGCGCCGGCCGGACCGGCCATCGGGATCTCGCCCCGGGCCAGTCGCGGCTTTCCCATGCCGACCCTCACCCGCTCGACCCGCCCGGCGGCATCGGGAAACAGCTCCACCGGCAGCAGGCCGGCACCGGTTTCGACGACCAGCCGCTTTTTGCGCGCCAGGCCATGCTCATAGGCGAACTTGGCCACACAACGCACGCCGTTGCCGCACATCTCCGCCTCGCTGCCGTCGGCGTTGAAGATCCGCATCCGCACGTCGGCCCGTTCGCTGGGCAGAATCAGGATCAGCCCGTCGGAACCGATACCGAAATGCCGGTCGCTGACCCGCACCGCCAACGCTTCCGGATCGTCGATCGTTTCCTCGAAGCCGTTGACATAGACATAGTCGTTGCCGGCTCCATGCATCTTGGTGAACTTCATCCTTCTATCTCCGTTTCGGGATATCCGTTCCCGCGGCCAGAAAAACGGGGCGGCCCGGCAGCGTACAGGGCACATATCCGACCATCATCCGCGGCGGCCGGTTACAGACCCGATTCTGACATCAGGCCGCCTGGTTTGCCAAACCGAAAATGAGCCCCCCTGCCGGATATCCGACACCCCGGCGTTGACTATTCCTCACCCGTAGGAACATGAAAGACACAACACCTTGAGATCACTCGACTTGCCAGATTGGCACTCAACTGGCATGTCATAAAGGTGTTCATCCGGCAAGAAACTCACGACTTCGGTGAAGCGAAAG
>CAYTVY010000099.1:0-7103 GCA_964441925.1 uncultured Geothermobacter sp.
GCCTGCCGCCGAGCTTGAGACGCAGCTGCGGCAGAAGATTGCCTCCCTGGGCGATCCGCATCTTCGGCGGCTGATGGAGTCCTTCGTTGCCGACGCCGATTTTCTCCGGGCCTTTTGCAGCGCGCCGGCGGCCAAGTCGATGCACCATGTCTATCTCGGCGGACTGCTGGAGCACTCCCTTTCCATTGCCGGGCTGGTCGATCTGGTCTGCGGCCATTACCCCTATCTCAACCGCGATCTGCTGCTGGTTGGAGCCCTGCTGCACGATGTCGGCAAGATCGCCGAGCTCAGGTACAGTCGCAGTTTCGACTACACCGACGAGGGCAAACTGCTCGGTCACATCATCATGGGAGTGGAGATGCTTGACGAGCGGATTGCGGCGCTTCCCGACTTTCCGCACGAGCTGGCGGTGCACCTGAAGCACCTGCTGCTGTCACACCATGGGCAGTACGAGTTCGGTTCGCCGAAACGCCCCAAGACGCTCGAAGCGGTGGTGCTCAACTATCTCGACGATCTCGACTCGAAACTGAACGGTATTCGCAATCACATCGAGCGGGAGGGGGAGCAGGACGGAAACTGGACCAGCTATCACCGGCTCTACGAGCGCTATTTCTTCAAGGGCAGGATTGGCGACGGCAAGCCGGCTGCGACGCCCATGCCGGCACCGGCGGAGAAACAGGCGCCGGCCGTCGGGAAACGCGGACAGAAACCCGCCGCGAAACAGCGCCCGGAACGGCGCCACGATCGCCCCCTGTCGTTCAGTCTGGGGGAACAGCTGCGCGGCAAGAACCTCGATCTTTTCGCCACGGGGGAGGACGACGATGATCGTTGACGCTTATCCGGTGGGGCCGTTGCAGGTCAACGCCTATCTGGTTGCTTGCCCGGAAACCCGGCAGGCCATGCTGATCGATCCCGGCAGCGAGCCGAAGTTGTTGCTCGACGCCATCCGCCGGGCGGCGGTCGAGGTGCGGACCATCGTCTGCACCCATGGCCATTTCGACCATATCGGTGCCAACCGCTCGCTGGTGGAGGCGACCGGCGCCGAGCTGTGCATGCACGCCGCGGACGTGCCGCTGCTCGGTCAGGCGGCCACGCACGCCTCCCTGTACGGTCTCAGCGCCGAGGAGTCGCCGCCGCCGGACCGCCTGCTGGCCGAGGGAGATGAAGTCATGGTCGGCAACCTGAAGTTCGGTGTGCTGCATGTCCCCGGCCATTCGGCGGGCAGTATCTGTCTGGTCGGTGGCGGCCACGCTTTCGTCGGAGATGTGCTTTTCGCCGGTTCGATCGGCCGTACCGATCTGCCCGGCGGCGATTTCAACACCCTGATCCGCGGGATCCGGGAGAAGCTGCTGGTGCTGCCGGACGAAACCCTGGTGCACCCGGGACACGGGCCGGACACCACCATAGGCCGGGAAAAGGCCGCCAATCCCTTCGTCCGGGGATGAGTCGCCGCGCCGGAGGAAAGGAGCAGGACAGGATGCTGGCCGGAAAAGAGGTGGTTGTCGGGGTCTGCGGTGGTATCGCCGCCTACAAGGCGGCGGAGCTGGTGCGTCTGTTCCGGCGTGCCCGGGCCGAGGTGCATGTGGTGATGACCCGCAGTGCCACTGAGTTCGTCACACCGTTGACCTTCCAGACCCTGAGTGGCAACCCGGTGCATACCGAGCTGTTCAACCTGATCCAGGAACGGGAAATCGGTCACATTTCCCTGGCCGACCGTGCCGATCTCTTCGTCGTCGCTCCGGCGACGGCCAATGTCATCGGCAAGGTGGCGGGCGGGATCGCCGACGATCTGCTGACCACCACCCTGATGGCGACCCGGGCGCCGGTGCTGTTCGCACCGGCGATGAACGTCAACATGTATGAAAACCCTCTCTACCGGCGCAACCAGCAACTGTTGCTGCAGCACGGCTATCATTTCATCTCCCCGGTGGTCGGTGAGCTGGCCTGCGGCTGGGAGGGAGCCGGCAAACTGCCCGATCCGGCGGATATCTTCGAAGAGGCACTGAAGCTGCTCACGCCGCAGGATCTGGCCGGTACGGCTGTGCTGGTCACCGCCGGGCCGACGCGCGAGGCCATCGATCCGGTGCGTTACATCAGCAACCGTTCCTCCGGCAAAATGGGCTATGCCATCGCCCGGGCGGCACGCCTGCGCGGGGCCCGGGTGACGCTGGTCAGTGGGCCGACCTGCCTGTCGGCGCCACGTGGTGTCGAACTGGTGCGGGTTGAAAGTGCCGTCGAAATGCGGCAGGCGGTGCTGGCGCGGGCCGACGAAACGGATATCGTCTTCAAGGCGGCGGCTGTCGCCGATTACCGCCCGACCGTGCGGGCAGGACAGAAGCTGAAGAAGGGGAAGGACGATCTGTCATGCATCGAGCTTGAAGCCAATCCGGATATCCTGGCCGAGCTCGGCCGGCGGTCTGGTGGTCGGATACTGGTCGGGTTCGCCGCGGAGACCGATGAGCTGGAAGCCAACGCCACCGCCAAGCTGGCGGCCAAAAACCTCGACCTGATCGTCGCCAACGACGTCAGCCGGACGGATGTCGGTTTCGACGTCGAGTGCAACGAGGTGCGGTTGTTTTTCGCCGACGGCCGGCGTCTGGAACTGGCAAAGATGGACAAGTTCGCGCTTGCCGGAAAACTGCTCGACCAGGCGCTGGCACTGAAGAGGCAGAAAACAGGCGGCGCTCAATAGGCGGAGAGCAGCTCCAGCAACTGGTCGGGACAGGTCATCCCTTCCCGGAAGCGTGGTCGCATCTCGGCCACCAGCCGTTCACCTTCCTCGCGGGACAGCTTGTTGCCGATGTGGAGAAAATTGAGGTTTTTGCGGATGATACGGGCCGCGTAAAGGGCGCGCTCGCCGGCCGGGTCGGCCTGCCAGAAGGGGCTGGCATCAAACCGCTGCAGGATGCTCGCCGTCACCTCCCGGGCCAGTTCGAGGTACTCTTCCCGGTGAGTGGCGGGGATCTCCCATTTCGAGTTACGGCCCATGGAGCGCATCATCTTCTGCCAGTGCTGCAGCCGGTTGAGCATCAGCAGAGAGTTGAAAATTCGCTTGTTGGTGCCGAAGGAGAAGATGGTGTCGGCGATGATGCCCCGCAGCAGACTGTCGTTCTCGCGGTAGTCCTTGCGGGCGATTTCCCGGGCCAGGGTCCAGACCGCCGGGTCGAGATCGCCTTCCATGCGCATCTCCCAATAGGTGTGCTTGAGCATTACCGTGCTGTAGGTTCGCACCAGTTTGTAGGGGACGAAGAAGGAATGGGCCACGGTGTCCATGGCCAGGTGGCTCAGATAGCCGTAGGCGCAGGCCTTCTGACTGTCGCTGCCGGCAGCGTCGATCAGCTGTCGGGCGACCCGCCAGGAGTGGCAGTGCTTCAGATAGTGGGTGAATTTCTTGCCGAGGGTGATGTCGGCGGCGATGCAGCCGTAGAGATAGTCGTGCGGTCGGCTGGTCAGCAGGGCCTGCAGGGCCGGCGCCAGATTGCCGGTGTTGTCGAGCAGCCAGGAGCCGACCTGCAGGTGAAAGCCGATGCCCCAGGCCCAGCAGTCGTTGGGAATCCCGAGCAGCAGCAGGGTGAGCAAGGTCGTCAGCAGAAACATGCGCGGGCCATCAGGGACGGGCGGAAGTATCCGGTGCCGCGTTCGTTGTCGGTCGTCCAAAGTGTCGGCGGCTGCCCCTGGGACAGCCGGAAAAGCGCGTTGTTAACAGGATAGACAAGGGGCCGGGGGAAGTAAAGCTGTCATGGCGGAGAAGCTGCAAAGAGAGATCGCCGAACTGATCGGCCAGGCCCGGGGGCTGCTGCTCGACTACCGCAACCTGGGGCTGGACAGGGTCTGGCTGCCGGAGCCTGAAACCCTGGCGGCCGGCGGCGAGGCGGCCGGGGAATGGTGCCGGAGCGTGCCGGAAACCCTGGAGACGATTCGCGCCGACCTCGGAGACTGCCGGCGATGCAAGCTCTGCCGGGAGCGGACACAGATCGTTTTCGGGGTCGGCAACCC
The DNA here is from genome assembly GCA_964441925.1 of uncultured Geothermobacter sp. Classification (GTDB taxonomy): domain Bacteria; phylum Desulfobacterota; class Desulfuromonadia; order Desulfuromonadales; family Geothermobacteraceae; genus Geothermobacter. The sequence continues at coordinate 3,997 of CAYTVY010000099.1, forward strand.
ACAGGCCAGGCTGGTGCTGGTCGGAGAGGCTCCGGGGCGGGAGGAGGACCGCCGCGGTGAACCCTTCGTCGGTGAGGCGGGAAGGCTGCTCGACCGGATCCTGCTGGCGATGGGACTGCAGCGCTCCGACGTTTACATCTGTAACGTCATCAAGTGCCGTCCTCCCGGCAACCGTGACCCGGAGGAGGACGAGGTCGCGGCCTGCGAGCCTTTTCTGCGCCGGCAGCTGAAAGTGATCGCGCCCGAGGTGATTCTCACTCTCGGCCGCTACGCTGCGCAGGCACTGTTGCGGGATGGCTCGCCCGTCGGCCGGTTGCGCGGCAACTGGCGCACCTACCAGGATATTCCCCTGATGCCGACCTACCATCCGGCCTACCTGCTGCGCAACCCGGAGAAGAAGCGTGAAGTCTGGGAGGATGTGAAACAGGTCGTTCACCGGTTGCAGCGCTGATGCGGGCGTGACTCCCGGACGGCTGGCCGCGCCGGGCCCATGACACTGCCGTCCGGTGGTCCGGTGACGGGTGGAGCATCCGGACCGGCGCCCATTGCCGGGCGCAGGATCCGGCGCGCCAGGCACTTTGCCGCGGGTGGCGGTTGTGGCCGGTCGATGGCTGATGCGTACCTTCCGCTTGATGCAGGGTAGCGTTTTCGGGAGAAACGGAATGGACATCAAGCGTCTCGATCTGTTCTGCAAGGTTGTCGAGCTGAAGAGTTTCACCCGTGCCGCCGCCGAGGCGGGTCTGAGCCAGCCGTCGGTGAGTGAGCACATCCGCCTGCTCGAGGAAACCGTCGGCGAAAAACTGCTCGACCGGCTTGGCCGCCAGGTGGTGCCGACACCGGCCGGACAAAAACTCTATCCCTACGCCCGCCGCATCGTCCGGCTGCGCGACGAGGGCCTGCAGGTGATGGCCAGCTTCCGCAGCGAACTGGGTGGTGAACTGCACATCGGCGCCAGTACCATTCCCGGCACGTACATCCTGCCGCAGGCCATTCCGCCGTTTCATGTCAGCCATCCCCGGGGACGGCTGACTGTCCGTATCGCCGGCAGCCAGAGGGTCCGGCAGCAGGTGATGGCCGGCGAGCTCGAACTGGGGGTCGTCGGCAGTCGCGGCTCCGACCCGCGGCAGCTGTTCGAGCCCCTGTGCGGGGACCGGTTGGTGCTGGTCGTCCCGGCCGGTCACCCCTGGGCCGGTCGGGACGGGATCGCCGCCGCTGAACTGGCGGGACAGCCTTTCATCCGCCGGGAACCGGGCTCGGGAACCCGGCAGACGACGGAGGACGCCCTGCGGGCGGCCGGGGTGGCCGTGGATGCGCTCGACATCGTCGCCGAGCTCGGCAGCAGTGAAGCGGTCCGGCAGGCGGTGCGGGCCGGAGCCGGCCTGGCCGTGCTCTCCCTGCACGCCGTACGGGAGGATGTCGCCCGCGGCGAGCTGGCGGCGTTGAGCATCCGGGGGATCGAGGAGCGCCGCACCATCTGGCTGGTGACGCGCCGGGGACGGCAGCTTTCGCCGCTGGCCGAGGACTTCGTCGGACATCTTCGCCGGTGGTGCGCCGAGTCCGGCACCGGCCTGTAGCGCCGGCATCAGGCGCTTTTTTCCTCCAGGCCCAGCCGTTTGATCTTCTCGACCAGAGTGGTGCGGTTGATGCCGAGCAGGGCGGCGGCCCGCGCCTTGATTCCGTCCGCCCGTTCGAGAGCGTCCCGGATCAGACGTCGTTCGATGTCGGCGATGAAGGCCGGCATGTCGATCCCCGCATCGGGCAGGCGCAGGGACGGGGTGTCGGTCGCCGGATCGAGGGAGGCCTTGCCAGCGATGGCCTGTGGCAAGTCGGGATGGTCGATCTGTTCACCGTCGGTCAGGGCGACGGTCCGTTCGATGACATTCTCCAGTTCGCGTACGTTGCCCGGCCAGTCGTGGTTTTCCAGGGCCTGCATCGCTTTTGGTGTCACCGACATCAGCGGTCGTCCCATCTCGCGGCAGGTCTTCTGCAGAAAGTGCCGGACCAGCAGCGGAATGTCCTCCCGGCGTTCGCGCAGCGGCGGCAGCTGGATGGGGATGACGTTCAGCCGGTAGTAGAGATCCTCGCGAAACCGTCCCTCGCGTACGTCCTTTTCGAGATCGGCGTTGGTGGCCGAGATCACCCGCACGTCAAGCTTGATGCGCCGGCTGCCGCCGACCCGTTCGATCTCCTGCTCCTGAAGGACCCGCAGCAGTTTCATCTGCAGTGGCGCCGGCATGGTGCCGATCTCGTCGAGAAAAACCGTCCCGCCGTTGGCCAGTTCGAATTTGCCCGGTTTGTCGGCCACCGCACCGGTGAAGGCGCCACGGACATGACCGAAAAGTTCGCTTTCGAGCAGCTCGGAGGGGATGGCACCGCAGTTGATGGCGATGAAAGGCTGATTGCGGCGGCTGCCGTTGAAGTGGATCGCCTTGGCGACCAGTTCCTTGCCGGTGCCGGATTCGCCGAGGATGAGGATGGTCGAGTCGGTATGGACAATCTTCTCCAGTCGGGTGAAGACCTGCTGCATGGCCGGGCTGTGACCGATGATGTTGTCGAAGCGGTATTTGCCGCGCAGTTGCTGGCGCAGGTAGAGGTTTTCGGCCACCAGCCGGCTTTTCTCCATGGCCTTGGCCACCAGGATCTTCAGTTTTTCGAAGTCGACCGGCTTGGTGATGTAGTCGAAGGCGCCCTCCTTCATGGCTTCGACGGCGGTTTCGGCGGAGGCGTTGCCGGTGATGAGGATGACGTTGGTGTAGGGGGCTTCGGACTTGACCTTTTTCAGGATGTCGATGCCGCTGACGCCGGGGAGGAAGAGGTCGGTGACGACAATGGCGTAGGGGGTCTGCTGCAGGATCTGGATCGCCTCTTCGCCGGTGCCGACGGCATCCACCTGGTAGCCGGCACCGGTCAGCAGCAGGGAGAGCGCATCGCGGTTGTTGGGTTCATCGTCGACGAGCAGAATCTGCGCCAGCTCTTTCATGGGGTCCCTCCCGAGACGGGCCGGCCGGCCGGGGGGGGCAGTGGGCGTCGGCCGACGACCCAGAGTGTCATTTCATTGACGCATGCCAACTTAGCATCAAACCGTCTTTTCGGCAAGCCCTGGTGAC
>CAYTVY010000099.1:7203-9393 GCA_964441925.1 uncultured Geothermobacter sp.
AGCCCTGGTGACGATTCGTTGACAGGGCAGGGGCGGTTGATAAGCTTTGAGCATGCGTTGGCTGGCAAGGCTTCCGGTGACGGGAACCTTTTTGACGATCATGCTCGCCCTCGCCTCCGTTGTCGCCGTTGCCGCCGGGGATGCCGGCAGCGTGCGGGTGGTGCGCTGGCAGGGAGCCATCAATCCGGTGGCCGGGGATTTCATCGCCCGGCAAATCGGGTTGGCCAATCGTGAGGATCGGGCCTTTGTGCTGCTGCTCGACACCCCCGGTGGCCTCGACAGCTCGATGCGCCAGATCATCAAGGCCGAGCTGTCTTCGCGGGTGCCGGTGATCGTTCACGTTCACCCGGCCGGAGCACGCGCCGCCTCGGCCGGCGCCCTGATCACCCTGGCCGCCGACTTCGCCGTCATGTCACCGGGAACCAATATCGGTGCCGCGCATCCGGTCGCCATCGGCCCGGTGCCGTCCGGCGGGAAAGAGGACGGGGTGATGGCGACCAAGGTGGTCAATGATGCCGTCGCCTACGCCCGCAGCATTGCCCAGCAGCGCGGCCGTGACGCCGACTGGGCGGAGAAGGTCGTGCGCGAAAGTCTGTCGACACCGGCCGCCGAGGCTTTGCGCCTCGGGGTGATCGATCTGGTGGCCGACTCCTGGCGCCAGGCACTGGAGCAGCTCGATGGCCGCTCCTATACCCGCGGCGGCAAACCCCTGCTCTTTGCCGGCCGCGGTCTGGTTCCGGTGGAGGTCGAGCCGGATTGGCGTGACCGGATCCTGAACGTACTGAGCAATCCGAACATCGCCTACATGCTGCTCATGCTCGGTATGCTGGGCATCTTTTTCGAAATCTCCCAGCCCGGTGTCATCCTGCCGGGGGCCATCGGTGCCATCGCCCTGCTGCTGGCCTTCTTCGGTCTGCAGACCCTGCCGGTCAACGGTGTCGGCCTGCTGCTGATCCTGCTGGGCATCGTTCTGTTTCTGCTCGAGGTCAAGGTTGTTTCCTACGGCATGCTTTCGGTGGGAGGAATTGTCGCGCTGTCGCTCGGTTCACTGATGCTGATCGACAGTGACAGCCCGGCGATGCGGGTGTCGCTGCCGGTGATCGGAGCGACGGTCGCGGTGTTCAGCGGCCTGTTTCTGCTGGTGCTCTTCTGGGTTGTCCGGGCGCAGAAAAGGCGGGTGGTATCCGGCCTCGAGGGGATGGTCGGTGAGCGGGGGACCGCCTGTGGCCCGTTCGAACGGGAGGGCCGGATCTTCGTTCATGGCGAATACTGGGATGCCGTTGCCGACGGACCGGTGGCAGACGGCCAGGTTGTCGAGGTGTGCGAGGTGTTGCCCGGCATGCGTCTGCGGGTGATGCCGGTCGCAGAAAACGCAAAGGAGAAAGAAGAGTCATGATTCCGTTCAGTCTGATCCTGTGGGCCATTCTGGTTGCCATCGTCTTGCTGATCGTCGGCAGCGCCATCCGGATTCTCTACGAGTACGAGCGGGGGGTGGTTTTTCGTCTCGGGCGCTTTGCCGGTGTCCGGGGGCCGGGACTGAAGTTCATCATTCCGGTGATCGACAAGCTGGTGAAGGTCAGCCTGCGCACCGTGGCCATGGATGTGCCGCCGCAGGATGTCATCACCCGCGACAATGTATCGGTCAAGGTCAACGCCGTCATCTACTTTCGGGTCATGGAGCCCGAGAAGGCGCTGATCGAGGTCGAGAACTATCTCTATGCCACCAGTCAGCTTGCCCAGACCACCCTGCGCAGCGTGCTCGGGCAGTCGGAGCTGGACGAGTTGCTCATCCACCGCGACAAGATCAATGTCGAGCTGCAGAAGATTCTCGACCGGCAGACCGATTGCTGGGGGGTCAAGGTGAGCAACGTCGAGGTCAAGCATATCGACCTGCCGACGGAGATGCAGCGGGCGATGGCACGGCAGGCCGAGGCCGAGCGGGAACGGCGTGCGAAGATCATTCATGCCGAGGGCGAACTGCAGGCCTCGGAGAAACTGGGCCAGGCGGCGCATGTCATCGGTCTCGAGGCCGGGGCCCTGCAGCTGCGTTATCTGCAGACTCTGACCGAGATCGCCTCGGAACGCAACTCGACCATCCTCTTTCCGCTGCCCATCGATCTGATCAAGCCGTTTCTCGATATCGCGGCCCGCGGGGAGGCGGCGGCCGCCGCCAAGAAGTAACCCTGAATC
>CAYTVY010000100.1:0-9272 GCA_964441925.1 uncultured Geothermobacter sp.
GAGGGCGGCCGTACCGTCGGCGCCGGTGTCGTCAGCGAAATCATCGAGTAACAGGTTTTATCAATCCTGAAGGATGGCCCCTCCCGGCGAGGGAGGGGCCAGAGGGTTTTGGATCATGCGGGATATCGTGACTCTTGCCTGCACCGAGTGCAGGCAGCGCAACTATACGACAACCAAGAACAAGAAAACGACTCCCGATCGTCTGGAGTTCAAGAAGTATTGCCGTTTCTGTCGGAAGCATACGCCGCACCGGGAGACCAAGTAGCCCGGCGGTGTCCGGGTGGGATGCAGGCCAGTAGCACAATTGGCTAGTGCACCGGTCTCCAAAACCGGGGGTTGGGGGTTCGAGTCCCTCCTGGCCTGCCATGCATTCCGAATCGTATCGCAAGCAGGTTTTTTTTTCTCTCCAGCGAGCGGGAGACAGTCGAGTGATCGGGAAAACCACAGAGTTTCTCAGTAATGTCAAGACCGAACTGAAGAAGGTGACCTGGCCGACCCGCAAGGAAACCTACGGGTCGACCATCGTGGTCATCGTGTTGGTGCTGATCTGCGCGGTTTTTCTCTGGGTGGTCGACTCCGCCCTTTCGACCGCCATCCGGATGTTGCTCAGGTAGGAGAGGGGGAGATTGCCGTGACCATGAAGTGGTATGGAGTTCATACGTACTCCGGTTACGAGAACAAGGTCAAGGCCAACCTGGAGGAGCGCATCCGGGCGATGGGGGCCGAGGAGTTCTTCGGCGAGATCCTGATTCCGTCGGAAACGGTCGTCGAGCTGAAGAACGGCGAGCGCAAAACCTCGTCGCGCAAGTTCTTCCCCGGTTACATCCTGGTCCAGATGGAGCTGAACAGCGAAACCTGGCACATCGTCAAGGGAACGCCCAAGGTGACCGGTTTCGTCGGTGGCGCCACCAATCCGCCTCCCATACCCGACGAGGAGGTGGCCAAGATCACCAGCCGGATGGAGGAGGGGGTCGAGCATCCCAAGCCGAAGGTCGAGTTCGAGGTCGGCGAGACGGTGCGGGTGGTCGACGGACCCTTTCTCAACTTCACCGGCGTGGTCGAGGACGTCAAGCCCGACAAGGGCAAACTGAAGGTGATGGTCAGTATCTTCGGCCGGGTAACCCCGGTCGAGCTTGAGTTCATACAGGTGGAGAAAACCAGCTGAGGCTGGCCGAGATAGCATTCGAGAAGGAGTTTACCCATGGCCAAGAAGGTTATTGGACAGATAAAGCTGCAGATTCCCGCCGGTCAGGCGAATCCCTCGCCGCCGGTTGGCCCCGCGCTCGGTCAGCACGGTGTCAACATTATGGAATTCTGCAAGGCGTTCAATGCCAAGACGCAGGGCGATGCCGGCATGATCATTCCGGTGATCATCACGGTCTATGCCGACCGGTCCTTTTCCTTCATCACCAAGACCCCGCCGGCGGCGGTGCTGCTGCTGAAGGCGGCCAAGCTGCAGAAGGGGTCCGGGGTGCCGAACAAGGAGAAGGTGGGCAAGGTGACGCGTGAACAGGTGCGCGAGATTGCCCAGATCAAGATGCCGGATCTGAACGCCTACGATATCGAGGCTGCCATGCGGACCGTTGAGGGGACCGCCCGCAGCATGGGTATCGAGATTGAGGGATAACAATTCTGTTGATCTGGAGATAGAAGCAATGGCGGTAGGAAAAAAACACAGAGAAGCCAGGGCCAAGATCGATCGCAGCCGGCAATATCCGCTCGACGAGGCCTTGCAGCTGTTGAAGGAAACGGCACACGCCAATTTCGACGAGACGGTCGACCTGGCCGTGCGGCTCGGCGTCGACCCGCGCAAGGCCGACCAGATGGTGCGCGGTGCCGTGGTGCTGCCCAACGGACTCGGCAAGTCGGTCCGGGTCGTGGTCTTCGCCAAGGGCGAGAAGGCCCAGGAGGCGACGGCCGCCGGGGCCGATTTCGTTGGAGCCGAGGACCTGGTCGAGAAGATCAAGGGCGGCTGGTTCGATTTCGACACGGCCATTGCCACGCCCGACATGATGGGCACGGTCGGCAAGATCGGCAAGCTTCTCGGCCCGCGCGGCCTGATGCCGAACCCCAAGGTCGGCACCGTCACCTTCGATGTCGGTCGGGCCGTGCAGGAGGCTAAGTCGGGCAAGATCGAGTACCGGGTCGAGAAGGCCGGTATCGTGCATGCGCCCGTGGGCAAGGTTTCCTTCGACGTCGACAAGCTCCGGGGCAACATCCTGGCGCTGATGGACGCCCTGATCAAGGCCAAGCCGAGCGCCGCCAAGGGCACCTATCTGAAGAAGGTGAGCATCTCGAGCACCATGGGACCGGGCATCAATCTCGACATCCCGGCCCTGCAGGCTCTGGTGAAGTAGACGGGCCATCTCCGGACTGAGTATTGTCCATAAAACTTAAATGAAAACCCGGTCAAAGACAGCAGGGACGTCCCCGACGTTTAATGGATTCTCCCCCTGCCGAGGCCGAGGACGGTGTGACGATCCCCGATCGTCTCTCCCGCGCCTCTGACTGGGTCCCGGACCCCCGAGGCTTCCGGTAAAACCACAAAGAAAGGAGGAGAGGCGTTGAACCGAACAAGCAAGGAACAGCTGGTCGCGGAGCTGTCCGCCAAGCTGGCCAGGGTCAAGGCGGCTTTCGTCGCCGATTACCGCGGACTGACCGTCGAAGAGGCCAACGAGCTGCGCAGCAAGCTGCGTGAGGCCGGCGTCGAGTACCAGGTCGTCAAGAACACCCTGCTGCGCCTGGCGATCAGGGACACCGACAATGCCTGCCTGGAGCAGTTCCTGCAGGGGCCGACCGCCATTGCCATGGCCGAGGACGACCCGGTGGCTCCGGCCAAGGTGCTCAGCGAGTTCGCCAAGGCCAACGAGAAGTTCGAGCTGAAGGGCGGCGTGCTCGAGGGCAAGGTTCTCGACCTGGACGGCATCAAGGCGCTGTCCGACCTGCCGAGCCGCGAGGTGCTGCTCGGCAAGATGCTCGGCTCGATCAACGCGCCGGTCAGCAATTTCGTCGGCGTGTTGGCGGCCGTGCCGCGCTCGCTGGTTCAGGTGCTGTCCGCCATCCAGGACAAGAAGGCGGCCTGAAGCGAACCGTTGTCGAAACGATCACGAAACCATTGACTGCATAGAACGCATACGGAGGATTTCACCATGGCTGAAGTCACCAAGGAACAGGTTATTGAATTCATCGAAAACATGAGCGTCCTCGAGCTGGCCGAGCTGGTCAAGGAGCTGGAGGACAAGTTCGGCGTGTCCGCCGCCGCTCCCGTGGCCGTCGCCGCCATGCCGGCTGCCGGTGGCGAGGCTGCCGCCGCCGAGGAGAAGGACGAGTTCGACGTGGTGCTCACCAGCGCCGGCGACAAGAAGATCAACGTCATCAAGGTCGTTCGCGCCATCACCGGCCTGGGCCTGAAAGAGGCCAAGGAGATGGTCGACGGCGCTCCGAGCACCGTCAAGGAAGCCGTCTCCAAGGACGAGGCCGAGGACCTCAAGAAGCAGCTGGAAGAAGCCGGCGCCTCCGTGGAGCTCAAGTAGCCCGGCACCCATACAATCGGACAAGAGCCAAGGTCGCTTCCGCGGCCTTGGCTATTCTTTCTTTGATGCGTTCAGCCTGCACCGGCGGTCTCCCCGGGGCGGCGGGCGCTGGGCCGTTCGGCCCTAAACGGTTGAATATTCAAGGGGTTCCGCGTCCGCTTGCGGCTGTGGAACGGACATTCCAAAGGAGAACCCATGGCTTATTCGATTGCGAATAACCAGTTGCTGAGGAAGCACTTCAACGATATCAAGGACATCATTGATATCCCCAACCTCATCGACATCCAGAAAAACTCCTACAAACGGTTTCTGCAGGCCGACCTGCCCGCTTCCGCCCGGCAGAACATCGGGCTGGAAGCCGTTTTTCGCTCCGTCTTCCCCATTCGGGACTTCAGTGAGACCTGCTCTCTCGAGTATGTTTCCTATTCCCTCGGCACCCCCAAGTACGATGTCGAGGAATGCCACCAGCGGGGCATGACCTATGCCGCGCCGGTGAAGGTCCGGGTCCGGCTGGTCTCCTGGGACGTCGACAAGGAATCGGGCGTCCAGTCGATCCGCGACATCAAGGAGCAGGAGGTCTATTTCGGTGAAATTCCCCTGATGACCGAAAACGGGACCTTCATCATCAACGGGACCGAACGCGTCATCGTCAGCCAGCTGCATCGCTCGCCCGGGGTCTTCTTCGACCACGACAAGGGCAAGACCCACGCCTCGGGCAAGGTGCTCTACAGTGCCCGGGTGATTCCCTACCGTGGTTCCTGGCTCGACTTCGACTTTGATCATAAAGATATCCTCTATGTCCGCATCGACCGCCGCCGCAAGCTGCCGGCGACGGTGCTGCTCAAGGCCCTCGGCTACAGCACCGAGGAGCTGCTCAGCTACTATTACGACACGGAAGAGATCGTCCTGCAGGACGGCCGCTTCCGCAGGAAAGTCAACCTCGAACTGCTCGCCGGGCAGAAGGCGACCCGTGACATTTGCGATGCCAACGGCGAGATCATCGTCAAGGCCAACCGCAAGTTCACCCGCGCCGCCATCCGCAAGCTGGAAGAGGCGAAAATCGAATTCATCGACGTCGAGGACGAAGAACTGATCGGGCGCGTCGCCTCCAGCGACATCGTCGACACCGCCTCCGGCGAGATCCTGGTCGAGTGCAACGAGGAGCTGACCGAGATCAAGCTCGAGGAGCTGCGCAAGCGGGGCATCGAAAGCTTCAAGGTGCTGTTCATCGACAACCATCTGGTCGGCCCCTACCTGCGCGACACCCTGCTGCTCGACAAGGTGGCCAACGCCGAGGAGGCGATCATCGAGATCTACCGTCGGCTCCGTCCCGGCGATCCGCCCACCCTGCGCAGCGCCACGGCGCTGTTCGAGGGGCTCTTCTTCAACGAGGAGCGCTACGACCTGTCGGCCGTCGGCCGACTGAAGCTGAATTACAAGCTCAAGCTCGACACGCCGCTGGAGCATCGGACCCTCACCAAGGAGGACATCCTCGAGGTGGTCCGCTACCTGATCGAGTTGCGCAACGGCCGGGGCGCGATCGATGACATCGACCATCTGGGCAACCGCCGGGTGCGGGCGGTCGGTGAATTGCTCGAGAACCAGTACCGGGTCGGCCTGGTCCGCATGGAGCGGGCGATCAAGGAACGGATGAGCCTGCAGGAAGTCGACAGCATGATGCCGCACGACCTGGTCAACTCGAAACCGGTCTCGGCGGTGGTGAAGGAGTTCTTCGGTTCCAGCCAGCTGTCGCAGTTCATGGACCAGACCAACCCGCTGTCGGAGATCACCCACAAGCGGCGGCTGTCGGCTCTCGGCCCCGGCGGCCTGACTCGCGAGCGGGCCGGTTTCGAGGTGCGTGACGTCCATCCGACCCACTACGGTCGCGTCTGTCCGATCGAGACGCCGGAAGGTCCGAACATCGGCCTGATCGCCTCGCTGTCGACCTACGCCCGCATCAACGAGCACGGGTTCGTCGAGACCCCCTACCGTATCGTCAAGGAAGGCCGGGTCACCAGCGAGATCAAGTACTTCTCCGCCCTCGAGGAAGAAGGGCATGCCATCGCCCAGGCGAACGCGCCGCTGGACGAGAACGGCCGTTTCGTCAACGAGCTGGTCAACGCCCGCAAGAGCGGCGAGTTCATGCTGATGAGCCGTGACGAGATCGAGCTGATGGACGTCTCGCCCAAGCAGCTGGTTTCGGTCGCCGCCTCGCTGATTCCCTTCCTCGAGAACGACGACGCCAACCGCGCCCTGATGGGTTCGAACATGCAGCGTCAGGCGGTACCCCTGCTGCGGGCCGACGCACCGCTGGTCGGCACCGGCATGGAACGGGTGGTTGCCCACGATTCCGGTTCGGCGGTCGTCGCCCGGCACAGCGGGGTGGTCGAGAGTGTCGACGCCAGCCGTATCGTCATCAAGCTCGACGAGGGTGAGATGGACGAGACCGGCACCGGGGTCGACATCTACAACCTGGTCAAGTTCATCCGTTCGAACCAGAATACCTGTCTGAACCAGAAGCCGATCGTCAAGGTCGGCGACCGGGTCAAGCGCGGCGAGATCATCGCCGACGGTCCCTCCACCCAGCTGGGCGAGCTGGCCCTGGGCCAGAACGTGCTGGTCGCCTTCATGCCCTGGGGCGGCTACAACTTCGAGGACTCGATCCTGATCAGCGAGAAACTGGTCAAGGACGACCGCTACACCTCGATTCACATCGAGGAATTCGAGTGTGTCGCCCGCGATACCAAGCTGGGGAAGGAGGAGATCACCGACGATATCCCCAACCTCGGCGAGGACGCCCTGGCCGACCTCGACGAGTCGGGCATTATCCGCATCGGCGCCGAGGTCAAGCCGGGAGACATCCTGGTCGGCAAGATCACCCCGAAGGGGGAGACCCAGCTCTCTCCCGAGGAGAAGCTGCTGCGGGCCATCTTCGGCGAGAAGGCCGGTGACGTGCGCGACACCTCGCTGCGGGTGCCGCCCGGCGTCGAGGGCGTGGTCATCGGCGCCCGTGTCTTCTCCCGCAAGGGGGCCGACAAGGATGCCCGCACCGAGCTGATCGAGAACGCCGAGATCGAGCGACTGCTCAAGGACCAGGATGACGAGATCCGCATCATCCGCGAGTCGACCAAGAGCAAGCTGGCCGACCTGCTGGTCGGCAAGACGGCGGCGGTGACGGTCAACGATCCGGCCGGCAAGGTGGTGATCGCCAAGGGCAAGAAGATCACCGCCGAGGCGCTCGAGAAGGTGCCCTTCAGCCAGTGGAAGGAGCTCTCCCTGGTCAAGGCCGAACAGACCGAGGAGAAGGTGGCCACCATCTTCGCCCGCCTGGCCGAGCGCGAAGAGGTGATCCGCAGCGTCTTCGCCGACAAGATCGACAAGCTCAAGCGGGGCGACGACCTGCCGCCAGGCGTCATCAAGATGGTCAAGGTCTACATCGCCATCAAGCGCAAGCTGTCGGTCGGCGACAAGATGGCCGGACGCCACGGCAACAAGGGTGTCCTGTCGCGCATCCTCCCCGAGGAGGACATGCCCTACATGGCGGACGGCACCCCGGTGGAGATCGTGCTCAACCCGCTCGGTGTGCCTTCGCGCATGAACGTCGGGCAGATCCTCGAGACCCACCTCGGCCTGGCCGCCCGCGGCCTCGGCCAGCAGATCCAGCAGGTGCTCGACAGCCAGTACAGCACCGAGGCGCTGAAGGAGCGGATCAAGGCCTGCTACGAGGACAAGGAGCTGGATGGCTTCATCGACGGCCTCTCCGACGAGGAGACCCTGGCACTGGCCCGTCGCCTGTCGCGAGGTGTGCCGATGGCCTCACCGGTCTTCGAAGGGGTCGGCGAGGAGCAGATGAAGGCGCAGATGGAGAAGGCGGGCGTGCCGACCACCGGCCAGATGACCCTCTACGACGGTCGCACCGGCGAGCCGTTCAAGGAGCAGGTCACCGTCGGCATCATGTACATGCTCAAGCTGCACCATCTGGTCGATGACAAGATCCACGCCCGTTCCATCGGTCCCTACAGCCTGGTCACCCAGCAGCCGCTGGGCGGCAAGGCGCAGTTCGGCGGCCAGCGGCTCGGGGAGATGGAGGTCTGGGCGATGGAGGCCTACGGTGCCGCCCACGCACTGCAGGAGTTTCTGACCGTCAAGTCGGACGACGTGGCCGGCCGGACCCGGATGTACGAGGCCATCGTCAAGGGCAAGCACACCCTCGAGGCCGGCCTGCCCGAGTCGTTCAACGTTCTGGTCAAGGAGCTTCAGGCGCTCTGCCTCGACGTGGAGTTGCTGGAAGAAGACGACGAATAATACAGTCCCTGCCATCCTACAAGGAGGATGAGTTTTGGAAGATATTCTCAGCCTGTTTGAACGGCCCAAGGATCCCCTGAACTTCAACGCCATCCGGTTGTCGATCTCGTCGCCGGAGGCCATTCGTGAGCGATCCTTCGGCGAGGTGAAGAAGCCGGAAACCATCAACTACCGGACCTTCAAGCCGGAGCGGGACGGTCTCTTCTGCGCCAAGATCTTCGGTCCGACCAAGGACTACGAGTGCAACTGCGGCAAGTACAAGCGCATGAAGCACCGCGGCATCGTCTGCGAGAAGTGCGGGGTCGAGGTCATTCCCAGCAAGGTGCGGCGTGAGCGGCTGGGGCACATCGATCTGGCCTGCCCGGTGGCGCACATCTGGTTCCTCAAGTCGTTGCCCAGCCGGATCGCCACCCTGCTCGATCTGACCCTGAAGGAGGTCGAGCGTGTCCTCTACTTCGAGTCGTACATCGTGCTCGACGGCGGCGACACGCCCCTGACCAAGGGGCAGCTGCTGAGCGAGGAGAAGTACCGCGAGGCGATGGACGAGTTCGCCGGCCAGTTCTCCGCCGGCATGGGGGCCGAGGCCATCCGCGAGCTGCTGGCCGGTATCGATCTCGACGAACTGGCCTCCGAACTGCGGGTGGAGATGAAGGAGGCGACCAGCGAGGCCAAGCGCAAGAAGGTGGCCAAGCGACTGAAGGTGGTCGACGCCTTCCGCGAGAGCGGCAACCGCCCCGAGTGGATGATCCTCGAGACCATCCCGGTGCTGCCGCCCGAGCTGCGGCCGCTGGTGCCGCTCGATGGCGGACGTTTCGCCACCTCCGATCTGAACGATCTCTACCGCCGGGTGATCAACCGCAACAACCGGCTCAAGCGGCTGATGGAGCTGCGGGCGCCGGAGGTGATCATTCGCAACGAGAAGCGCATGCTGCAGGAGGCGGTCGACGCCCTGTTCGACAACGGCCGGCGCGGCCGGGCGATCACCGGCCCCAACAAGCGGCCGCTGAAGTCCCTCTCCGACATGCTCAAGGGCAAGGGCGGCCGGTTCCGCCAGAATCTGCTCGGTAAGCGCGTCGACTACTCGGGCCGTTCGGTCATCGTCGTCGGCCCGGAGCTGAAGCTGCACCAGTGCGGCCTGCCGAAGAAGATGGCCCTCGAGCTGTTCAAGCCGTTCATCTACAGCCGGCTCGAGGAGAAGGGGTTGTGCACCACCATCAAGAGCGCCAAGAAGATGGTGGAAAAGGAGAAGCCGGAGGTCTGGGACGTGCTCGAGGAGGTGATCAAGGAGCATCCGGTGATGCTCAACCGCGCCCCGACGCTGCACCGTCTCGGCATCCAGGCCTTCGAGCCGGTACTGATCGAGGGCAAGGCGATCCAGCTGCATCCGCTGGTCTGTACCGCCTTCAACGCCGACTTCGACGGCGACCAGATGGC
>CAYTVY010000101.1:0-9064 GCA_964441925.1 uncultured Geothermobacter sp.
GCGCTTGACAAAAATCACCGGCGAACCTGTGGGTGCGCCTTACGATTTTTGAAAACCGCATTCAGGCCAAGCGCTTACACTTTTCATCCGGCACAAACCCACTGATTCAGGTATAATTCATCAGGTGAACGTTCTTTCCAAGGAGCACGGCATGATCACCCAAACGATGCGCATCGTCCTGGTGGCTGTCCTCAGCATGCTGCTCTGCACGCCGGCAGCCATGGCAAACACCCCGAAAGGAGACATTGCGGCCACCGTCGAGCGGATTCTCGACGTCCTGCGCGACAAGGATCTCGACAAGACCCAGCGCCGCCAGACCCTCACCCGCCTGATCAAGGCGCGGTTCGATTTCGAAACCATGTCCCGCAGCACCCTGGGCAAGAACTGGCGCAAGGCCAGCCCCGAGCAGCGGCGGAAGTTCATCGAGCTCTTCTCCTCCCTGCTCGAGGCCACGTACCTCGGTCGCATCGAGGCCTACACCAACGAAACGGTGAGCTACGACGAGGAAAAGATCCGCGGCAAGAAAGCGCTGGTCAAAACCAGCGTTCATACCCGGAACACCGATATCCCCATCCACTACAAGCTGGTGCGCAAAACCGACGGCTGGTACGTCTACGACGTCGTCATCGAAGGGGTCAGCCTGGTGCGCAACTTCCGCAGCAGCTACGGCCATATCATCCAGCGCGAAGGGTTCGACAAACTCTTCGCCAGGATGGAGGCCAAGATCGCCGAACTGCAAAAAGACCGGCGATAATCGGGTTTTGGACTTGCCGTAAACAGAACGGCGTGCTATAAGCGATCCTGACACAACAGGCAAGACTGGGATCACGTGAAGAACGAAACAGCCATACACTGAGTCACCGGCCGCATGCTGACAGGACAGCGTGCGGCCTTTCTTGTACCAAGGGGTCCCAGACCCGCACAACCCGTCCTTCGGGACAAAGGAGCAGAACAATGGCAGAAGGTGTAGTGAAATGGTTCAATGATGCGAAAGGTTTCGGTTTCATCGCCCAGGAGGAAGGTCCGGACGTCTTTGTCCACTTCTCTTCAATCCAGATGGATGGATTCAAGTCGCTGGCCGAAGGTGACCGTGTCACCTTCGACATCACCGAAGGACAGAAAGGCCCCCAGGCGGCCAATGTCGTCAAGGTCTGACCCGGACCCTGCAATCCAGACCCCAAGCCCCGCGGCTGACCGCGGGGCTTTTTTTGCTCCGCCCCCTGTCAAAAATACCCTTTTGCCGCTAGACTTGAGAGCCTGATTCAGCTCAAGAGCAACCGGGACGAGCGGATGAACGGTCATCCCACAGCCCGCAGTCACCAGAACGGAGTTCAATGCATGAGCGACACGACGTTCCAGCCCGGCGACCGTTGCGCCGGTTTCACGGTCGAGGGAAAAACCGATCTTCCTGAACTCAACCTGACCCTGATCCGGCTGGTCCACGACCGGACCGGGGCCCGCTACCTGCACCTGGCGGCGGACGACAGCAACAACCTGTTCGCTGTGACCTTCCGCACGCCGCCGGCCGACTCGACCGGCATCGCCCACATCCTCGAGCACACGGTCCTGTGCGGCTCGCGCCGCTTTCCGGTTCGCGACCCCTTCTTTTCGATGGTCCGGCGCTCGCTCAACACCTTCATGAACGCGATGACGGCCAACGACTGGACCAGCTATCCCTTCGCCAGCCGGAACCCGAAGGACTTCGACAACCTGCTCGGCGTCTATCTCGACGCCGTCTTCTTCCCCCTGCTGCGCAAAGAAGACTTTCTCCAGGAAGGACACCGGCTCGAATTCGCCGGTGATGGCGACGACGCCCCCCTGACCATCCAGGGCGTGGTCTACAACGAGATGAAGGGTGCCATGGCCTCACCGGCCGGTCTGCTCGGCCGGCGACTGGCCAGGGCGCTCTACCCGACCACCACCTACCGGCACAACTCCGGCGGCGAGCCGGAGGCCATCCCCGAGCTGACCTGGCAGGACCTGCGCGCCTTCCACGCCCGCTACTACCATCCGAGCAACAGCTGGCTGTTCAGCTACGGCAACCTGCCGCTCGACCATCTGCTCGAGCAGGTCGACCGGCTGGCCCTGCGCCGGTTCGAACCGGCCGCCATCGACAGCGTGGTGCCGCCGGAAAAACGACTCGCCCGCCCCCGCTGCTGCGAGGAGCCCTTTCCGCTCGATCCCGGCGAAAGTCCAAGGCACCGGGCCATGGTCCAGGTCGGCTGGCTGACCAACGACATCGACGACAGCTACCAGCGACTGGTGATGAATCTCGTCTCCATGCTGCTGCTCGGCAATCCGGCCGCCCCCCTCTACCGGGCCCTGCTCGAAAGCGGCCTGGGGCGCAACCTCACCCCGGGCTGCGGCTACCACGACGACAACCGCACCACCTATTTCGCCGCCGGCCTGCAGGGCACCGATCCCGAGCAGGCCGAAGCGATCGAACGCCTGATCCTCGACACCCTGGACAAGGTGTGCCGGGAGGGGTTTCCGGCCGACCGGATCGAGGGTGCCCTGCACCGGCTCGAGTTCGGCAACCGCGAGGTGACCGGCGACTCCTATCCCTATCCCCTGCTGCTGATGATGCGGCTGCTCGGGCCCTGGCTGCACGCCGACGACCCGGTCTCACCGCTGCAGCTCGACCGGCACCTCGGCCGCCTGCGCGACCACCTGCGCGATCCAGGCTATCTGCCCGGCGTCATCCGTGAGATGCTGCTCGACAACCCGCACCGGGTCCGCCTGCTGCTGAAGCCCGACACCACCCTGAAGCAGCGACAGGACGAAGAGATGGCACGCCGCCTGGCGGAACGCCGGACACACCTGTCGGCAACGGAGACGGCGGAGATACGGCGTCAGGCCGCCGAGCTGAAGGCCCGGCAGGACGCCGAGGAAGACCTCTCCTGCCTGCCGGGCCTCGGCCGGCAGGACATCCCGGAACAGGAAGAAACCGTGCCCTGGCAACGGCATGAAGAGGGCACCACTCCGCTGCTGCTCTTTCCCCAACCGACCAACGGCATCAGCTACCTGATCGGTCACCTTACCTGCCAGGGGCTGGCGCCGGAGCAGCAAAGGGATCTCGCCATCTATGCCGCCCTGCTGCCGCAGCTCGGCGCGGCAGAAAGGGACTACCTGGAAAACGCCGCCCTGGCCGAACGCTATACCGGCGGTCTGCAGGCCGGCACCGAAATCCTCGAACAGCCGGACGACACACACCGTTTCCGTGGCGAGCTGATCATCCGGGGCAAAGCCCTGGCCCGCAACCACGAGCGGATGCTCGAGCTGCTCGGCGACATGCTGCAGGCGCCCGACTTCAGCGACCACGAGCGTATCCGCACGGTCCTGGGACAGATTCGCACCTCGCTGGAGAACGCCATCCCCGGCTCGGGACACAGCTACGCCGCCCGCCATGCCGCCGCCCGCCTGACTCCGGCAGCCGAGCTGCGCGAACACTGGAACGGTATCAGTCTGCTGCGACGCATCCGCGAGCTGCTCGACGGCCCGGCCGAAGCGCTGGCCGCCTGGGCTGCCGGCATGGCCGAAACCGGCCGGCGACTGCTGCAGGCCAACCGGCTGCAGTGCGCCTTGGTTACCGAGTCAAGGCAAATGGACGAACTGGCGACAACCACCGGAGACTTCTGCATGCGCTTCGCCGGTGGCGGCGAGCCGACCGCCGGCGAGCCCCCCTTCACTCCGCGACCGGGACAATTCGGCCTGACCACCTCGGTACCTGTCGCCTACGTGGTACGCACCTTCGCCACCGTCCCCTTCAGCCATGCCGACGCGCCGCTGCTGCTGCTGCTCGGCAAACTGCTGAAAGCCGGCTTCCTGCACCGGGAAATCCGGGAAAAAGGGGGGGCCTACGGCGGTCTGACCAGCTGCGATGTCGAGGGGGGAACCTTCTCCCTGCTCTCCTACCGCGATCCGCACATCGTCCGGACCCTGCGGGTCTACGACGCCGCCGCCGAATGGGCCGCCGCCGGACGTTTCAGTGCCCAGGAGCTGGATGAGGCGATTCTCGCCGTTTTCAGCGATCTCGACCGGCCACTGTCACCGGCCGGACGGGCGGGCCGCGAATTCGCCAACCTGCTGCAGGGGCTCACTCCGGAGCTGCGGCAGCAGTTCCGGCAGGGCGTGCTGGCGGCGACTTCCGGCGACCTGAGCCGTGTCGCCCAAAGCTACCTGCTCGACAACCGGCAGCGCAGCGCCGTCACCGTCATCGCCGGCCGGACGATGCTGGAGGCGGCCAACCAGGAGCTGGCAGCAGACGAAAGACTGGTGATCGAGAGCATCTGACGTCCCCCGTCACCGCCCCGGCCGCCGCCGGGTTCCGGCGGTCGGCTCGGCGGTCAGCGGGTCCTCCGGCCAGGGATGTTTCGGATAGCGGCCCCGCATCTCGCGCCGCACCTCCGGATAGCCGTTGCGCCAGAAGGACGCCAGATCGCGGGTCACCTGCAGGGGACGGCCGGCCGGGGAGAGCAGGTGGATGACCAGGGGAACCCGGCCGTCGGCGATGCGCGGCGTCTGCCGCCAGCCGAAGAGCTCCTGCAGCTTGGCCGCCAGCACCGGTTCGCCGGCCGTGTAGTCGATGCGCACCCGGCGGCCGCTCGGAATCTCCAGCCGCTCCGGCGCCAGCCTCTCCAGCTCGTGCAGCCGGCCGGCGGCCAGCAGCCCCTGCAGCAGCGGCAGCAGCCGGACACGTCGCAACCCGGCCGCATCCCTGACGCCGTAAAGCCCGGGCGCCAGCCAGTGCTCCAGGTGCTGCAGCAACCAGGACTCGGTCAGCGGCGGCCAGTTCTCCTCACCGAAAACCCGCGACAGCAGGCCCACCCGGGCACAGAAAGCGGCGACCTCGTCGTTCCAGTCGAGCAGCCGCAGTCCCTGGCGGCGAATGACGCCGACCAGCAGGGCGACGGCCCGTTCCGGATCCGGTTCGCCGGGACGCTGCTGCAGCACCAGGGCGCCGAACCGCTTCCGCCGGCAACTGACCAGCCGGCCGCTATCGGCGTCCCAGTCCAGATGGTCCTCCCAATCGACTCGCTCGCGCAGCGCACGGACCACCTCTTCGGTCAGAGGGCTGGCGAGGGTGATCACCGCCTCCTGCTCACCACCGGCCACCTCGACAGCCACCAGCCAGTCCGACCCGCCGGCCATCGACCAGGGCGCCAGTCGCGCCGCCCGGCCGCCGGCCAGCAGGTAGCGGTCGGCGTCGTCCTCCCGCCGGCGGCCGATCCGGTCGGGAAAGGCCGTCGCCAGCAGATGCCCGACAGCATCAGGGCCGCAGGCATCGCCGGCCGTCCCGCCGGAACCGAGCCGCCGGCGCCAGTAGGCGCGGGCCCGCGCCAGGTTGGCGTCGCGACGGCCCGACAACCGGCCGAGCAGCTCCCGGACATCGCACTGCCGCCGTCCCCCTCCGGCACGCGGCAGACGGCGAAGATCCAGTTCGGAGAGCAGGGCCACCAGGTCGGCGCCGAGCACCGGCCAGTGCCGCTCTTCCGCCTCGACCAGCAGCCGTGCCAGCCGGGGATGACAGGGATGGCGACTCATGCGCCGGCCGATGGCGGTCAGCCGCCCGGCGGCGTCGATGGCCGCCAGCTGCCCGAGCAGCTCCCGTGCCGCCCGCAGGCCCGAAGCCGGCGGCGGGTCGACCCATTCCAGTGCCGCCGGGTCGGTCAGGCCCCAGGCCAGCAGTTCGAGCAGCAGCGGCGCCAGATCGGCCTGACGGATCTCCGGCGGCGCCGCCTCGAGCATTTCGGCCTCTTCCGCCCGGCTCCAGAGCCGGTAGCAGACGCCGGGGCCGAGCCGGCCGGCCCGGCCGGCCCGTTGCCGGGCGCTGGCGCGGGAGATGCGTACCGTCTCCAGCCGGCTCAGCCCGACGGACGGTTCGAACCGCACCCGCCGCTCGTAGCCGCTGTCGACCACCACCTGCACGCCTTCGATGGTCAGGCTGGTCTCGGCGACGTTGGTCGCCAGCACCAGCTTCCGTCGGAATGCCGGCCGCAGGGCCCGGTTCTGCGCTGCCAGGTCGAGGCCGCCGTGCAACGGCGCCAGCAGCAGATCGCGCGCGGCGGCCCAGGGCGCCAGCGTCTCCGCCAGGCGCTCGATCTGCCGCCGGCCGGGGAGGATGACCAGCAGGTCGCCGGCGGTTTCGTCGACCGCCTGCCGCACCACCGCCGGCAGCAGCTGCGACCAGGCGTTCCCCACCCGCTCCGGACGGTAACGGCATTCGACCGGATACTGCCGGCCGCCGCAGGTGATGACCGGCGCATCGTCCAGGGCGCGGGACAACCGCTCGGCATCGAGGGTGGCCGACATCACCAGCAGCCGCAGATCGGGGCGCAGCCCCGCCTGGACATCGCGGCAGAAGGCAAGGCCCAGATCCGACTGCAGCTGGCGTTCGTGAAACTCGTCGAAAATCACCAGGCCGACACCCGCCAGCTCGGGGTCACGCTGCAGACGGCGGGTCAGGATGCCCTCCGTCACCACCTCGATACGGGTGCGGGCCGAGACCCGGCGCTGGTAGCGGATACTGTAGCCGACCGTCTCCCCTACCTCCTCCCCCAGCAGGGAGGCCATGTAGCGGGCGGCACAGACGGCGGCCAGCCGGCGCGGTTCGAGCAGCAGGATCGTCCGGCCGTCCAGCCAGGACGCCGCGAGCAGCGCCAGCGGCACCCGGGTGGTCTTGCCGGCCCCCGGCTCGGCCTGCAGCAGCACCAGCGGGCGGTCGGCAAGCTGCCGGTCGAGATGCGGCAGGGCCTCGTCGACCGGCAGGGCGGGCAGGCGGGAAAGACGTGCATCCTTCATCGGTTCTTGCGCAGCAGGGCGAGATAGAAACCGTCGTAACGGCTATCGGGCAAAACACGCACCGTGGATGCCAGCTCCTCCGGCAGCGACCGTTCCCGCCAGGCGGTCAGGCCGGGCATCCAGGGGACCTGGGCCGGCGGCCGCAGCGGCTCGATGACGAACTGCCCGGGGAAACGCTTCAGCAGCCGGGCGACATTCAGCTCGTTCTCCTCGGGCGAGAAGGCGCAGGTACAGTAGAGCAGCCGGCCGCCGGGCCGCAGCGCCTGCAGGGCGGAAACCAGCAGCCCCTGCTGCTTGCGGGCCGTCTCCCTGACCTTGCGCGGCGTCCAGTGGGCCCAGCTTGCGGGACGCAGCCGGCTGAAACGGGCCTCGGACGAACAGGGGGCATCGAGCAGCACCCGGTCGAAACGACCGGGGACCTTGCGGCCGATGGTCCGGCCGTCGGCCAGGTAGGTGTCGACCAGCTCCGCCCCGCCCCGGCGCAGGTTCTCCTTCAGCCGGAAGAACCGTCCCCGCACCGCCTCGACCGCCGCAATCCGCCCCCGGTTCTCCATCAGCACCGCCAGCAGCAGGGTCTTGCCGCCGGGAGCGGCCGCCAGATCGAGAATCTCCTCGCCCGGCTCGGGCGCCAGCAGCAGCGGCGCCAGCATGCTCGACGGCGACTGCAGGTAGATGCGTCCCTCGGCGAAGGCGGCGCTGCCGGTCAGCAGGGATTTCTGGCCGGCCGGCACCCAGCAGGCCAGAGGATACCAGGGGACGGGCGTCAGCCGGCAGCCGGCGGCCTCCAGCTCGGCCCGGGTCGCCGCCGGCTCGGCCCGCAGGGGATTGAAGCGCAGGCAGACCGGCTTGACGGCGGTGAAGCTTTCCAGGACCGCATCCAGCCGGCCGGCCGGCACCAGCTGCCGCAGCAGGACAACGAAGGGCTCCGGCAATGGCGGCAGCCCTCCGCCGGCAACCTGATCAGGCACGGGCCAGAATCTCCACCAGCAGTTCGGCCACGGCAGCCATGTCGGCCACCCGCACCTGCTCGTCGACGGTGTGCACCTGTTCCATGCCGGTCCCGAGAATGACCGTCTCGATGCCGGCCCGGTTGAAGATGTTGGCGTCCGAGCCGCCGCCGGCGGTGGCCACCTCGAGGGTACGGCCCAGCCCGGCCGCCGCCGCCTGGGCCAGACGGACCACCTCCGCCTCGACCGGCACCTGCATGATCGGATAGTCACTCCGGACATCGGCCTCGACACGGGCCCGCACCCGCTCACCGTCGATCGACCTCACACAGGCTTCCGCCGCCTGCTCCACTGCGGCGAGCATCGCCTGCGTCTGCTCCTCGAGCCGCCGGGTGCTGTGGCTGCGCGCCTCCCCTTCCAGGTGAACGGTCCGGGGCACGATATTGCGGGCCACGCCCCCCTCGATGGTGCCGATGTTGGCTGTCGTCTCCGCATCGATCCGGCCCAGGGGCATGGCGGCGATCGCCCGGGCGGCCACCTCGATGGCCGACAGCCCCTGCTCGGGGGCGATGCCGGCATGCGCCTCGCGGCCCTCGATGGTGATCCGCAGCCGGTTGCTGCCCGGCGCCCGGTGAATCAGCCGGTCGACCCCGTTGGTGTCGAGGGCATAGCCCCGCCGGGCCCGCAGTTGCGCCATATCGAACTGCTTGGCGCCGGCCAGGCCGATCTCCTCGCAGACCGTGATGACGATCTCCAGGGGCGGATGACCGATGCCGAGCCGCCGCACGGTTTCCAGCGCCTCGAGCAGCTCGACGATCCCCGCCTTGTCGTCGGCCCCGAGTACGGTCTCGCCGGCACTGCGAAAGACCCCGTCGGCCAGAACCGGCTCGACCCCCTCGCAGGGCGAGACGGTGTCCATGTGGACCGACAGCAGCAGCGGCTCCCCCGGCCGGTTGCCCGGCAGCCGCACCAGCAGGTTGCCGGCCTCGCCACCCAGCCGCCCGCCGGCATCGTCCATGCTGATCGTGCCACCCAAACGGCGGAACCGTTCCGTCAGATAGGCGGCCATGGCCCCTTCCCGCCTCGACGGGCTGGCAATGGCCGCCTGACGGGCGAATTCTTCGATAATGGCCTGTTCCCGAACGCGCATCGGCTTCTCCTCTCCAGGTTGTCAGCGCCACCTTACGCATCTTGCCATTCCTTTGCAACCGGCGCGTCATCCAACAGCCCGCCCTCCCTTTCCGATTCATTTCATAGGCTGCTGGGCCAGTCTGCTGGACAGCAGATGGCCCTTCCTGCTAACATACCCCGAATCC
>CAYTVY010000102.1:0-1718 GCA_964441925.1 uncultured Geothermobacter sp.
TGCAGACAGGTCAATGGCTTGCGCTATTCGCCGGTGACAAGCTCACTGATTCAGGTGAAATGCTGCCGGCCGGTCTTCGGTCCCGCCGGCGGCGGGTCGACTCCAGCCATGAAATCTTCGCCTCTGCCTTCGGTTCCCCTTTCCTGTTGTGCTCGGCCCTGGCGGCTGCTGCGGCTGCCGCCGCTTTCCGATCCGGCGGCGAGCCTGGCCCGGGAGGACGAGCTGCTGGCGCAGGTCCTGGCGGGAAAGAGCGGGCCGCTGGCGCTGATCAGCCGGCATCCGTGCTGTCTGGTTGCGACTCGGCGTGAGGCGCGCTGGCCGGACTTCGGCCGGGCCCGACGGCAACTGGCCGCGGAAGGCTGGCCGGTCGTGGTGCGCTGCAGCGGCGGCTCCTGCGTACCTCAGGGGCCGGGGATACTCAACCTTTCCCTGCTCTTCTCCCGGCCGGTGCGCTGGCGGCTGGAGGACGGCTACCGGCTGCTGACCGATCTGCTGACGGCCTGGCTGGCCGGTTTCGGTTTGCAGGCGGACACCGGAGAGGTGGCGGGAGCCTTTTGCGACGGCCGCTACAACCTGCGGGTGAACGGGCGCAAGCTGGCGGGGACGGCCCAGCGCTGGACGGGCGGCGATCACCGTCGCCGGGCGGTGCTGGTCCATGCCTGTCTGCTGGTCGAACCCGATCTTGAAACGGTGACGCGGCAGGTGAACCGCTTCCATGCCTTGTGTGGCCGGCAGCGGCGCTTCGATCCGGGGGCCTGTACCAGTTTACGCGAATGCCTGCAAGGGACGGCGACGGGGGGAAGCCTGGTGGCCGAGGCGGAGGAGCGGCTGGCTGCGTTGCTGGAGGCCGGTCTGGCGACCGCGGTTCGAGAGCACAAAGGTTGAACCTCGACAGTTGGCAGCGGTTCTTCGCGAAATCGTCCCGCCGGGTTCAGGCCAGATAGTTTGCCAGGTAGCTCAGTGACATGAGTTTGAGTTCGGCAATGATCTCGGCCTCCGTCTGCTGACTCTTCCTGCCTTTCAGATAGGCGAGGTCGTATGTTGCGGCGGCAGCCATCAGGAAGGTGCCCGCCACGTGGAGCAGTTGTTCTCTCGAAGTCCGCCCTCCCCTTTTGATGATGGCCTCGACGATCGATTCAGAGAGTTCGCGGACGAGCTGCTTTTCGATGGCACGCAGTTCCGGGGCCGCCTGCATGGCCCTTCGGATCGATATGAACCCTTTCTGCTTCTTCGCCGCCGCGACGTAGTTGTCGATGCTGGAACAGATGACGTGCTGCCAGTCTTTTTCGGGGTCGGCCAGATCGTTGAAAGTTTCCAGGGCCGTTTTCATGTGGTTGGCATACTCGAGGATGAGGGCCCTGAGAATGGCCAGCTTGTTCGGGAAATATCGGTAGATGGTTCCCACGCGAAGCCCGGCGCGCTCGGCGAGCAGGTTGGTGTTGAACCCGTCGAGCCCCACTTCGTCCAGCAGCATTGCGGAGGTATTCAGAATCTGTTTGACGGTCTCTTCGGCGCGTTTCTGCGCCGGGACCATCCGTGGGTGCAAATCGGTGTCTGTCACTGTGGTTTCCTGCTGAGGCCATGCGGCCTGCGGTCGATGCTTCGGGCGAGCCCTTTTGTCCATCCGTGTCCGTATCGAAAAATGCAGTGACAACGGCGGGTTTCGCAAGGCAGCTCATTATATCCCTGTTCTTTCCGGATGTCGAGGAACCGCGTTT
>CAYTVY010000102.1:1818-9011 GCA_964441925.1 uncultured Geothermobacter sp.
GATGCCGGAAGAAGCGGCCATGGCGCTGTTTTTTTTTGCTTTCGCCAGGAGGATTCTGGCGTCGGGTAAAAAACAAGTAAATGCTCACTTTTTTGTTGACACGCCGATAGAACGCTGTTTATGTGAAGGGGTGACAGCCTGCCGACACTGGCGAACACGACAGGGCAAAAGGAGAATTTTCACCATGTTTGAATTGACAGACGAACAGCGGCTGATGCAGCAGACGGCCCGGGAATTTGCGGCAAAGGAGATCTGGCCGGTCGCGGCGCAACACGACAGGGAAGAGCGGTTTCCGAAAGAGGTCGCCGCCAAGGCACGGGAACTTGGATTGTTCAACCTGACCGTGCCAGAGGAGTACGGCGGGCCGGGGCTCGGTGCGATCGACCTGGCCCTGGTGACCGAGCAGCTGGCCTGGGGATGTGTGGGGATCGGCGGGGTGATCAGCCTGAACAACCTGCCGGCGGATGTGTTGCTGGTCTGCGGCAGCGATGAGCAGAAACGGACCTACCTGCGCCGCCTGGTAGAGGATGAATACGGGGCCTATGCCGTCACGGAACCGGGAGCGGGGTCAGATGTGGCCGCGCTCGGCACCCGGGCCGTGAGACGGGGGGACGAATATGTTCTCAACGGCAGCAAGGTCTGGATCTCCAACGCGCCCGTGGCGAGCTTTTTCACCGTGCTGGCCAAGACCGACCCGGACGCCGGACACCGGGGCCTGAGCTTTTTCCTGGTCGAGCGGGATACCGCCGGACTCGAGGTGGGCAATCCTCTGCCCAAGCTGGGGCAGAAGGCCGGACCCGTTGCCGAGGTCTTTCTGAACGATGTCGTGGTTCCCAAAAGCGCCTTGCTGGGGAGGGAGGGGGACGGATTCCGCATCGCCATGCAGGTCTTTGACCGTTCTCGTCCCATGGTGGCGGCTTTTGCAGTCGGGCTGTTGCAGCGTTGCCTGGATGTGTCGCTGGCCTACGCCAGGGAACGGCGGTCCATGGGGCGGCCGATCATCGCCCACCAGGCCATCGGCCACAAGCTGGCGGAGATGCAGATGCGTACCGAGGCGGCCCGGTTGATGACCTACCAGGCCGCCTGGCTGCTGGATGCCGGCAAACGCAACACACTGCAGGCTTCCTGTGCCAAGGCCTTTGCCGCCGACGCGGCCATGTGGGCCGCCACCGAGACGGTCCAGATTCTCGGCGGGTATGGCTACAGCCCGGAATTTCCGGCGGAAAAGCTGTTTCGCGATGCCAAGGTGCTGCAGATCTACGAAGGGACCAGCGAGATTCAGCGCAACATCATTGCCCGTGAGCTGGCGGAGGGGTGACGGTCTATGAAACCACTGGAAGGCATGCGGGTGGTCAACCTGGCCGTCAACCTGCCCGGTCCCGCCGCCGCGAAGCGGCTGGAACAGCTCGGGGCGCGGGTGTGCAAGGTGGAGCCGCCGACGGGAGATCCCCTGGCGCAATACTGCCCCCGATGGTACGAAGAACTGAATGCCGGCCAGCAGATTCAGGTACTCGACCTCAAGTCGGAAGAAGGCCGGTCCCGACTCGATGCCATGCTTCGGGAGGCCGACCTGCTCGTGACCGCCAGCCGGCCGGCGGCCCTCGCGCGGCTGGGACTTGGTTGGCAAGAGCTCCATCGCCGGTTTCCCCGGCTCTGTCAGGTGGCGATCGTCGGCTACCCGCCCCCTCGCGAAGATGAACCGGGGCACGATCTCACCTACCAGGCCCGGATGGGCCTGTTGAGTCCGCCGCGGATGCCGCGGACGCTTCTGGCCGACATGGCCGGCGCCGAGCGGGCGGTCAGCGCGGCCTTGGCGTTGCTGCTGGCGCGGGAAAGAGGGGTGGAGGCGGGCTATGCCCGGGTGGCGCTGGCGGAGGCCGCTGCGGCGATGGCCGAGCCTCTCCGGCACGGAGTCACCGCCCCCGGGGCTCTGCTGGGCGGAGGTCTGCCCGGCTACAACATCTACCGGGCCGGTGACGGTTGGGTGGCGGTGGCGGCTCTGGAACCCCACTTCAAAAGGCGGCTGGATTGCGAGCTGGGGTGTGAGGAATCTTCCATCGAAGAGCTGCGCCGGATCTTTCCGACCAGAACCGCCGCTGAGTGGCAGCAGTGGGGCCGGCAGCGTGACCTGCCAATCGTGGAGGTCTGCCGGGGAGGCGCAACGGACCCGTAAGTTCTTGCCGGCACGAAACGATCGACTTCATTGAGGTGAATTTCATGATCAGCGAAGCTTTTATCTATGACGCCGTTCGCACACCGCGCGGTCGGGGAAAAAGTGACGGCGCCCTCTACGAGGTGAAGCCCGTCAGCCTGCTCGGCGGTCTCTTGAACGCCCTGCAGGAACGCAACGATCTCGACACGGCCATGGTGGATGACATCGTCATCGGTTGTGTCACCCCGGTCGGCGACCAGGGGGGGAATATCGCCAAGACGGCCGCTCTCCTGGCGGGATGGGACGAGGTGGTGGCCGGTTTTCAGCTCAACCGGTTTTGCGCTTCCGGCCTGGAAGCGGTCAACCTGGCGGCGATGAAGGTCCGTTCGGGCTGGGAGGATCTGGTGGTGGCCGGGGGAATCGAAGTGATGTCACGGGTGCCGATGATGTCCGACGGGGGAGCCTGGGCGGCGGATCCCGAGACCAGCATCAGGACCGGTTTTGTCCCGCAGGGGATTGGAGCCGACCTGATCGCCACCCTGGAGGGCTTTTCCCGCGCGGCGGTCGACGCCTTTGCCCTGGCCTCCCAGAAAAAGGCGGCGGCCGCCACGGACCAGGGCTTCTTCGCCAGATCCCTGGTCCCGGTGAAAGACCGCAATGGCCTGCTCATTCTCGATCGGGACGAGACGATCCGTCGGGATGTCACCCTGGAGGGACTGGCCGCCCTGAAGCCGTCCTTCGAAAGCCTGGGCGAACTGGGATTCAATGCGGTTGCCCTGGCGAAGTATCCCCAGGTGGAGCGCATTCATCACGTGCACACCGCGGGCAACTCTTCGGGGATCGTCGATGGTGCCGCCCTGGTGCTGATCGGCAGTGAAGCCAGGGGCCGTGAGTTGGGACTGACGCCCCGCGGGCGCATCGTCGCCACGGCCTTGACCGGCGCCGACCCCACCATCATGCTGACCGCTCCGGCTCCGGCAACGCGCAAGGTTCTGGCCAAGGCGGGACTGACGGTGGCGGATATCGATCTCTTCGAGGTCAACGAGGCCTTTGCCTCGGTGGTGATGAAGTTCCAGAAGGAGCTGGGGGTTCCGGACGAGAAAATCAACGTGAACGGCGGCGCCATCGCCATGGGACATCCTCTCGGCGCCACCGGGGCCATGCTCATCGGAACGTTGCTGGATGAACTGGAGCGTCGCGAATTGCGTTACGGGCTCTGCACCCTCTGTGTCGGCGGCGGCATGGGCATTGCCACCATCGTCGAGCGGGTCTAGCCGTGTGTCCCGGTTCAGGGGGGCGCAAGAATTTTCAATATCGCAAACGGATGGGAAAATGAGCGGATTTCGATACGAAAAAGATGGTGACAATATTGTGACCATCACCATGGACATGCCCGGTCAGTCGGTCAACACCATGAACGAAGACTTTGTCGACGGTCTCGACGAAACTCTGGCCCGCCTGGAAGCAGATGACATCGCGGGGGTCATCCTGACCTCCGGCAAGGAGACCTTTTGTGCCGGTGGTGACCTGCGCGCGCTGCTGACCGTCACCGAGGCGGACAGGAAAGAGCTTTTTGCCAGGGTCACCAGGCTCAAGGAAGGTCTGCGCCGTCTGGAAACCCTGCAGAAACCCGTCGTCGCCGCCATCAACGGGACCGCCCTGGGTGGGGGCTATGAAATCTGCCTGGCCACGCATCACCGGATCGCCCTGAAAAGCCCGTCCCTCCGGATCGGTTTGCCCGAAGTTTCCCTGGGACTGTTGCCCGGTGGTGGCGGGGTGGTGCGGCTGGTGCGCCGGCTGGGGCTGGAAAAGGCCCTGCCCTTTCTCCTGGAGGGAACCAAGCTGAAGCCGGAAGAGGCCCTGGCGGCGGGACTGGTGGACGACCTGGCGGAAAACCGGGAGGAGATGCTGGACAAGGCCAGGGCCTGGATCAAGACCCATCCCGGAGCCGGACAGCCCTGGGACGAAAAGGGCTATCAAATCCCCGGCGGCCCCCCGGCTCGTCCGAAGGTGGCCCAGATGATCACGGCCGCGCCCGCCATGCTGAAAAAGAAGACCAGGGGACTGCTGCCGGCGCCGGAAGCCATCCTGGCCGCGGCGGTGGAGGGGGCGCAGGTGGACCTGGAGGCGGCGTTGCGCATCGAGTCCCGCTATTTTGTCGACCTGGTGCTTACCCCGGTGGCCAAGAACCTGATGACCTTCTTTTTCCAGATGAAGGAACTGAATGCGGGAGGCAGCCGTCCCGAGGGCTTTGCGACGTCCCCGGTGAAAAGGCTGGGAATTCTCGGTGCCGGCATGATGGGGGCGGGCATCGCCTATGTTGCCGCCAGGGCGGGGATCGAGGTCATCCTCAAGGACGTCAGCCTGGAAAAGGCCGAACAAGGCAAGGCCTATTCCAAGAAGCTGCTGGCGAAGCAACTGGCCAAAGGGCGTATCAGCGAGGAAAAGATGGGTGCCTTGTTGTCACGGATCACCACCACCGTTGAGACAAGAAAGCTGGAAGGATGCGATCTGATCATCGAGGCGGTTTTCGAAGACCAGGAACTGAAGGCCCGGGTCACCCGGGAGGCGGAACCTTGCCTGGCCAAGGGGGGCGTCTTCGCCTCCAATACCTCCACCCTGCCCATTACAAAACTGGCGGAGGCGGCGAAAAACGAGGAAAATTTCGTCGGCCTGCACTTCTTTTCCCCGGTGGACAGAATGCCCCTGGTGGAAATCATCTGCGGAGAAAAGACCAGCGACGAAACCCTGGCCCGTGCTTTCGATTTTGTCCGGCAGATCCGCAAGACTCCCATCGTGGTCAACGATTCTCTGGGATTCTACACCTCCCGGGTGTTCGGCACCTTCATCGATGAAGGGATTGCACTCCTCGAGGAAGGGGTCGATCCGGTTCTCATCGACAACCTGGCCAAACTCGCGGGGATGCCCGTCGGCCCCTTGGCGGTCCAGGACGAAGTCAGCCAGCAGTTGGTGGTCAAGGTCCGCCAGGCCAACCGGAAACTGCTGGCGGCGCAGGGGATGACGCTGGAGGAGAACGCGACCGACCGTGTACTCGGGGTCGTGACCGGGAAGTACGGCCGCCTGGGCAAGGCCTATAACGGCGGGTTCTACGACTATCCCGAAAACGGCCCCAAGCGGATCTGGCCTGAACTTTACAGGCTCTTCCACAAACCTGAGGTCAGGATTCCGGAGCGGGACATCCGGGACCGGATCCTTTTCCGGCAGATCCTCGAAGCGGTGAAATGTCTGGAAGAAGGCGTGCTGCGTTCGGTGGTCGACTGCAATGTCGGCTCTGTTCTCGGAATCGGCTTCCCGCCGCACACCGGCGGTCAGCTGCAGTACATCAACACCTACGGCATCGGGCGGTTTGTCGAGCGGACCCGGGAGCTGGCGGCGAAGTACGGGAAGCGTTTCGAGCCGCCGGAGCTGCTGCTGGCAAGAGTCGCAACAGGCGAGCCGTTCGCCTAGCCCGAACCACAGTCAGGGGAGACAGCGATGTTCGATTACATGCTCAACGAAGAACAGCTCAAACTGAGAGAGGAGGTCCGGTCCTTCGTCAAGTCCGTCCCGCGCCAGATGATTCTCGACATGGACAACGAGAAGATCACCTTTCCCAGGGAATTTCTGGCCGAAGCCGGACGACGCAACCTGATGGGGTGCCGCTATCCCCGACAGTGGGGCGGGCGGGATATGGACTGGGTGACCACCGGCATGGTTCTGGAGGAGATCGGGACTCTCGGTTACATCCTGGCCTGCGTCTTCGGCGTGGGTGCGGAACTCGTCTGCGATGCCATTATCAGGCATGGCACCGAAGAGCAGAAGGAAAAGTATGTCAAGCCCCTGCTGCGGGGGGAGATTTTTGCCGCCGAATGCCTGACCGAGCCGAGGGGCGGGTCCGATTTCTTTGGCGCCACCACCACGGCCGAGGACCGGGGGGATCATTTTGTGCTGAACGGCCAGAAAAGGTTCATCGTCGGGGCTGAGGGCGCCGACTATTTCCTGGTCTACGCCCGCACCAACCCCGATACCGATGCCAAACCGCAAGAGTCTCTGACCTGTTTCATCGTGGACAAAGGCCCGGGAGTCGAAACCAAGTATCTCTACGGGCTGATGGGGTGCCGCGGCGGCGGCGCCGGCCGGCTGGTGTTTCAGGATGTCAAGGTGCCCAGGGAGAACGTGGTCGGCGAGGTGAACGGGGCCGCCGCGGTTTTCGATTCGATGATGATTCCGGAGCGGCTGGGGACGGCCGCCATGACCATCGGAGCGGCCCGGCCGGCCCTTGAGATCGCGACCCGTTACAGCTCGCGGCGCAAGGCTTTTGGAAAGGTCATCAACCGGTTTCAGGGGGTGAGCTTTCAGATTGCCGAAGCGGCCATGCTGCTGGACGCCTCGCGGGCGATGGCGGATGCCACCTGTCGCGCCGTGGATGCCGGTATCGACATGAACCGGATCCGGCGGATGGTTTCCGAAACCAAGAAGTTCATAACCGAGTCGTGTCAGAAGGTCGTTCACAACGCCATGCAGGTGATGGGCGGGATCGGCTACACCAACGTCTTTCCCGTGGAGCGGATCTGCCGTGATCTGCGGCTGGCCTCCATCTGGACGGGAACGAACGAGATCATGTCGCTGATCGTTGCCCACGAATGGTACCGTGAGTCGGCGCTGTCCTCCGCCTTCCTCTCCGGCCGGGACCATGAGGCCGATGCTCTGGAGGCCGAGGCCCTGGAGGAAAAGGTCTTCGAATAGCCGGGCGTGTCGCGCATGAACCGGGGCGATCTCGTCCCCGGGTGCCGCCGTCAGAGGGCCCCCGGCGGCTCCTGCCGCTGGGGGTCTGTGAATCAGGGGGATGGGTGTCGATTGCCGGCGGAATCCGGCTTCAGGGCTTCGGCGGGTCTTTTTCGTCATCCTTCCGCACCGGAAGGCTGCAACTGTCGGACATTCACGTCGGAACGCCCAGTCTCGGCAGAATCCACTTCTGCAGGATGACCCAGACGGCGACGATGCCGAGCATCAACCAGATGTCCATGTGGTTTTCCTTTCT
>CAYTVY010000103.1:0-8947 GCA_964441925.1 uncultured Geothermobacter sp.
ATTCAGGCCAAGCACTTACACTCTTCATCCGGCACAAACCCACTGATTCAGGTGACAGAATGCGTCACGCAAAATGTGGCTGCAGACGCGCCCGCGCCTGCGGCGTATGGATGGCGCCGCCGGGTCGCAGGCGGCTTTCGTACAGGATGAGGTGCCCGATGTCCAGTTCTCCCCAGATGCTCTCCGCTTCGTCCACGACCAGCCGTTCCAGATCGAGAGGGCGTTTCCGGGCTCTTGCCAGGGTCAGGTGCGGATGGAAGGATTCCGCCCGGAAACGGATGCCGCTCGCCCGCAGTTCATCGACCAGCCGGCGTTGCAGGGCCTGCCAGCGGTCGCCGGTATCGAGGCCGGCCCAGAGCACGCGTGCCCGCCGGGGATCGGGGAAGCTTCCAAGGCCGCGGCAGGTGCTGGTGAACGCCGGGATCGACCGAGCTACCGATAGCACAGCCGCGGCGATTTTTTCAAGCGAATCCTCCGCCTGGTCGCCGAGAAAGCAGAGGGTGACGTGAAAGTTTTCCGGTCGGGTCCAGCGCAGACCGGAAAGACCGGCCGTCAGGCGGTGCTGCAGCTCCTCCAGTCTTGCCTTCAGGCGGTCGCCGGCCGGTACGGCGACGAACAGACGCCGGCTTGCGGGGGTCATGATGCGTCCTCCATGGTCGTCTCGCCCAGCGGCAGCAGCAGGTGGAAACGGCTTCCTCCCTGACGGGTTCCCCCGCTGGCGGCCCAGACCATGCCGCCGTGGGCCTCGATCATGCCCCGTGCCAGGGTCAGGCCGAGACCGACGCCCTTGCCGCCGAAGCGGGTTCGCGAGGTGTGGTGGTCGCTGATGTCGCCCACTTCGTAAAACTTGTCGAAGATACGCGGCAGTTCCTCCGGATCGATGCCGATGCCCGAATCGCTGACGATGATGCAGAGATAGGCGTCGGCCAGCGGCCGGTCGAAGAAGCCGATGGCGAAGGGTTCGAGGTCGGCGCGCCGGGCGAGAATTTCCTCCTTGTCCATCCGGGTGGTCTCGATCCGGATGCTGCCGTCGGGCGGGGTGAACTTGATGGCGTTCTCCACCACCCGCAGCAGCGCCTTGTGCAGGTGGTTGGAATCACCCCAGATCGGGAAGGTCTCACCGGAGATGTCAAGGTGCAGTGAGAGGCGGTTTTCGAGCAGGTCGGAGCGGACGGTTTCCTCCAGGCTGCGCAGCAGCAGGGGCAGGTCGATTCTTTCCCGGCCGAGATAGATGCTCTGGGCCTCGAGCCTGGCCACCTCGAGCAGGTTGTCGACAATGTCGCGCAGCCGGTCGCCGCCCTGGCGGATGGCGTCGACCACCCGCAACTGCTCCTCGGGCAGTTCGGACTGCCGGTCGAGCAGGATCTCGGTGCCGGCGAGGATATAGGTCAGCGGCGTACGCAGCTCGTGTGAGGCCAGGGCGAGGAAGTTGTTCTTCATCCGCTCCAGCCGTTCCAGGGTGCGGGTCGCTTCTTCCTGTCGGCGCAGATTCTCTTTCAGCCGCCGGCGGGATTCCTTCAATTCGCGGTTGGTCGCCTCGTTCAGGCGGTTTTGCCAGCGCAGGGCCTCGAGCAGTTCCGCGCCCTCGATGGCGGCACCGAGCTGTTTGCCGACAGCGATCAGCAGGTGGACCTCGTCCCGCTTGAAGACCCGTTTTTCCCGGCAGCAGATGTAGAGCACGCCGACGATGCGGTCCCGGACGCTGATCGGCACCGCCTGGAATCCCCGCCACTCGGTTTCAGCCACCGACTTGGCCCAGCGGCGGCTGTCGGTCTGCAGGTCGACGGAGGAGCGGGGATGGCCGGTCACGGCGACGGCACCGGCCAGGCCCTGTCCCGGCTGCATGCGGGAGAGCTCTTCGCGGACCTTGTCCGGCATGTTGTGACAGGCCGCCAGGTGCAGATCGTTGCCGCCGTGACGCAGCAGGAAGATGCCGCCGCTGTCGGCGTCGAGGGAGTTGACGACGGTGTTCAGGGTGGTGTCGAGCAGCGCTTGCAGCCCGTGGCTTTCAGCCGCCTGGTGGGCGATGCGGTTGAGCAGGGTCAGGTCCCGGTTCTTCTGCCGCAGCTCCTGCTCGATCTGTTTCTGGGCGGTGATGTCGCGCAGGATGGCGTGGATCACCCGCTGTTGGCCGAGGTTGCCCAGCCGGGTGTGGATGGCGCCGGTGAAACGACTGTCGTCCCGCCGGCGGAAAACGAGATTGTCGTCTTCGGCGTGACCGTTGGCGAGGGTTCGCTCCACCAGGTGCCGGCAGCGGGAACGTTCTGTTTCCGGCAGCAGCTCGAGCAGGGGTTTGCCGTTCAGTTCCTGCGTCGCATAACCGAACAGCCGGCAGGCTTCGCGGTTCTGGTCGACCAGCCGGCTGCTGTGCGGATCGATGAAGAGGATGGCGTCGCCGGCCCAGTCGAGCAGCTGGCGCTGACGACGCTGGGCCTGAGCCAGTTCATCCCGTAATGTGCGGCTGCGCTGTTGCTCTTCGGCCAACTGCCGGGTGAGGGTCTCCCTGTCGGTGCGCAGGGTCTTCAGCCTGGCCAGCAACAAAACGATCAGCAGCAGACAGCTTCCCAGCGACAGTCCGAAAAGCAGAGGGATCCATTGGCCGGGGCCGCTCCACGGCAGAACCAGCAATATCGGCAACAGGGCGGACAGCCCTGCCAGCAACAGCCGTTTGCGCCCGGACAGGAGCCGGTCGCCCAGGGTGCCGTTCATCCCCGCTTGTCCTCCAGGTAACGGATCAGTCGTGCCAGGGCGGTCATCGTGGTCAGTTCACGGATGCGCCACCGGTCGCCGCCGAACTGCAGGTGCTCGGTTGTGGTACCGGTGGCGTCGGCCAGGGCGAGAAAGACGGTTCCCACCGGCTTGTCCGGACTGCCGCCGTCCGGCCCGGCGATGCCGGTCACCGCCAGTCCGAGATCGGTGCCGGCGGCCCGGCGGACGCCTTCGGCCATGGCGGCGGCACAGGCGGTGCTGACGGCCCCCTCGCCGGCGAGGATGGCGGCCGGAACCCCGAGCCAGTCCTGCTTGGCGCTGTTGGCGTAGCTGACGGCGCCCCGTTCGAGAAAGGCGGACGCGCCGGGTATGTCGGTCAACCGGGCGGCAATCAACCCGCCGGTGCACGATTCGGCCAGAGCGAGGGTCAGGCCGGCCCGGATCAGCCGTTCCGCCGCCAGCCGGGCCAGGCTCGTCTCCGCGGGAAAGACGATGGCGCCGGCCAGGGCGGCGCGGACCCGTTCGGCGGCATCGGCCAGGGCCGACCGGTCAGGGCTGCGCAGCTTGACGATGGTGAGCGGGAAGTCGACGCCGAATCCCAGCTCGACCCGCTCCGGCACGCCCTGCCGCCGCAGGCGTTCTTCGATCGCCGGTTCCGGCAGGCCGAACACCTGCAGCCGCTCTTCGTGCAGGGCCGCCGCCGGTCCGGCCCGCCGGCGCAGGCGGGGCAGCACCTCCGTCTCCAGCATCTGCTGCATCTCCCGGGGAACGCCCGGCAGGAAGCAGAACAGGCAGCCGCGGTGCTCGAGACAGAAGCCGGGAGCCGTTCCCAGGGGATTGTCCAGGATGTCGGCGCCCCGGGGCAGCAGGGCCAGTCTGCGGCTGGCCGCCGGCATGGGACGGCCGATCCGCCGGAAGTGTTCCTCGATCCGCTCCAGGGCCTGCCGGTTCTCCGCCAGCGGCCGGCCGAAGGCGCGGGCGGCGGCCGCGGTGGTCAGGTCGTCGTCGGTGGGGCCGAGCCCGCCGGTGACGATGACGGCCCGGAAGCGGCCGGCCAGCTGCCGCAGGGCGGTGACGATGTCCTCCTGCCGGTCACCGACGGTGACGGAGGCCCGCAGCCGCAGGCCGATGGCGGCCAGCCGTTCGGCGATCCGGCGGGTGTTGCCGTCGACCATCTCGCCCGACAGCAGTTCGCTGCCGGTGGTCAAAGCGGCAATATCGAAAGACTCCCCGTTCATCGGACAGGTCTCACCTCATCACCGGCTCAAAAGAAGATCAGCAGGCAGAAGCGCAGGGCCAGGGCGGCGTAGATGCCGGCGGCAACGTCGTCGAGCACCACGCCCACGCCGTTTTTCATCTCGCGGTCGAACCAGGAGGCCGGCGGCAGCTTGGCGATGTCGAACAGCCGGAAGAAGGCGAAGCCGAGCAGAGCCGCGCTCCAGCTGAACGGCAGTAGCGCCACCGTGACCAGATAGCCGACCAGTTCGTCGATGACGATGCGCCCGTCGTCGGCTTGCCGGTAGTGGCGTCCCGCTATCTCGCTGCAGCGGCAGGCCAGCAGCAGCAGCAGCAGCCAGGCCAGGGTGAAGCCGGTCGGCGACAGCCGGCTCAGCAGCCAGAAGACGGGGATGCCGGCCAGGGTGCCGAAGGTGCCGGGAGCGACCGGGGCGTAGCCGAGACCGCCGTTGGCCGCCAGCAGCAGCCAGAAACGGGGAGGGGGGGCGGGGACCTCACTCATCGGTCGTCTCCTTTTCGTCCAACAGGTGTTCGGCGGCACGTTCGATCTGGCGGTAAACCTCACCCAGGGGCAGGCCTGTCTGCCGGGCGATGTGCCGGCAGTCGTCGAATTCGGGTGCCAGCCTGCAGCTGGTGTCTGCGAGCCGGAAGAGCTTGACCCGGACCTTGCCGTAGGGGGTCGTTACCGTCCGGGTTTCCCGTGGCAGTTTCCAGCGGTGCTCGAGGCGCCATCGGACGCCGCCGCTGATGCCCTGGTTCAGCAGCAGACTGGCGAGCCGTTCTCCGTCCGGTTCCGGGGCAATCAGGACGATGCCGCATCCCGGCCGGTTCTTCTTCATCTGCAATGGTGTAAAGGCCACATCCAGGGCGCCCTGTTCGAACAGCAGCTCCTGCAGGTAGCCGAGCCACTCCGGGCTGGCGTCGTCGATATGGGTCTCGATGACCACGACCCGGTCGCATTCCAGCCCTGATCCTTCCGTTTCGCCGAGCAGGCCACGCAGCAGGTTGGGACGGTCGGTCAGGTCCCGGCCGCCAACCCCGTAGCCGGTACGGAGAATGTGCATCGCCGGCAGGGGAGCGAACTCCGCCAGCGTTCGGACCAGGGCGGCGCCGGTGGGAGTCACCAGTTCGCGGTCGCAGCCGGCATCGATCACCGGTGCCCCTTCGAGCAGGGCGGCGGTGGCCGGGGCGGGCAGCGGCATGCGGCCGTGTTCGGTGTCGATGAAACCGTGGCTGAGCGGCAGCGGGGCGCAGACCAGCCGTTCGACCCCCAGCAGATGCAGCCCCAGGCAGCAGCCGGTGATGTCGATGATGGCGTCTATTGCTCCCACTTCGTGAAAATGGATGGTTTCCAGTGGCACGTCGTGCACCCGGGCCTCGGTTTCTCCCAGCAGCCGGAATACGGCACGGGCGTTCGCCTGCACTCTTGCCGGCAGCGGCGCTTCGGCCAGCAGCCGGTCGATTCGGCTCCATGACCGGTGTGACTGTCCCTCGCCGGTCCGTACTTCGATCCGGGTGCCGGCGATGCCTAGCCGTTTCTCCCGGCGGATGTGCAGCGCCCAGTCGTCGAGGCCGAGCCCTGCCAGTTCTTCGCGCAGGTGATCGGCTTCCACCCCCAGGTCGATCAGCAGGCCGAGCAGCATGTCGCCGGCGATGCCGGAGAAAGTGTCGAGATAGAGTGTCCTCATGGGGCGTTCCGGCGCAGGATGCGGCCGGCGGCGAAAGCGGCGCCGAAGCCGTTGTCGATATTGACCACGGTGATGCCGCTGGCGCAGGAGTTGAGCATCCCCAGCAGGGCCGCCAGGCCACCGAAAGCGGTGCCGTAACCGACCGAGGTCGGCACCGCAATCACCGGGGCGGCGACCAGGCCGCCGATGACCGAGGGCAGGGCGCCTTCCATGCCGGCAACGACAATGATGGCCGCCGCCCGCTGCAGCTGGTCCGATTCCGCCAGCAGGCGATGGATGCCGGCGACGCCGACATCGACCAGTTCCTCGACCTCGATACCGAGCATGCGGGCGGTGGTCGCCGCCTCGCGGGCGACGGGCAGGTCGGAGGTGCCGGCGCAGACGACGAGCAGTGGTCCGCAGCTGGGTTGCGGCGGGGTCCGGCCGTCCAGGGTGAATGTGTGGCCCACCGGGTCATAGTCACCGCCGTGCCGCTGCTGCAGCCGTTCGGCCTTGTCCGGAGTGAGGCGGGTGACGAGAATGTTGCGCTGCCTGCCCTTCATGGCGGTGATGATGGCGTCGAGCTGGTCGACGCTCTTGCTTTCGCCGAGAATGACTTCCGGTGCCCCCTGGCGCAGCTCACGGTGATGGTCGATGCGGGCAATCCCGATATCCTCGAAAGGCAGGGTTTGCAGCCGCTTAAGCACCTCCTCGGTCGTCAGCCAGCCTGCGCACAGCCCGTCCAGCAGCTTTTTCAGTTCAGGTTGATTCATGGTAAAACATTAATTCTATCAGCCGGAATGTCGTCTGCCAAGAACTTTCTTGTCCGAGGGTCACAGCTCCAGGCTGGGAGCGATATCCTGCATGGCCTGCAGGCAGAGATCGCAGAATTCCTCCAGGGGGATGCCGGCCTGCTCGCATTCACGGATGATCTCCCGGCTGGCGCCGGCGGCGAAGGACTTTTCCTTGAAGCGCTTGCGTACCGATTTCGGTTTGACGCTGGCCAGTTTTTTGTCCGGATAGACCAGGGCGGTGGCGATGATCAGGCCGGTGATGGTTTCGCCCGCCGCCAGGGCGTGGTGGAATGCTGTTCGCCGCCGGTCGTCATGGGCGGCTTCGTTGTGCAGGCGGATGGCTTCGATGATGTCCGGATCGACGCCCCTCTTTTCGAGAATGGCGACAGTCTGGTGGGTGTGCCGTGCCAGATCGTCAGCCGTTTGTTCGACATCGAGATCATGCAGCAGTCCGGCCAGTCCCCACTTCTCCTCGTCTTCGCCGAGCCGGCGGGCCAACGCCCGCATGACGGCTTCGCTGGCCAGGCAGTGTTTGACCAGGTTTGGGCTGTGAATGTGTCGGTGGATCAGTTCGAGCGCCTGCGTGCGGTCGATTCCGTACGGCATTCTGTCTTTCTCCCGGGTTTTTGTTGGACGATAACGGGCGACGGTCCTGGCAGGGGGACGAAAAACATCACGGGTGCGGAAGAAGCAGGCTGGCGCAGTTGTTGTCTGCCCCTGCCCGGCAACCGGCGCAAGTTAAGTATTATAGCAGAGTTTGTCGCGATGTGGAGTGACTGACTTGTCGGATGGGGCTTGTTTGCCGGACCGACGGTGATTTCAGGTCTGGGTTACGGGTGGCTGGCGGGGCGCCGCTCGCGTAAATCGATGACCTGTGCCGGGGTGGGCTGCCGCCCTTCTTCGGCGAGCACCTTGTCCGGATTGTTGAAAGCATCGTGGAATTTCTGGAAATGGTCCCAGAAGATCTCGACCATGGCATTCATGCGTGACAGGGGATCCTTGCAGCGGGAGAGGGTGGCGTCGATGCGAAACTGCAGGCCGCGGGCCCGCCTGCGATAGGATTCGGGAAAACTCTCGATCGTTTTCTCGATCAGTTCGCGGCTGATCCGCTCGAACTCTTCACTGTCGGTTTCGGCCAGCCCCGTCAGGTGTTCGATAATGCCTCGGGTGTCGTTGATGTCGGGGATCATGGTTTGTTCTCCTCGGGCTGGTCCCGGAATGACCGGTTGAATCCATGATGCACGGCCCTCATTCCACCGGCCTGCCGGCAAGCCGCGGCATCAGATATTCCTGAAACAGTCTTTCGGTGAGCTGCGGCTGCCGTGTTGTCGTGATGGTCGCTGTCATTTCGGCGTGCAGCAGTAAAGGGTCGGCGAGCGGTATGGGTTGCGGTTGCCATCCCCGCCAGGCGTTCGCCCGGCCGAAGCGGCGCAGCAGGGACACCTGACCCGCCGGATCGGGGACCAGCTGCAGCTTGAGCATCAGACGCAGCGGGTCGCCGGTGAAATGCAGGCTGGCCTGCTCCGGCACACCTTCGTTGAGCAGCAGACAGGTCCCCAGTTCTCCACCGATCAGCAGTTCGTCTTCCAGCCCCTGCTCGCGGATCGTGTCGGGAAGCCGGGCGAGCCCTCCTTTTGCGACCGGTCGGCACGGCAGGACGCCGAGCACGGTGCGCAGACGATCGCCATAGCCGATTTCCCAGCGGCGGAACAGTTCGGCCGCTGCCTGCAGTTGACGGATGCCGTTGTATTCCACCAGGTGGCCGAGTTGTTCCAGGTTCTTCAATACCGGACCGACGGCGCCCAGGGCGATGCCCGCTTCGCCGGCCAGTTCGCGATAGGTCCAGGCTGCTGCCCGCGGCTGTCGCAACAGCAGGTAGATCAGTTTCAGACCGGCGTGCTGGAAGGCCCGTCCCGGTCTGGGCTGCCTGTCCGGGCGCCTGCGGCCGCTGACCTCGACGAACAGGGGCGGCTGCCGCAGGCTGGCATTGCCGGCGGCATCAACGAAATCGATACCCGAGCGCCGCAACCTGGCGGCAATTTTTTCCGGCAGATAGTCGGTCAACAGCAGCGGTTTTTCACCGTCGGGTTCGTTGCGCAGGTGGTGAATCGCCACTTCGGCGCTGGTTTCGGTCAGCCGCAGTCGGGTGAAGGCCCGGTAGCTGAGGCGGCCCCAGGGTCCTTGCAGTTGCAGTCGACCCTGCCCGCCGGCCTTGTCGGCCGGTGAAAAGTCGGCATGGCAGCCGTCCAGGGCCCGCAGGTTGCGCAAGCAGGCTTCCAGGGTCTGTCGTTCGCTGTCGGTCAGACGTGCCATGGGTTTCGCGGAGTGCTCCTTTGGAAAAACCACCGTTGTTCACCATAATAACCTGTTCATGGTTTGTGAACAAGGGGCAAATCATGAACAGGGGCTCAAGAAAGCAGCGAAAGGTATCGGGGCGTTGGGGGGAAGGCAGGGGAGGAAGGAAGGTGGAACCTGGACGAGACCAGGGCGCCGGCAGTCGATATTCCGTCGTCACCCGTCACGCGTCACCCGTCACGCGTC
>CAYTVY010000104.1:0-8865 GCA_964441925.1 uncultured Geothermobacter sp.
TCCTGGCCCATCTGACGGCGGGGCTCGCCGCCCTGCCTGCGGCCGAACGGGACTGGCTGTGGAAACGGGTTGCGCGGATCGAGGCGCTGCAGCGGCAGCTGCACGCTTTTTTTCTGCAGGCTGGTGGCGCCGCGATCTGTCGTGACTGCCGGGGCGCCTGCTGTGCCCGCGGGCTGCACCACCTGACCCTGCCCAACCTGCTTTCCTACCTGCTGCGCCGGGAGGTTCCGCCGCGTCCCGATTTTGCCGCCACCTGCCCGCTGCTGGGAGAGACGGGATGCCTCTGGCCGCCGGAGCGGCGGCCGTTCAACTGTGTCACCTTTTTCTGCGAGCAGGTGGAAGACAACCTGGACGGGCAGGGGCGGCGCCGTTTCTACGATCTGGAGGGTGACCTGCGGTGCTGCTACCGGGAGATCGCCGGCCGCTATCCGGCCGCCGGGTTGCGTGGCATCTGGATCGCCCTGGAACGAAACGGCCTTGACGGACTGCTAAAGGCTGGTAACGGGCGGTCGACATGATATAAACCTGAATCAGTGAGCTTGTTACCGGCGAATAGCGCAAGCCATTGACCTGCCTGCGCTTCCCAAAAATCACCGGCGAACCTATGGGTGCGCCTTAGATTTTTGAAAACCGCATTCAGGCCAAGCACTTGCACTCTTCATCCGGCACAAACCCACCGATTCAGGATAGAAGAAGCGACGACTTCCCGTTCGAAAGGATCCCCATGGAACTGCACTTTTCCCGCACCAACGGCGATATCGACGAGATGATCGACCGGCTGCTGGCCCGGATCGGGGTCCATCATCCCGAGATGATCCGGGAGATGATCATCAGCGCCCTGAAGGCCGGGCAGGAGACCGACTATCTGGCCGACCTGAAGCTGATGCGCACCACCATGAAGGAGATGCGCTACACCTCGAAGGTCTTCGGGCCCTATCGTGGCCGCAAGAAGGTGACCATCTTCGGCTCCGCCCGCACCACGTCCGACGAGCCGATCTACCGCAAGTGCGTCGAGTTCTCCCGGTTGCTGGCCGAGGCCGGCTACATGGTCATCACCGGCGGGGGCGGTGGCATCATGCAGGCGGGCAACGAGGGCGCCGGGGTGGAGAATTCCTTTGCCGTCAACATCCGCCTGCCCTTCGAGCAGGAGACCAACCCGGTGATGAATGGCAGCGAGCGGGTGATCACCTACAAGTATTTCTTCAACCGCAAGGTGGCCTTTCTCAAGGAGGCGCACGCGGTGGTGCTCTTCCCCGGTGGTTTCGGCACCCTGGACGAGGCGATGGAAACCATGACCCTGATCCAGACGGGCAAGAATCCGCCCATTCCGCTGGTGATGATCGACGAGGACGAGGGGGATTACTGGGAGAACCTGTTCGGCTTCATCCGTGACACCCTCCTCAAGAAAGGGTTGATTTCGGGGGAGGATTTCAGTCTTTTTTCCATCACCCGCGACCCCGCCGAGGCGGTGGCCCTGATCACGGGTTTCTATCGGGTCTATCATTCCATGCGTTATGTGGACAACCTGCTGGTGATTCGGCTGAACCGGGTGCTCGATACCGACCATCTGCGCATTCTGCAGGACGAATTCGCCGAAATCCTGGCGCCCGGCGGGCATTTCCGTCTCACCGGTCCCCTGCCAAAGGAGCAGGATCAGCCCGACCTGCTGCACCTGCCTCGCCTGGTCTTCGAGTTCAACAACCGCAGTTTCGGTCTGTTGAAGGCGTTCATCCGCCGTCTCAACTCCTTCTGACCAGCCCGGCCGGCCTCCCGAAGATCGGGGAGGCCGGCGTGTTTCGGACCAGGGTTCGAGGCGCCTGCTCAGGGCCGGGCGTCGAGCCATTCCTCGAGCAGGTCGAAGGCGGTCAGCACCTTGGGACAGTTGCGGCGGAGGAAGGTTTCATCCAGTTCTTTGCCGGCCTCGATCTGTTCGACTGCGGCCAGGGCGCGGGCACCATCGAAATCGACGAAGGCCAGGCGCAGGGTCAGTTCCTCCTCCGGCCTGCCGAAGGCGACGCCGGGCAGCATGGCCACTCCCGTGTCTTCCAGAATCCGGTGGCAGAGGTCACTGCTGGTCCGGATCTGTCTCGTCTGCAGCCTCCCTTTCAGGGGAGCGAAGTCGGGAAACAGGTAGAAACCGCCGTC
Source organism: uncultured Geothermobacter sp. (assembly GCA_964441925.1). Lineage (GTDB taxonomy): Bacteria > Desulfobacterota > Desulfuromonadia > Desulfuromonadales > Geothermobacteraceae > Geothermobacter. The sequence goes on from CAYTVY010000104.1 coordinate 2,146, forward strand.
GGGTCGGGCCAGCTCCAGGCCGAAACCGGCCAGCCGTTGATGGATGTGTTGTCCCAGGGCCTGGAGGATGCGGCGGGACTGCCAGAGATAACGCTCGATGCGCATGCCGCCGGCGAAGGCCCGTACGGCGGCGTACTGGATCGGGGCGCTGGTGGCGGTGAAGGTCTCGCTGGCCACCGAGGCCATGCTCTCGGCCAGCCAGTCGAGCTCCGCCGGAAAGACGAAGGTGCCCAGCCGCCAGCCGCCGGCGCCGCACCACTTGCTCAGGCCGCTGCTGATGATGGTTCCTTCCGGATAGTAGCGGGCGATGGAACAGTGCCCGCCGTCGTACTGAAGCTCGCCGTAGATCTCGTCCGACAGCAGGATGACGTGGTACTTGCGGGCGATCTCGGCGATCTGCTGCAGCTGCTCGTCGCTGTAGCTGTAGCCGGTCGGGTTGTTCGGATAGTTGAGAATGACAATCCGTGGCCGGCTCGGATCCTTGCGGCAGAGCCGGTCGAGTTCGTCCGGGGTGAGCAGCCATTTGTTGTCGGCCCGGGTCGGCACCCAGTGGACATGGCGGCCGACGATGTGGGCCTGGGGGGCGTAGGAGACCCAGCTCGGGGTCGGAATGACCAGATCGCCGTAGTAGACCAGTTGCAGGATGAACATCAGCTCCTTGGAGCCGGGACCGACCAGCACGTGCTCGGGACGGTAAGTCAGTCCCTGGGTGCGCTCGTAGTAGTCGACCACCGCTTCCCGCAGGGCGGCAAGGCCGCGCACCGGCAGGTAGTCCTTCTGATGGGCATTGGCCCGCAGCTCCTCGACCACCGGCTGTGGCACCGGAAAGGGCGACTGGCCGAGCCCCAGCTTGCAGACCCGGCGGCCTTCCTTGAGCAGTCGGTTGGAACGCTCGTTGATTTCCAGGGTGGCCGACAGGGGCAGACCACGGACATTGAGGTTCAGATGCACTTCGTGCACGCCGTTGGGGTTCATGCTGTCTCCTTGTTCGGGATCATTTCCGGCAGCTTGGCGATTTTGCGGCCGGTTTCGAAATAATGCCGGCGCACGGTCTCTTCGATGTGTCCGGCATCTTTGCCGACGAGACTTTCCACGATCAGGCGGTGCCGGTTGGCAACCTCCTCCGCCGAGTAGAGGGTTCCCCAATAGTGGAAAAAGAGAATGTGCAGCTTGCGGCTCAGTTTTTCCGCCGAGGCGAGCAGCTCCCTGTTGGGGCAGCGGGAAAGGATGAGGGAGTGAAATTCCTCTCCCCGCTCGATCAGCTCCCGGTGCTGGTTTCTACGGGCGTGCCGGGTCATGCGTTCGGTCAGGTTCAGCAGCTCGTCCAGCTCCTCTTTGCTCAGGTGCGGGGCGGCCAGGGCGGCGGCATAGCCCTCGATCACCCCCCGGGTTTCGTAGCAATCGATCACCTCTCCGGCATCGAGCCGGGTGATGGTGTGTCCCTTCTGTGGCTGATAGGCGAGGAGGCCTTCGCCGACCAGCTCCCGCAGTGCCTCGCGCACCGGCGCCCGGCTGATGCCCAGTTCGAGAGAAAGTTCGTTCTCCAGAAGCCGGGTCCCCGGCCTGAAGCGGCGTTCCATGATGCCGTTGTAGATGAACTGGGTGACGTAGTCCTTGTAGGTGGTTTTCGGTATGGCCATGGCCTCCTCCGGTGTCGAATGTCGACATTTTAGGCAGGCGCCGGCAAAACGCAAGCAAAAAAATAGCGTCTGGGTGGATGAATTTCATCACCCGCGGCAAGTCGTGCTATGCTCTGTGCCGATACCTGAATCGGTTGGTTCAGGCCGGCTGAAAAGCGTAAGGGTCTGAATGCGGTTTGCAGAATCCGGGGCGCCTCCGCTGGTTCGCCGGTGCCTGGATGATTGCCACGAGAAAGGATTGGCTATGGTGACACGCGTTGTTTCGTGGGCTTGTTTCGTTCTGCTTGGCAGTCTGTTTCCCCTGCATGCTTTCGCCGGGGTCGAAGCACAGGTCGTTCGCCGGGTGCAGGTGCCTGAGCCGGTCCGGAAACTGGTCATCAGTCCGAGCGGGCGCACCTATTTCGTGCTGGGGGAAAAGACCCTCTATCTGTTTTCCATCGATGGTCGTCCGCAGGGGTCTGCGGAAGTCGGTTCCGACGTAAGTGGTCTGGTTGCCCAGAGTGACAACCTCGTTCTGCTCAGCCGGCGGGACAAGGCGACGGTCGAATACCTTGGCATCGAAACGATCGAGAATGTCGAGGTCGGGGACGCGCCGATCCGCGGCAACGTCGACGCACCGGTCACCATCGTTGTCTTCGACGATTACCAGTGCCCTTACTGTGCCCGGCTGGCGCCGGTCCTGAAACAGGTGCTCGAGCGCAATCCGCAGACGGTCCGGGTGGCGCTGAAGAATTTCCCGCTGTCGATGCACCGCTATGCCCGTCAGGCGGCACTGGCGGCACTGGCGGCGGGAAAACAGGGGAAATACTGGGAAATGCATGATCTGCTGTTCGCAAACTACAGTCAGCTCAACGAGCAGAAGATCCGCGAGCTGGCCGGGAAGGTCGGTCTCGACATGGAACGTTTCGAAACGGACCTCAAGGACGCCGAGCTGCAGCGGCTGGTGCAGCAGGATCTGCGCCAGGGGCAGCAGTTGGGGGTGCGGGGGACGCCGACAGTCTACATCAACGGCCGGCTGGTGCGTGATCGCAGTCCGAACGGCCTGCAGCGGATGATCGATCTGGAACTGCAGCGGCTGGGCAAGCAGGAATAAACGGCCGCCGGTTTCGCGCTTCGGGAGGGGCGCCTGTGAAGAACAACGGGCCCGGCGGTCGCCGGGCCCGCCCTGTCAGAGATCGAGTGATTCGACTGCCACCTGCTCGAGCCATTCCTTGATCCGTTTCAGAAAACCGACGGCCTGGCGTCCGTCGATCAGCCGGTGATCATAGCTCAGGGCGAGATACATCACCGGCCGGGCGACGATGGCGCCGTCGACCACCACCGCCCGCTGCTGAATGTTGTGCATGCCCAGCACCCCGGTCTGCGGCGGGTTGATGATGGGCGTGCTGAGCATCGAACCGTAGACCCCGCCGTTGCTGATGGTGAAGGTGCCGCCCTCCAGGTCGGCCAGGGTGATGCGGTTGCTGGCCACCCGTTCGGCGAAGTCGTGAATCGTTTTTTCGATCTCGGCCGGTGACAGGCCGTCGGCATCGCGGATGACCGGCACCACCAGTCCCTTTTCTCCCCCGACGGCAATGCCGATGTCGTAGAAATGCTGATAGACGATGTCGTCGCCGTCGAGGCGGGCATTGACTTCGGGGACGGCTTTCAGGGCCTCGACCGTCGCCCGCACGAAGAAGGACATCAGGCCCAGTTTCACCCCGTGACGCTTCCGGAACGCATCACCGTGCTCGCGGCGCAGCTGCAGCACCCGGCTCATGTCCACCTCGTTGAAGGTGGTGAGCATGGCGGTCTGCTGGCGGGCCGCCAGCAGGTGGGCGGCAATCTTGCGCCGGAGGGGTGACATTGGCACCCGGGTGACACGGTCGTCGTCCTTTTTGGGGGGCAGGACGGCGGCCGGTGGGGACGGTTTTGGGGGCGGCGGGGTCTCGGCGGCGGTCGGTGGGGGCACCGGGGTTGACGAGGCTGCCCTGTCGGGTGTTTCCGGGGGCGGCGCGGCCTTTGCCGGCTTGGCGGTGGAAGGGGGCGGCTCGGGATCGCCGCCTTCCTGTTCCTCGATGTGGGCGATGACGGCGCCGATCTTGACCGTTTCGCCCTCGGCGGCGGCAATCCGGATGGTGCCCGAGGTTTCGGCGTGCAGCTCGAGGGTGATCTTGTCGGTTTCCAGTTCGCAGAGCAGATCGTCCTTGGCCACCCGGCTGCCGTCGCTGACGTGCCATGTGACGATTTCGGCCTCGAAGATCGATTCTCCCACTTCCGGGACGATGATATCCATGGTTGTTCCTTCTCCCTGGGCGGTTGTCGGCGGACAGTCTACAGGCTGAATGCCTTGCTGATCAGTTTCTTCTGTTCCCGTACATGCTGTCGATGGCTGCCGACGGCCGTGGCCGCCATCGGCGGCCGCCCGACATAGATGGGCTCGGTGCCCAAAAGGGCGGTCAGTTGCGGGCGCAGGTGGCCCCAGGCGCCGCCGTTCGCCGGCTCCTCCTGCACCCAGGCGAAGGCTTCCGCTTTCGGAAAGGCCGCCAGCGCCCGGGACAGGAGATCCTCGCGCAGCGGATAGAGCTGTTCGATACGGACCAGGGCGATGTCGTCGCGCTCTTCGTTCCTCCGCCGCGCTGCCAGTTCGAAATAGATTTTCCCGCTGCACAGCAGAACCGTGCGTACCGCCTTTGGTGTTGTTGCATCACCCAGCACTTCCTGGAAGCGTCCCTGGCTCAGTTCCGTCAGGCTCGAGCGGCAGTCCGGGTGACGCAGCAGGCTTTTCGGTGTGAAGACGATCAGCGGCCGCCGCCAGGGCACCTTCATCTGCCGGCGCAGCAGGTGGAAGAACTGGGCGGGGGTGCTGGGATAGACCACCTGCAGGTTGTTGTCGGCACAGAGCTGCAGGTAGCGTTCGATGCGGGCGCTGGAATGTTCCGCCCCCTGTCCTTCGTAGCCGTGCGGCAGGAACATCACCAGGCCGCTGGTGCGGTCCCATTTCGAGCCGCTGCTGCTGATGAACTGGTCGATGATCACCTGGGCGCCATTGGCGAAGTCTCCGAACTGGGCTTCCCAGATGGTCAGTCCTTCGGGCATTTCGAGGGAGTAACCGTACTCGAAGCCGAGAACCGCGTTCTCCGACAGCATGCTGTTGTAGACCTGAATCGGCGCCTGGGTCGGCGAGAGAAAGCCGAGGGGCACATAGGGCTGGCCGGTGCGGGTGTCGATCAGCACGGCGTGCCGGTGGTTGAAAGTCCCACGCCGGCAGTCCTGGCCCGAAAGACGGATGGGGGTGCCTTCGGTCAGCAGGGTGGCGAAGGCCAGGGCCTCGGCGGTGCCCCAATCGATGGCTTTGCCTTCTTCGACCATGCGGCGGCGGGCCTGCAGCAGCCGGGCAAGCTTCGGATGGACCGAAAAACTTTTTGGAATACTGGAGAGGCGGACGGCCAGCTTGCGCAGGATGTTGTCCGGGACTCCGGTGGTGATCTCCACCGGCTCGTAATGGCGCTGGGTGTTGCGCCATTTGCCGCGGTAGCCACCGTCGAGCGGCAGGCTCTCTCCGCCCAGGGCATCTTCCAGGCGGGCATTGATGGCATCGGCCTGGGCCTTGATGACGGCGGGGTCGATTCCTTCCTCGATCAGCCGGGCGGCGTAGACCTCATGCACCGGCGGTCGCCGGCGGATCTTGTCGTACATCAATGGCTGGGTGAAGGACGGGTCGTCCCCTTCATTGTGCCCCTGACGGCGGTAACAGATGATCTCGATGACCACGTCGCGCCCGAAGCGTTGCCGGTAGGCGACCGCCAGCCGGGCGACGTGGGCCGCCGCTTCCGGGTCTTCACCGTGCACGTGGAAGATGGGCACCATCAGCATCTTGGCGACGTCGGTGGCATAGGGTGTGGAGCGGGCGTGTTGGGGGGACGTGGTGAAACCGATCTGGTTGTTCAGGACGATATGGAGGGTGCCGCCCACCTGATAACCGTCGATCTGCGACAGGTTGAGGGTCTCGGCGACCATCCCCTGGCCGGCGAAGGCGGCATCACCGTGGATCAGCACCGGCAGTACCTTTCTGCGGCCGCCGGGGCCGTAATTGCTGTGCCGGGCCCGGCATTTGCCGATCACCACCGGATCGACCGCCTCCAGGTGGCTGGGGTTGGAGGCGATCGACATGTGCAGCTTTTTGCTGCCGGGGAATTCCCGGTCGCAGGAAAAGCCCTTGTGGTATTTGACGTCGCCTTCGCCGACGAAGGCGAGTTCGACGTTGTCGGTGAACTCGGCGAACATGTTCGGCAGTGGCTTGCCGAAAATGTTCGCCAGCACGTTCAGCCGGCCCCGGTGGGCCATGCCGAGAACCAGATCGCAGACGCCGCTCGTCGCCGCCTGTCGGGTGATTTCGTCGAGCAGGGGGATCATCGTTTCCCCCCCCTCGAGAGAAAACCGTTTCTGGCCGAGAAAGCGGCGGTGGAGAAAGATTTCGAACAGGGCCGCCTCCTGAAGTTTGTGCAGGATGGCGAGCTTTTCATCGGGCGTCAGCCGGAGCCGGTTGCCGCTCTGTTCCATTTCCCGGCGCAGCCAGTCACGCTCGGTCGGGTTCTGGATGTGCATGAACTCGACGCCGACGCTGTGGCTGTAGGTCTGCCGCAGCCGGTCGAGAATCTGGCGCAGGGTGCCGCCGCCCGGGACGAAGTCGGCAGGATGGAAGACCCGGTCGAGATCGGCCTGCTCCAGGCCGAAGGCCTCGGGCGCCAGGGCGGGCAGGGGAGACGGACAGGGGTTGAGGGGATCGGTGCAGGCCTGCAGATGGCCGATTTCCCGGTAGCGCTGGATCAGCAGTTCGACGGCGGTCTGTTTGCGGATGAGATCGCGGGGGACGGAGCCGTCGTCGTGGGAGGCGATTTCGAAGCCGGCGAAAAAGGCTCGCAGATCGTCAGGCACGCTGGTGGGGTCGGCGCGCCAGAGCCGGTACTGGTTTTCCAGCCACTCCGGGCCGGCATTGGCTAGGATGTCCATGGCGGATGCGGCAATGTCCTTGCGGGGGAATTCTCACCTGAATCAGTGGGTTTGTGCCGGATGAAGAGTGTAAGTGCTTGGCCTGGAT
>CAYTVY010000105.1:0-8734 GCA_964441925.1 uncultured Geothermobacter sp.
CCTAACTGCTTGTCGATCCGTCCTTTTTCCTTTATTGTTTGACAGTATCCGTTCTGAAACTTTCATGGATAGATTACGCCCTAGGTCGCCGGAACCTCCGGGCCGTGCTCTCAGGGGGGAGATGTCGAACGAAACCTGCATCATTGCCGACCCGGTCGAGATGCTGGACACCCTGCGGGAGTTCTCCTTCATCAGGGACTACAGTCTCGCCGTCTTCAGTGCCTCGGAGCTGATCGCCAAACGGGGAGACCGCACGCGTATGTGCGGCCTGTTCGGTGAAAGCTGGCTTTGCGTCGATTCCTGCCGCAAGACCTATATCGACGAAACCACCCGCGCCACCGAACACTGCCGATCGCGCATCTTCCGCTGCGCCACCGGTCTGCTGATTTTCGTCATTCCCTTCAAGGATCTGCAACAGAACGACTGCCTGCTGCTCGGCGGCGGGGTGCGGGAGAAATTCGTCGACCTCGAGCATCTGGAAAATTTCATCCGCAAACACCGACTCAACGGCATCCATTTTCTCGAACAGTGGGAGCGCCTGCCCTGCGTCACCCGCCTCGACGTCCAGAAGGTGATCGACAACATCTACAACATCATGCCGTTGCTCGGGCGGGACAACTACTACGCCCGCGCCTATGAGCGGACCATCGACCTGATCAACACCGTCTCCGATCTCGGCCCCGAAATCGACCGGGCCAGCAGTGTCGACCAGGTGCTGGAACTGCTCAGCGAAACCCTGACCATTCTGTTCAACGTACCGCGCATCGCCATCCTCTATCCGCAAGGCAAGAAGCGCCAACTGGTCCTCAAAGGCATTCTCGGTCTCGACAACGGGGCCATCCGTCTCGGCCCCCGGCGCAGCAGCGAACTGCTGCAGCATCGACACCACCGCATCCTGGTGCTGCGCGGAGAAAAACTGAAAAAACTCTTCCCCTATCTCGAAACCGACCACCTGACCTGCCTGCCGCTGGTCGTCGACGCCCGACTGATCGGTTTTCTCGCTCTGTTCGATACCGAACTGGCAACCCGTGACCTGATGATCATCGAGCTGCTCGCCGGCCGGGTGGCCGACAAACTGGTGCGCCTGCGGCGAAGGCAGAACCGGGAGGAGGAAAGCAACCGTTCGAAAAAACTGGTCGGCATGATCAGCCGTCTGGCCCAGCTGGAAAACTCGCAGCACTTCTATCAGGGCGCGGTGGAGATGGCGGCCGAGCTGTGCGGCGCCGGCAAGGGGTCGCTGATGCTGTTCGACGACAGTCAGGAAAAGCTGGTGATCACCGCGTCCCTGGGGCTGAACAAGCAGCTGGCACGCAACCTGAAACTACAGCGAGGCCAGGGCATCGCCGGGCAGGTTGCGGCCACCGGCAGCCCCATCCTGGTACACGACATCAACCAGGACAAACGCTTCATCCAGGACAAGCGCCCCCGCTTCGAAACCCACTCCTTCATCAGCCTGCCCTTCCGCTGCGAAGGGAAGATCGTCGGCGTCCTCAACCTGAGCGACAAGCACGACCGGAGCGCCTTCACCGTTGCCGACCTGAAAGTGCTCGAGCAGTTTCTCGAACATGCCGGCAGCCTGATCAAAAGGGCCGACACCCTGGAACGGGCCACCCTGCTGGAGAAACTCTCCTGGAACGACGCCCTCACCGGCCTGCACAACCGGCGTTTTCTCGACCAGCGACTGGAGGAGGAACTGAACCGCGGCAGCCGGCAGAAGCAGGAATTCTCCGTTCTGATGCTCGACCTCGACCACTTCAAGCTCTACAACGACCGCTGCGGCCATATCGCCGGAGACAAGGCATTGAAAAAACTGGGACAGCTGCTGCGCCGCTCGGCGCGCGAAATGGATACCGTCGCCCGCTACGGCGGCGAGGAGTTCTGCGTCCTGCTGCCGGAAACCGGCCCCGAGCCGGCCCGGCAGGCAGCCGAACGCATCCGCCACAGCATCGAACGCGAGCCCTTCTACCAGGAGGACTACCTGCCCGGTGGCCGGCTGACCGTCAGCATCGGCCTGGCCAGCTATCCCCGCGACGGCGACAGCGCCGAAGCCCTGCTCGATGCCGCCGACCGGGCCCTCTACAAGGCCAAGGAAAAGGGTCGCAACCAGGTTCAGGTCTTCGACGCCGCCATCGGGCGGGAGAAGATCGTCTTCATCTGACCCCCTCCCGGTCCCGGACACGGTCCCGACACGACACGACTTGTCATTCGCGGTTCTTCCCACTACAATCGGGAACTCGTCCAGGCCCGCCGGGCCAACGGAATATCTCCTTTCACCAGGAACATCATCTTCATGACGGAAAACACCACACAGCTGGTCCTCGCCTCGGCATCACCGAGGCGGCGGGAACTGCTCGAACGGGTCGGCATCCGCTTCACGGTCACACCGTCCTCGGCCAGCGAGGCGATCCTCGCCGGAGAGACGCCGGCCGATCATGTCCGCCGGCTGAGCGAGGCCAAGGCCCGCGAGGTCGCCGGCCGGACCGGCCAGCCGGGCCGGTTTTTCATCGGCAGCGACACGGTGGTGGTGCTCGACGGCCGGATCCTCGGCAAGCCGGCGGACGACGGGGACGCGGCGGCCATGCTGCGCCGCCTGTCGGGCCGGCGGCACCAGGTCTGGTCCGGCTACGCCGTCTACGACCGCGAACGGAACCGTTGCGAGGCCGGGGCGGTCTGCACCGAGGTGTTCTTCCGCGAACTGGCCGATGCGGAGATCGCCGCCTATGTCGCCACCGGGGAACCGGCCGACAAGGCCGGGGCCTACGCCATCCAGGGGATCGGCGCCTTCATGGTCCGCCGCATCGAGGGCAGCTACACCAACGTCGTCGGACTGCCGCTGTGCGAACTGCTCGAAACCCTGCAACGGATGGGGGCCGCCCGTCCCCTGGCCAACCTGCGGAGGCAGAAATGACCATCAGCGAACGTCTTGCCGTCATCCGGGAACGCATCGAACAGGCCTGCAACCGCTGCGGCCGTGATCCCGCACAGGTCCGGCTGGTGGCGGTGAGCAAAAAGAAACCCGCCGCCGCCATCGAACAGGCCTGGCAGGCCGGCCAGCGGCTGTTCGGCGAAAGCTATGTCCAGGAACTGACGGAAAAGGCTCCCCGGGTCACCGCGCCGGTCGAATGGCACTTCATCGGCGGCCTGCAGAGCAACAAGGTCAAGTACCTGCGCGGCCGCGTGAGCCTGATCCACTCGGTCGACCGGCTGAGCCTGGCCCGCGAGATCAGCCGCCAGTGGCAGAAGGACGGCGGCGTCGCCGACATCCTGCTGCAGGTGAACCTGGCCCGCGAGGCGAGCAAACGCGGCGCCACCGAAGACGAGGTACTGGAACTGGCCCCGCGAATCGCCGAACTTCCGGGCGTGCGCATCCGGGGCCTGATGACCCTGCCGCCCTACGAGGAAAACCCGGAAGAGGTCCGCCCCTACTTCCGCCGGCTGCGGCAACTGGCGGAACAGATGGCCTCCCTCGGGCTGCCCGGTGCCGCCATGCGAGAACTCTCCATGGGCATGAGCCACGATTTCGAGGTCGCCATCGAGGAGGGGGCGACCTTGATCCGCGTCGGCACCGCCATTTTCGGCGCCAGGGACTGAGGTCGCGGCATGCGGCAGGGGCACGCCGTCCCGCGGCTCTTCCCGGCCACCCGGACGGAGGCCGGGCCATGAGACTGACCCAACGGGAGATCGCCCTCTTCTTCTTCCCGCTGCTGCTCAACGTGCAGCTGATGAGCGTCTCCCACACCGTCATCAACGGCGGGCTGGCCCGGCTCGATGACTATGTCACCGCCCTGGCCGGATTCTCCGTCGCCATGGTGGTGCATCTCTTCGTCGCCTCGCCCTCCTACCAGAACCACACGATCACCATTGCCATGGTCCGGGGCAGACGGTCATGGCGGGGCGTGCTGTTCTTCGTCCTGCTGATCGCCGCCTGGGTCGCCACCATGCTTGGCCTGATGGCCTTCACCCCGGTCGGCATCTGGGTCCTCGAGCGACTGCTCGGCGCCCCGCCGGCGGTGGTGAGCGAGGCCCGGCGGGCCCTCGGCATGCTCTTCATCCTCCCCTTCTTCACCGGCCTGCGCGGTTTCTGCCAGGGGCTGGTGATCCGGGCCCGCCGCACCGGCCTGGTCTCCCTGGCCACCGGAATTAGGGTGGGCGGCCTCTTTGCGCTGCTCGCCTGGGGAGCCGGCCACTTTTCCGGCGCCGCTCTCGGAGCCTTCGCCCTGGTCGGCTGCGTGATCATCGAAACCCTGGTGATGATCCTGCTGGCCTGGCGCATCCACCAGCCGCTGCCGGCCGACGAGGCGGACGCATCGACCGGTACCATTCTGCGCTACGCCTTTCCCCTGGCCTGGTCCTCCTGCCTGCAGCAGACCATTCCGCTGCTGATCAACGCCATTCTCGGCCGGCTGCCCGACGCCGCCATGGCCCTGGCCGCCTTCGGCGTCATCCGGGGCCTGCTCTTCCTGCTCGCCGGGCCCATGCGCAACCTGCAGCAGGCCTACCTGACCCTGGTGCGCCGGGCCGACGACTACCCCGAGCTGGTGCGCTTCCATCTGCGCGTCGCCAGCGGCATGGGGCTGGCGCTGCTGGCGGTGGCCGGCCCCCTGTCGCAGCCGGTGCTCGGCCGGCTGCTCGGCGTCGCGCCCGACCTGCGGCACTACCTGGCGCCGGCGCTGGCCAGCTGCGCCGTCTTCCCCCTGCTCTACGGCGGCAGCAACCTGCTGCGAGGCTGGTTCGCCGGCGCCCACCGCACCGGCCAGCTCGGCCGCTCGACCCTGCTCAAATCTCTTTTCATGCTGCTCTGCTGGCCCCTGCTGACCCGCTGGCCCCTGCCCGTCAGCGGCATCCTGGTCGGCATCCTGCTGCTGCTCGCCGCCGAAGCGCTCGAGCTGGGCTACCTGCGCCTGCAACGCCAGCGCCTGCCGGCCGAAATGCGAAGGGACGTGCCCTTGTGACCCGTAAATAGCCTTACCACCGTCATCCGTAAGCCCCGGAATCTCCTGGCCTCTGAATGACCACGTGGCAACGGGCAATCAGATGACGAAACGACTCACTGGTCGCTGCCCAATCCACCAGGTCGACCCGGTACGGCAGGTCCGATTCGGCGAAAGCCTCCTGGAGATCGTCCAGAACTCTCAAAGGCAAAGGTTTGTCTCCCATAATGGCAAGATCGAGATCGGAAGTTGGCCGGGCACGGCCATCGGCTCGCGATCCGAAGACCCAGACTTCGCGGTCGGGAACATGTTCCCGCAACAATCGACGTACCAGCGCAAGATGCGCAGAACAGATTTGCAGCCTGGGCTCAACCATTTCTCGCCGTCAATTGCCCCAGAAGGTCGCGGGCCGCCTTCAACAAATCTCCGGCGGCATCAACAACCCTGTCGGCCTTGGACTGATCATAGGTATGCGAAGTGATATTGCGCAGTTGACGGAATTCAAACCAAGCCGAGACATCGGCGACCAGCCCCTGTTCGGCGGCCAGGCGTACCATCTCCCGGAAACCGGCAAGATCGACTTGTCCGGGAATGTCGGCATCCAGTTCCAGCCGTCGCCGCATCATCTTGACACAGAGTTCGTAAACGAACTCGAAATTCTGCACAACCCCGGCCAAAAGAGTCCGTTGCACCGGATATGGCTGGGCGGCAAACCAGTCTGCATCATGCACCACCTGAAGGGCCTGAGCAAGAGAGGCAACGGCCTGTTCGAGAGGACTGAGGTCAAGTGTGCGGGTTTCCATTGTTCGTCTCCCCTGTCTGCAAACAACGCAAATGGACAACCTCTCGATTGGAAATACCAATAATTCTAACTCGGGCGCCAGCCTACCATATCGTCCGGTGCCATTTCAGCCCCCAAAACAAAAAAACACACCACTTGCTGTAGAATGAAAGTATGGAACACAAGAAACATCCCTGCCCCGACTGCCGGATGTGCCAGTGGTGCTCGGACGACCGCTGCCGCATCTGCCTGAAGGCCGGAACCGGCTGTCGCAAAAAGCTTTCGATGGCGGAGCAGATTGCGCTGTACGAGAGCCTGAACCAGACACGCGAACAGCAGGAAAAGACCAAATGATCGCCGAAAAAAAACCGGAGCCGCCGGTACCAGGACTGGCACGGCCCAACCTTTGGCTCTACCAACTGAAAAGAAAGCCGAGCGGGACTTTTGCTTCAGAAAATGTTACCATTCTGACATCTTGCATAGCCATCGACACTTTGGATGGGCATGACCCGCTCCGCATTGTGAAATGCAACACAGCCGGGGAGAACCTCCATGGACAAATTTATTGAAGAGCATCGCGACGCCATCAGGCGGCTGGCAATGAAGCGTGGCGCCGTGCGTGTGCGCCTCTTCGGCTCTCTGGCCCGGGAGGACGGGGGCCCTCACAGCGACGTTGATCTCCTGATCGACCTGGAAGAAGGCCGTTCAGCCCTGGCCCTGGGAGGGATACTGATGGATCTTCAGGATCTTCTGGGCCGCCGGATCGACGTGGTCACGCCGGAGTCCCTGCACCCCAAAATCAAAAAAAAGGTCCTGGAGCAGGCAGTGGATCTATAACGTGAGACGATGACAACGGAGCGTGACACCATCCTGGTCGAGCACATGCTCGATTGCATCGGCCGTATTCAAAAATACACCCAAGGCGGACGGCAGAAGTTTTTCGACTCTGAGCTGGTCCAGGACGCGGTGATCAGAAATCTCCAGACCATGGCGGAATCGAGCCAGCGACTCAGCGAAGAGTGCAAAGAGATCCGTCCCGACATTGACTGGCGAGCCATCGCGGGTTTTCGAAACATTTTGGTCCACGATTACCTCGGCCTTGACCTCAAGCTGATCTGGCTGGTCGTGGAAAATGAACTCCCAAGCCTGCAAAACGCGCTGGAGGAGATGAAGGATAAACGGCCCCGTCGTCCCCCCTCACCCAGATAGAGATCACCCACCTCTTGCCTGGAAAACGAAATCCAAAAAAACTGTTGCGCCATCCGGATAAGCGGATAAAATTCGCTTCATGCGTGAGTTCGCCCGTTTTTTCAAGGCCCTTTCCGACCCGACCCGGCTGCGGATCCTGCTGTTGCTGACCAAGGGAGAGCTGTCGGTTGGCGACCTGACCCGGGCCCTGCGGCTGCCGCAGTCGACGGTGTCGCGTCATCTGGCCTACCTGCGGGCCGCCGGCTGGGTGGACGACCGGCGCGAGGGTGTCCGTATCATCTACCGGCTGGTCAAGTCCGGCATGGACATGCAGCGGCGGATGCTCTTCCTGCTGGAAAAGGAGCTGTTCGAGGTGCCGGAGATTCAGGAGGATTTCGCCAACCTGGCCCGACGCGACGCATCCCGCCCGAAAACGACCCGTCCCCGCCCCACCGGCATCCTGCCCGACCGCTCCTACCGCTGAACGGCCATTTTTTCACCTGAATCAGTGGGGTTCTGTTTGATGGAGAGTGCAAGTGCTTGGCCTGAATGAGGTTTCCAGAAATCGTAAGGCGCACCGATAGGTTCGCTGGTGATTTCTGAGCTCAGGCAGATCAATGACTCGTGCTATCCGCCGACAAGAAGCTCACTGATTCAGGTTTCACTCATGACGTCCCGCACTTGAGCCGGGCGGCGATTCCGGCGACGTGCCGACCCTGGAAGCGGGCGATGGCCAGCTCGTTCTCGCTCGGCTGCCGCGAGCCGTCGACCCCGGCCAGGGTGGTGGCACCGTAGGGGGTACCACCACTGACTTCAACCATCTCCAGCAGCCGCTGCTCCGCATAGGGCACACCGACGACAATCATGCCGTGGTGCAGCAAGGTGGTGTGAAAGCTGGTCAGGGTGGTCTCCTGGCCGCCGTGCTGACTGGCGGTGGAGACGAACGCGCTACCGACCTTGCCGACCAGGGCGCCTTCCATCCACAGCCCGCCGGTCTGGTCGAGAAAGTTGCGCATCTGGGCGGCCATGTTGCCGAAACGGGTCGGGGTGCCGAAGATGATGGCATCCGCCTCCGCCAGGCCGGCCGGATCGGCCGTCGGCACATGGGCGAAAGTCTGCCGCGCAGCCGCCGCCCCCGATCGTTCCAGTGCCTCCGGAGGCATCAGTTCGGGCACCTGCAACAGACGCACCTCGACTCCCGGAACCTGTCGCGCCCCTTCGGCCACCGCTTCGGCCATCCGGTAGACATGGCCGTAACTGCTGTAGAAAACCACTTGAACTCGGGTCGTCATCGTTCTTTCCCTTTCTTTTTGTGGACGGCCGGGAAGCTGTCCCTCATTTCTGCCGCCGGCCCGCAATGAGCCGATCCACCGACCAGGCACCACCACCCCGGAGCATCAGGGCGACGGCCAGCCCCAGGGCCAGCAGGTGGTACTCGAACCCCTCTCCCTGCTGGTTGCCGAACCAGTTCATGAAAAAGCCGTTGGGCCAGTGCACCATGACGATGGCGCCGGCCATCACCGCCGCCACGCCAAAAGCGGCAAGGCGGGTGAGGCAACCGACGATCAGGCCCAGCGCCCCGAAAAACTCGGCCAGAATCACCAGAATCGCCAGGATTCCGGGCAACCCCATGGTGCCGGTAAAATACTGGTAGGTGCCGACCAGGCCGTGACCGCCGAACAGGCCGAGGGTCTTCTGCAGGCCGTGCGGCAGCATGACGCCGCCCAGAACGAGTCGCATCAAGGCAGTGGCGATGTCGTTTTCCGTTGTCAGGATTCTTGGCAACATGACGGACCTCTTTCGCTCGCATCTTCTTCAGACTGAAAGAGCGGCC
>CAYTVY010000106.1:0-8542 GCA_964441925.1 uncultured Geothermobacter sp.
GCTGCTGTTCCGGAAAACGGGACCAGGTGAATCTCCGAGCCGTTTCACCTAAAGGGTTTCGAGACCCCAGGGTGGACGGCCAATGGGTACGGCGGGAAACGGCCGTGCCTCCCACGTTTGGAAAGGAGAGCTTGATGATGCCGTTCGTAGGTGCATCGGTGTGGGCTTCTTTCTGCGTGGAAAGGAGCTTTTTTTTGTTGCTTCCGGCGGAAAGGAGAACGCTTTATCGGGAAAGCTGAAAATTGACAGTTTGTTTTTCTCCGAGCCGTTTCACCTAAAGGGTTACGAGACCCCAGGGTAAAAGGCCAATGGGTACGGCGGGAAACGGCCGTGCCTCCCACGTTTGGAAAGGAGAAACAGTCGTCGGCTTCCGTCGTGCGCCAGAGGTGCCGGACTGCCTTTCCGCGGGGAAAAATCAACAGGAAAGGAGGTTCGCGGGTTCATTTGGAGAGGGCGGAAGCGACCCGGCTGACGGGCTCTTCTGCCCAGTGGATGACATTGAATTGACAGTTTATCAGGAAGGATGGAATCGATGTTGTGCAGAAGAGCAATTGGAGTTCTGGTTGTGTCGGTTCTGGTCTGCCTGGTGCCCGGCGCCGAGGCCAGGACCCTGGAAGAGATTCTCAAGGACAAAGGAGTGATTACCGCCGAAGACTATGCCGAGGCCACCAGGGCCGCCACTCTTGCCTATTACAGGCCGGGGAAGGGGATGGCGATCGAGTCGGCCGACGGCAATTACCGGGCGCAGATCGGCGGCTATGCCCAGTTGCTGTACCGCTATACCGACAAGGACGGGCAGGCGGCCAATACCAGTGACTTCGACATCCGCCGCTTCAAGCTCCAGCTGAAAGGTCATCTGGTCAACAGAAAGTTCGGCTACAAGTTCCAGGGCGAGATGGCCAGCGGTTTCAAGACCGAGGATGCCTACCTCAATTACCGGTTCGGATCCGTCCTGGTGCTGCAGGGAGGGCAGTTCAAACCGCCCCAGGCCCGGCAGGAGCTGACTTCGGCGTCGCGGCAGCTGTTTCCCGACCGTTCTCTGGCCAATGATACTTTCAACCTCGGTCGCGACCAGGGGGTACAGGTCGCCGGCAGTTTTGCCGACAAACGGGTCCAGTACCGGCTCGGGGTTTTCAACGGCAACGGTCCGAACGCCAAAAATCCCGACAACCACCACATGTACGCCGGGCGCCTGGACATCAACCCGCTTGGTGCCTTCCGGATGGATGAAGCCGGTTTCCCCCCCAAAAAGGCCCTGCTGAATCTCGGCGCCTCGTTCGCCTACAATACGGTCACCGGTGATGACGTCGGTGGCAAGTTCGACAAGGACAGCGATGTGCTCGACAGGGCGCTCAATTTCGACGATATAAAAGACAAGGCGACATTCGTGGCCGCCTACGGCAACAAGATCGATCTTCTGTTGCTGACGGCCAATGCCCATTTCAAGTGGGCCGGATTCACTTTCGCCGGTGAATACTACACCCTGAATGTCGACCCGGACCTGGGCGAGGGCTGGAGTGCCGACGGCTTCTATCTGCAGGCGGGCTGCCAGGTGTTGCCCCGGACCCTGGAGCTGGCGGTGCGTTATGCGGCGATCGAATCCGACCGCCGCACTGCGACCCGGTTGGTTTCTGCCGAGTTCGACAAATCCGAGACCCAGCTCGGCGTCAACTACTATTTCAACGAAAACCTGGCCAAGCTGCAGGCTGATCTCACTTTTGTGAAAGACGACCTGGTAAGCAACGGGGACGATGTGGTTTTCCGGTTGCAGGCTCAGTTCAACTACTGACAAGCTGAACACGGGCCCGTTGCCGAGCCCGTGCCGACACAAGGAGTGCACAATGTTTCGTCGTTTGTTGATCGTGCTTCTGTTGCTTTTGCTTGCCGCTCCGGCTTTTGCCGTCGAGCACCTGCGGCTGGCGACCACCACCTCGACCGAGAATTCCGGGCTGCTGGCCGTTTTGCTGCCGCCGTTCGAAAAGGCCAACAACTGCCGGGTCGATGTCATCGCCGTCGGCACCGGCAAGGCGCTCAAGCTCGGCGAGACCGGGGATGTCGACGTGGTGCTGGTGCATGCCCGCAGCAAGGAGGACAGGTTCGTCGCCGCCGGCTACGGTGTTGACCGGCGCGACGTGATGTACAATGATTTCGTCATCGTCGGACCGGAGAGCGACCCGGCCGGCATCGCCGGTCTGCCGGACGCGACCGAGGCGATGCGCCGCATCGCCGGGGCGAAGGCGGTCTTCGTCTCGCGGGGGGACGATTCGGGCACCCATACCCGGGAGAAGCAGCTCTGGCAGGCCGCCGGCATCACCCCGCAGGGGGACTGGTATCTCGAGGCCGGCCGCGGCATGGGCGAGGTGCTCACCATGGCCGACGAGCGACGGGGCTACACGCTCAGTGACCGGGGAACCTATCTCGCCTACCGGGACAAGATCGGGTTGCAGATTCTGGTCGAGGGGGACCGGCGGCTGTTCAATCCCTACGGCGTCATCATGGTCAATCCGCAGCGGCATCCGCATGTCAAGGTTGACCTGGCGCGCAAGTTCATCGATTTTCTGACCTCGGCCGAAGGGCGGAAGCTGATCACCGGCTACCGGCGCGGTGGTGAACAGCTGTTCTACGTGGCCGATTGACGGGAGCCGTTTTTGGGTTATCTGGCCGAATCGCTGGGCACCGCCCTGGAACTGATCGCCGGGCTCGACCGGGACGTGCTTGGTGCCGTTCAGGTGTCGCTGTCGACCTCCCTGGTCTCGACACTGCTCTCGACGGTCTGGGGGGTGCCGCTCGGCGCGGCGGTCGGGCTGGGCCGTTTTCCCGGCCGGCGGGCGGTGCTGACCCTGCTGAACACCCTGATGGCCCTGCCGACCGTGGTGGTCGGTCTGCTGCTCTTCGGTCTGCTGAGCCGTCAGGGGCCGCTGGGTGGTTTCGGGTTGCTCTTCACGCCCTGGGCGATGATCATGGGACAGACGGTGCTGGCGACGCCGATCGTTGCCAACTACACCCTGTCGGCAGTGGCCGGGGCCGACCCGCGTATCCTGCCCACCGCCCTGACCCTGGGGGCGGGCCGGCTGCGTGGTGTCTGGCAGTTGCTTCTGGAGGTGCGCTTCGGTGTGCTGGCGGCCGTGGTCGCCGGTTTCGGCCGGGTGGTCGCCGAGGTCGGTGTGGCGATGATGCTGGGCGGCAACATCCGCGGTTACACCCGCACCATGACAACCGCCATCGCCCTGGAGACCAGCAAGGGGGAGTTCGCCTTCGGCCTGGCCCTGGGAATCGTGCTGCTGGGAGTGGCCCTGGTGGTCAACCTCTTTCTCAATGCCATGCAGCAGAGGTGAATGATGGAACCGCTCGTCGAGATCCGCGACCTGCTCTTTTGTCGGGAGGGTTTCATCCTGCGTGTCGACCGGCTCGAGCTGCAGTGCGGCAGACTCTATCTGCTGACCGGCCCCAACGGTGCCGGCAAGAGCACCCTGCTGCACCTGCTGGCCCAGCTGCTGGTGCCGGGGCGGGGCACGTTCCGTTTTCAGGGACGGCTCGTCGCCGGTGAAGGGGATCGCCAGTGGTTGCGGCGGCAGATCACCCTGGTGGAGCAGCGCCCGTTCCTGTTCGCCGGCACGGTCGGCCACAACCTGGCCTTCGGGCTGCGGTTGCGGGGAATCCGCGGGGGGCGGCTGCGCCGGCGGGTGGCCGACGCCCTGGCGGCGGTGGACCTGGCGGGATTCGAGGGGCGGCGGACCGACGGCCTCTCCGGCGGCGAGGTCCAGCGGGTGGCGCTGGCGCGGGCGCTGGTACTCGAACCGAAGCTGCTGTTGCTCGACGAGGCGACCGCCGGTCTCGATGCCGGAGTGCTGCCACGGTTCGAAGAGCTGGTCGGCCGGCTGCTCGCTGCCGGAGTGACGGTGGTTCTTGCCGGCCATGACCGGTTGCCGTCCCGGCCGGACGCCGGACGTCTGGTGATGGTGGATGGTGTTTTGCGGCCGGCCGGGGCGACGTCGGTTCGAATCCAGAATCCAGAAGCGGAGCAGAAACGATGCCACGATCCTTTGACAGTGCACGGAAGCTGATTCTCGACAATGTCCGTCCCTTGCCGGCCGAGACCGTCCCGCTCGCAGAGGCGGTCGGCCGGGTTCTCGCCGAGCCGGTGCATGCCCCCTGGGATCTGCCCCTGTGGGACAATTCGGCGATGGACGGGTTTGCCGTCCGCTGTGACGATGCCCGGGCCGGTGCCGAACTGCCGGTGATCGCCACTATCGCCGCCGGTGCCAGCGCTGCCGGAATCGAGGTCCGTCCGGGGACGGCGGTGCGGATCCTCACCGGAGCGCCGACGCCGAACGGCTGTGATGCGGTGGTTCCCTACGAGGCGACGGAGATGGCCGGACCGGAAAGGGTCCGCATCATCGAGCCGCCCGGCAAAGGCGACCACATCCGTCGGCGCGGCGAGGATATCCGTGCCGGTTCCGAGGTGCTGCCGGCCGGATGCCGCCTGCGGCCGGCCGAGGTCAACCTGCTGGCCTCTCTGGGACTCTGTGGGGTCCGGGTGCACCGGCGGCCGCGGGTGGCCATCGTCTCGACCGGTGACGAGCTGGTCGAGCCGGGGACGATGCCTGGCCCGGGGCAGATCGTCAACAGCAACAGTCTGGCCCTGGCCGCCGCCGTCCGGCAGGCCGGGGGAGAACCGCTGCTGCTCGGCATTGCGGCCGACGAGCGGGAAAGTCTGCGCCGGAAGCTGGCGGAGGGGCTGCGGGCCGATGCCCTGCTCAGTTCGGCCGGGGTGTCGGCCGGCGACCGGGATCTGGTGCGGGACGTGCTCGACGAGCTGGGGGTGCGGCAGCTGTTCTGGAAGATCGATGTCAAGCC
This sequence comes from uncultured Geothermobacter sp., assembly GCA_964441925.1. Lineage (GTDB taxonomy): Bacteria > Desulfobacterota > Desulfuromonadia > Desulfuromonadales > Geothermobacteraceae > Geothermobacter. The sequence continues at coordinate 4,858 of CAYTVY010000106.1, forward strand.
GGGCAAGCCGACCGCCTTCGGTCTGTGCGGTGACAGGCCGGTTTTTTCCCTGCCGGGCAATCCGGTGTCGGCGCTGCTCACCTTCGAGGAGTTCGTCCGGCCGGCCCTGCGCCGGATGCAGGGAGACGCGCAGCCGCTGCGGCCGTTGCGGCTGGCCACCCTGGCCGGGCCGGTGGCGAAGAAGCCGGGGCGCACTCTGCTGCTGCGGGTGGTTTTGCGTCAGGAAGGAGACCGGTTGCTGGCGGAGAGTGCCGGTGATCAGAACACCGGCATCACCAGCACCCTGCTGCGGGCCGACGGTATCGCCATCCTGCCGGCCGAACGTGGTGCGTTCGAGGCAGGGGAGCAGGTGTGGGTGCATGAAATCTGAGAGGGGGCCGGTGCTGCCGGCCGGAACCTGCAGTGGCGGGGAGTCTTCTCAGTCCTGCGGCGTCATCGATTGCAGGGCGGCCCGGAAGTCGTCCGGCAGGCTGATGGGAGTGCCGGCCTTCTGGTCGAAACAGACCATCACCGTGGCGGCCCGGGCGAAATCCCTGCCCTTGCCGTCGTGCATCCGGTAACCGAGGGTAAAGCTGCTGCGGCCGAGCTTTTCGGTCCAGACGTCGATCCGTACCCGGTCGTCCAGGTTGATCGGCGACAGGTAGCGGCAGCTGGCTTCGGCGACCAGGAAGAGGATGCCGTCACGCATCAGTTCGGCGAAGCGGTCATGGAAGAGCTTGACCCGTGCCGTCTCCAGGTAGGTGAAGAAGGTGGCGTTGTTGACGTGCCCGTAGGCGTCGAGATCGGAGAAGCGGATTTCGATTTCGGTACTCAGCTGCGACATGGTTCCTGCTCCGGTTCGGCATCGCCGTTGAGGATGTCGAGAATACGCTGGCGGTAGGCAACGATCTCCTGGCGCAGCGAGGAGAGATTGGCGATCTTCTGGTCGACCTTGCCGATATGGTGGTCGAGGATCTCCAGCAGCCGGGGGGTGATCTTGGTGAAGTCCCGGTTGCTGGTGTCGAAGTTGTCGGCGAGTTCCTGCATCTCCCGCAGGGTGATACCGAGCTCCTTCAGCTTGAGGATGAACTTGAGACGCAGGACGTCCTCCTTCTGGTAGGTTCGGGTGCCGCCGCCCTGCCGCTCGGTCGAGCCCATCAGGCCGATTTCTTCGTAGTAACGGATGGTGCGGGTGGTGATGCCGAGCCGCTTGGCCAGTTCACCGATCTGTACGGGATAGCTGATCTTGTCCATGCCGGGGTGACCTTTACGTAACATTTTGGCATTTCAGTTAACAGATGCGCCCCCCGGCTGTCAATGTAAAACCTCGGAAATTGCCAGGCAAATGCCGGTTTTGCGCATTGTCTGCGAGAGGGTAAAAAGATGTTATATTTCTGCTTGACCTTTACGTAAACATGATGATACTGTGCCCCCGAACCGGTTGCGCCCTGGATGGGTGGGCGTCTCTGTCCGCCGCGAAGAGGGGGGCGGCGGCGACCGGCAGGGGGAAAACCTGGAAAGGATGAAGGCTGATGGAACTGACCCGTGAGATCTACTGGAATGTCGGGCATTCGGTGCTGATTCCCATGTACCTGCTGGTGGCGGCGGCCATCGGTGTGCTGGTGTGGGGCATTCGCAAGCGGCTGGCCACCTACCGTCTCGGCCAGCCCCTCGACCGATTCGACCGGCGCGAAGAGCGGCTGGCCGGTGTGCTGCGCGATGTCTTTCTGCAGGCCCGGGTGTTGCGGGTTCCGGGAGCGGGGACGGCCCATGGCATCTTTTTCTTCGGGTTCGTACTGCTGACCATCGGCACCACCCTGGTCTTTCTGCAGGCCGACATCCTGCAGCCGCTGTTCGGGGTCCGTTTTCTCAAGGGCGGTTTCTATCTGCTCTTCTCCATCGTCCTCGATCTGGCCGGCCTGGTCGGGCTGGTGATGCTGGTCGGACTGGCGGTGCGGCGCTACCTGGTGCGGCCGAAGGATCTGCCCACCGTCGGCGACAACGCCCTGATGCTGGTTCTGCTGCTGCTGATCTTCGTCACCGGTTTTCTGCTCGAGGGGGCGCGCATGGCGGCCACCGAGCTGGGCACCAGCCTTTCCTGGTGGTCGCCGGGCGGCCTGCTCTGCGCCCAGCTGTTCGCCGGCATGGACGAGGCGGCGCAGCGGGCGGCGCACACCGGTCTGTGGTGGTTCCACTTCGCCCTGGTGCTCGGCTTCTTCTGCTCCATTCCCTTTACCCGCTTCCGTCATCTGCTGCTGACGCCGGCCAATGTCTTCTTCCGCGACCTGGGGCCGAAGGGCAAGCTGCCGACCCTCGATCTCGAGGACGAGGAGGCGGAAAGTTTCGGGGTCGCCCAGGTCGGCGACCTGACCTGGAAGGATATCTTCGACGCCGATGCCTGCACCTACTGCAAGCGCTGCCAGGACCGCTGTCCGGCCTGGACCACCGACAAGCCGCTGTCGCCGATGCAGGTCGTCAACCAGATCGGCGAGGTGAGCTTCACCGATCCCGAGGCCAACCTGGTCGAGACGGTCAGTCGGGACGTGCTCTGGAGCTGTACCACCTGCCGCGCCTGCCAGGAGATCTGCCCGGCGACCATCGAACACGTGAACAAGATCGTCGGCATGCGCCGCAACCTGGTGCTGATGGAGGGCGAGTTCCCGGGCGAGGAAGTGCAGAAGGCGGTCGAGCAGACCGAGATCAACGGCAATCCTCTCGGCATGGCGCCGGCGACCCGCGCCGACTGGGCCGAGGGGCTCGATGTCGCCGACTTCAGCAAGGGCGAAAGTGCCGAGATTCTCTATTTCGTCGGCTGTTACGCGTCCTTCGACAAGCGCAACCAGAAGATCGCCCGCAGCTTCATCCAGCTGCTCACGGCCGCCGGCGTGAAGGTCGGCATTCTCGGCAAGGAGGAGAAGTGCTGCGGCGAGCCGGTGCGCAAGATCGGCAACGAGTATCTCTATCAGATGCTGGCGGCCGAGAATATCGAGCAGATCCGGGCCACCGGTGTGCGGAAGATCGTCACCGCCTGCCCGCACTGCTTCAACACTCTGGCCAAGGATTATGCCGATCTCGGGCTGGATCTGCCGGTCGAGCACGCCAACACCCTGCTGGCCGACCTGCTCGCCGAAGGCCGCCTGAAGCTGCGGCCGGAACCTCTTGACTGCACCTATCACGATTCCTGCTACCTCGGGCGCTACAACGATCTGTACGAAGCGCCCCGTCAGTTGCTGACCGCCGCCGGCGCCAGAGTCGTCGAAATGAATAACAACAGGGTCGAAAGCTATTGTTGCGGCGCCGGCGGCGGTCGCATCCTCGCCGAGGAGAAGCTGGGTGAGCGCATCAACCAGAAACGGGCCCGCATGGCGGCCGAGACCGGCACCGGTACCCTGGTCTCCAGCTGCCCCTTCTGCATGACCATGTTCGAGGACGGCATCAAGGGGGCCGAGCTGGAGGAGGCGCTGAAGCCGAAGGACCTGCTGGAAGTGCTGGCGGAGCGTATCGAGGGCTGACAGGGGAACTCGCGCGCGAAGAGTGCAGAGTCTCGGTACGGAGACTCTGTTCTCGCTGTGTCTTGAGTGAACAGGGTGAACGGGCGCGAGAAAATTCTGGGTGTTGCCTGCGCCGAAAGTGAAATCAAGAACCATAATCCGGAGGAAGCGATGAACATTCTGGTCTGCATCAAGCAGGTACCCGACATGGAATC
>CAYTVY010000107.1:0-8501 GCA_964441925.1 uncultured Geothermobacter sp.
GCGGATGACCTGCCTGCGCTTGACAAAAATCACCGGCGAACCTAAGGGTGCGCCTCAGATTTTTGAAAACCGCATTCAGGCCAGTCACTTACACTCTTCATTCGGCACAAACCCACTGATTCAGGGTTCAGCTTGAGTTGCCCAGGTGGCGGTTTTTCTCCTTTAATACCCGCCAAGGAACTAAGTGTCAATATTTTAAGCACTTTTCAGGGGAGAACCAGCAGAGATGCGCAGTTGGCGCAGGGGACGGTTCGTCCCTTGTGGGCCGGCTTGTAATTCATCCTGGCGTGGCAGCGGCCGCAGGTGACACCCTTGAGCAGCGGATGCCCCGAGTCGGTGGGGATGGCCTCTGCGTAGCCGTCGTCGGGACGGACGCCATACCCTGCGCAATGGGGGCAGGTTCTGTCTTCGGGCGGACGGCGATCAGATTGACCGGGCAGCAGGCGGAGCCAAAAGCCTGGTTCCGGTTTCGGCGACGGGATGAAGGTTTGTTGACAGCGGGAACAGCGGACGGGGAGGATTTCAGGCGCCATGGACAGTTTCTCCAGATGGAACCTGAATCAGTGAGCTTGTCACCGGCGAATAGCACAAGTCATTTTCATCACGCCGTCATCTGCGATGAAGGCGGATGACCTGCCTGCGCTTGACAAAAATCACCGGCGAACCTAAGGGTGCGCCTTGGATTTTTGAAAACCGCATTCAGGCCAAGCACTTGCACTCTTCGTCCGGCACAAATCGACCGATTCAGGTGGAATTGAATTGCAAAGCTTGTCACCGGTGGTGACCATCTTTGACCCGGTCTGCGTTGGTCCGGGCGGCGCAAACAGCCGTTTTCGACGGGCTCCTCGTTCCGGTCGGCAGGCCAGGACGAATGTCACGCAAGATACATGCCCGGATGCCGGGCGGGTTTTCGCGGCGCCGCGCCCCTTGCGCAAGTCTGTCTGGTGAGCTTAAATTGCTAGAAAGGGAACCGGGAAGATTGCGCGGAATAAGGAGTTGCAGGATTGGCCAGGGAATGGACGGGCGTCCAGACGGGCGTCGGTGAGAAAAGCCGGACCAGGGCCGAGCAGCCTCCCCTGTTTCGGGTGCTGATGCACAACGACGACTACACCACCATGGATTTCGTCGTCGAGGTGCTGCAGAAGGTCTTCCACAAATCGGCCACCGAAGCCAACCGGATCATGCTGCATATCCACCACAAGGGAGTCGGCGTCTGCGGTGTCTTCCCCTATGAGGTTGCCGAAACCAAGATTGCCCAGGTGCACAGACTGGCGCGGCAGACAGGATTTCCTCTTCGCTGCAGTCTCGAAGAGGCATGAACTCCGGGATCGGTCCGGGAGCAGGAATGACGAGGTCGCATGTTCAGTACCGAAGTCCAGATCGCTTTTTCCCTCGCGGTGCGTGAGGCGCAACGCCGGCACCACGAGTTTCTGACCTCCGAGCATCTGCTCTACGCCATTCTGTTCGAGGAGCAGGGACAGGAGATCATTCGTGCCTGTGGCGGTGATCTGGCCGATTTGCGCCGGGATCTGGAGGTTTTTTTCGACGAAAAGCTTGAAACCCTGCCCGGTGAGGAGGAGTTCGTCCCCGAGCAGACCATCGGGCTGCAGCGGGTGTTGCAGCGGACGGTGCTGCACATGCAGTCCGCCGGCAAGAAGGAGGTTTCCGTCGGTGACCTGCTGGCCGCCATTCTCGAGGAGAAGAATTCCCACGCCGCCTATTTTCTCAACCGGCAGGGGGTCGACCGGCTCGATGTTCTCAACTACATCTCGCACGGAGTCGGCCGGGTGTCGGCACGTCCGTCCCGCGAGCCGGAACCATCACGCCGGCAGGAGCGGACCGGGCAGGAGAAGCCGGCCAGGACCGATCCGCTCGAACAGTTCACCATCGATCTGCTGCAGAAGGCGCGGGACGGCCGGATCGATCCGCTGATCGGCCGGGAGGCCGAACTGACGCGGACCATCCAGGTGCTCTGCCGGCGGCGCAAGAACAATCCGGTTTTCGTCGGCGAACCGGGAGTCGGCAAGACCGCCCTGGCCGAGGGACTGGCGCTGCGCATCGCCAGTGGCGAGGTGCCGGATCTGCTGGCCGACAGTGAAATCTACAGCCTCGACATGGGAGCCCTGCTGGCCGGAACCAAGTTCCGCGGTGATTTCGAGGAACGGCTCAAGGCGGTGATCCAGGCGCTGGGGCAACGGGAGAAGGTCATTCTCTTCATCGACGAGATCCACACCATCGTCGGCGCGGGGGCCACCAGTGGCGGCTCGCTCGATGCTTCCAACATCCTCAAGCCGGTACTGGCCAGTGGCGAGATCCGCTGCATCGGTTCGACCACCTACGAGGAGTACAAGAACCTGTTCGACAAGGATCGCGCCCTTTCCCGCCGCTTTCAGAAGATCGACGTGCCCGAGCCGAGCATCGAGGAGACGGTAGCCATCCTGCGGGGGCTGCGTTCTCATTACGAGGAGCACCACGGCGTCCGCTATACCGACGAGGCGCTGCGGGCGGCGGCCGAGCTGTCCGCCCGGCACATCAACTTCCGTCATCTGCCGGACAAGGCGATCGACGTGATCGACGAGGCCGGGGCCTTTGCCCGTCTGCAGCCCCGCCGCCGGCGCACCATCGATGTCGCCGACATCGAGAAGATCGTCGCCGGCATCGCCCGCATTCCCGCCCGTACCGTATCGCGGCGCGAGGGCGATCGCCTGCAGAATCTGGAACGGGATCTCAAGCGCGTGGTTTTCGGCCAGGACGCGGCCGTCGCGACCCTGTGCAAGGCGATCTGGCGGGCCCGTGCCGGCCTCGGCCATCCCGACCGGCCGGTCGGTTCCTTTCTGTTCACCGGCCCCACCGGCGTCGGCAAGACCGAAATGGCAAAGCAGCTGGCAAAGACCATGGGGGTCGCGTTCCTGCGTTTCGACATGAGCGAATACATGGAGAAACACTCGGTGGCCCGGCTGATCGGCGCGCCGCCCGGCTATGTCGGCTTCGATCAGGGAGGGCTGCTGACCGAGGCGGTGACCCGGAATCCCTACGCCGTGCTGCTGCTCGACGAAATCGAAAAGGCCCATCCGGATCTGTTCAACATTCTGCTGCAGGTGATGGATCACGGCACCCTGACCGACAACAACGGCAAGCAGGCCGATTTCCGCAATGTCGTGCTGATCATGACCAGCAATGTCGGGGCCCGACAGATGAGTGCCCGGCCCATCGGTTTCGGCGAGGGGCGGATGGGGTCGGCGAAGGGGGCGGTCGAAAAGACCTTCTCGCCCGAATTCCGCAACCGGCTCGACGCCGTGGTCCCCTTTTCCGCTCTCGACAGCGCTGTGATGGTGCGGGTGGTCGACAAGATGATCGCCGAGCTGAAACAGCCGCTGGCCGACAAGGGGGTCAGGCTGGAGCTGTCACCGGCCGCCCGGCGCTATCTGGCCCGCAAGGGCTACGATCCGGCTTTCGGTGCCCGCCCCCTGTCCCGGCTGATCCAGAGCGAGATCGGCGACCTGGTGGCGAACGAGATCCTCTTCGGTCGGCTTCGTTCCGGCGGCCGGGTCCGTGTCGGCTGTCGTGGTGACCGGCTCGTCTTCAGCTATCCCGATTCCGGGGAGTGATGCCCGTCTATCGTCTCGGAGACGCCCTGGTCTTTCCGCCGCCGCAGCTGGCCGAAGAGAACGGTCTGCTCGCTGTCGGCGGCGACCTGTCGAGCGAGCGGCTGTTGCTTGCCTACTCGATGGGAATCTTTCCCTGGTTCAACGAAGGCGATCCTCTTCTCTGGTGGTCGCCGGATCCCCGCTGCGTCCTTTTTCCCGGCGAACTGCACGTTTCCCGCAGCCTGGTGAAAACCCTGCGGCGCGGGCGCTTCCGGGTGAGTTTCGACCGGGCCTTCGATCAGGTCGTTGGTTTCTGCGCCGAACTGCGTCGCCGCTCGCCGGATGGGACCTGGATCACTCCGGAGATGCAGGAGGCTTATGGGCGCCTGCACCATCTCGGCTACGCCCATTCCGTGGAAGCCTGGCACGAGGGGGAACTGGCCGGTGGTCTCTACGGGATTTGCCTGGGACGGTTCTTTTTCGGCGAGTCGATGTTCTCCCGGCAGCGGGATGCGTCAAAGGTGGCTTTTGTCACCCTGGTTCGCAGTCTGCAGGCCGCAAACTTTCTTTTGGTCGACTGCCAGCTTCCCACGCCCCATCTCCATTCCCTCGGGGCCCGTGACCTCGATCGTGCACGTTTTCTGCACCTGCTCGATCTCGGCGGTCTGCGGGTCTCCCCTCACCCTGAACCCGGATTTTTCCCCGCCGAACCGGTTGCTCGTGTTGTGGCCTGACGCTCCTTTTTTCTGCCTAAAAATTAGGCAAAAAGCCAGCGACCGTCTGTCTCTGCCGGTTGTGGATGTTCGTGCCCAGATTGCCCACAGGGTTTTCCACGAAATTGTGGATGAGTTGGAAAAACGATTTTAAATCAAGGTGTTGTTGCTGATGTCAGGAGGTGCTGGTCGAAGGATCTCCAGCTACGGCCCTGTTGTCGCGCAGAAAAGCCTCGATCTTCTGTTGGTCGCTCTTCAGGATGTTGATGAACTGCAGGCCGGCGGTTCGTTTCTCCGCCTGTTCGTCGCCTTCATCGGCGATCCAGACCACTTCCGCCAGGGCGCAGATGGGGGTGGTTCCCGGCTGCAGCTGGATGAGCACCATGCACAGGTCGGCGACCTGTACCGGTGACCTGATGGCAAAGCGCAGGCCGCCGGTGCCGAGATTGATGGCGACCCGGGGGAAGTGTCCCAGTTTTTTCAGGCTGCGCTGGTCGGCCAGAAGGCGGACGTTCTTCTCCCACTGGCCGCGGAAGGTGCGCAGGGCACCATGGCCGCGGGTGTAGCGCAGGCCGACGGTGACGTCACCACGCGGGTGCAGGCGCCGCTGGAAGGCCTGCAGGTCGTTGTTGAGCCTGACGTCGATCCGGTCCCGTTCCAGTTGCCGCTGGACGGTTCCGGTGATGCGCAGGCCGAGCCCCAGGACTTCGCCAACCAGTTCGACGGGCATGTCGGGTTCGAAGGGATACTCCTCGCCGGGGCGGTTCCCGTAAGGGAGATAGAGACGGATCTCGTCAGCCTGGTAGCGGACCACGTAGACGCTGAGATTTTCGACCCGCTCCTGGTCGTCTCGCAGGGGCCGCAACAGCAGTTTCTGGTCCGGTCGAAAGTATTTCGAATAGGGCATGACTGAATGAAAAAGGGGGGACTGGCTCAGTCCCCCCTGCTGGTCCGTATTTTTCCTGTCCGCAAGACGATCCTTCCGGCAAGGGTACTGACGGACAGGATAGGTTGTTTGTCTGTCTTTGTCTACATCTCGTGGCAGGTATCGCAGTTGTCGTCGACGCTGAAAGCGGTATCGCCATCATGGCAGGCGCCGCAGGCCTCCCCCTCGCTCATCTGGTCCATGGTGAAGGCGGGGTTCTTTTTCCGGTCGGGAACGAAGATCCCCGGGTGACATTCGTCGCAGCCGTACATCTCGGTGTGGACCGAATGGGGGAAGGTGGCCGGCCCGGCATCGGTCTCGAACCTGATGTCTTCCGTCGGATGACAGGCGCTGCAGTTTTCACTGACCGCAAAGGCGGTGTCACCGTCGTGGCAGGCACCACAGGCCTCGCCCTCGCCCATCTGGTCCATGGTGAAGTGGGGATTTTTCTTCTGGTCCGGCACGAAGAGGTCGGGGTGGCATTCGCTGCAGCCGTACATTTCGGTATGGACGGAATGGGGGAAGGTGGCGGGTGCCGTGTCGTTGCCGAAGCGGATGTCACGGGTCGGGTGGCAGGCGCTGCAGTCCTCCTTGACGCTGAAGGCGCGGTCGCCGTTGTGGCAGGCGCCGCAGGCCTTGCCCTTCTCCATGTCCGCCATGGTGAAATCGGGATTTTTCTCGCTGACGATATTGAAGATCTTGTTGTGGCAGGTCGGGCAGTTTTTGCCGACGGCCTCGAGATGGTCGTAGTGGCTGAACTCGACCGGGCCGGTTGCCTCGACCTGGAACACGACCTTGTCCTTGATCCAGCGGGCGCAAAGGGTGCCGGGAACGATCAGCAGTATCAGGATGGCGATGGGCAGAATCCGTTTCATTCGTTTCCTCCTGTTTTCCGGCATGCCACCGGGCGGCGGACCGGAACGCGTCATTTCACGGGCGGACCGTGGCAAGTTTCATGCCTCTTGGCCGCAGGTGTCTTTTCCCAGGGCGAGCCGGCCGGCCAGATCGTCGACGAACTGTCTGGCGATGCGGCCGGAGCGGCTGCCGCGACCGGCGGACCAGCTCAAGGCCTCTTTTTCCAGCAATGGCGCGGGAATGTCAAGCTTCCGCTTTTTCGCCAGATGGCGGACGATGGCGAGATAGGTCTGCCGGCTGAAGGGATAGAATCCGAGACTGATGCCGAACCGGTCGGAGAGGGAGAGTTTTTCGGCGATGCGCTCTTCGGGGTGGATCTCCTCTTCGCCGGTATTTTCGGTCAGCCTTTCCGGCATCAGATGCCGGCGGTTGCTGGTGGCGTAGATGAGCACGTTTTCCGGCGGAGCCTCGAGTCCGCCTTCGAGCAGTGCCTTCAGTTCCCGGTAGTCGATCTCCTGTTCGTCAAAGGACAGATCGTCGCAGCAGAGAATGAACCGCCAGGGTTCCGGGCGCAGGCGGGCGGCGATCTGTCGCAGGTCGAAAAGATGTTCCTTGTGCACCTCCACCAGCCGCAGCCCCTCGGAGGCGAAGAGGCGGAGCAGGCTGCGTACGGCGGTCGACTTGCCGGTGCCCCGCTCTCCCCAGAGCAGCACGTTGTTCGCCGGCAGGCCGCGGACGAACTGGCGGGTGTTGCGTCTCAGGACGGCGAGCTGCCGGTCGATGCCGAGCAGATCGTCCGGGTCTGGCAGGTCGGGATGGTCGATCGCCTCCAGATAGCCGCCGTCACCCGCCGACTGCCAGCGCAGCGCCGGATGCCGTTCCAGGTCGGGCAGGGGGGGAGGGGCAGGCCGGGACCGCTGGGCGAGAGCGGTTTCTCCCAGGGAGATCAGGCGATCGATGCGTTCCAGCAGAGTGTGCCAGTCGATGTCCTGCCGGTCCATGCGGTTATTCCCCCGACAAGTGTAGCATTGTGTATTGGGCCCGTTCGATGGCCGCATACTATACCACAGCCGGCCATGGCGCCCAGACTTTTTCGCTGTCGGGTTTCTGTGGTAGACCTGCCCATCGATTCAGGCTAGATTCAGCAACCGGCCGAAAGGGACCGGAAAACGGAAAGGAGTCGGTGGTGAAAAACCGCACGGTCGAACAGTATGCCGTGGTACCGCCGGGGCTCGAGCCGGTCTGTGCCGCCGAGCTGACGGCTCTCGGGATTACCGATGTCAGACAGGAAAAGGGCGGTGTCGGCTGGCGGGGTGGATTGCGTGAACTCTACCTGGCCAATCTCTGGCTGCGTTCGGCCAGCCGGGTTCTGGTGCGTTTCGCCGAACTGACGGCCCGGGATTTTCCCACCCTGTTTCGCCGGGCGGCGCGCCTGCCCTGGGGCGAGTTCATCCGCCCCGGCCAGCAGGTGATTTTCCGGGTGTCCAGTCGCCGTTCGCGGCTGGTGCACGGTGGGCGTATCGCCGAGACCCTCGGGCTGGCCATGCGTCGGGCCCTGGGGGATCCGCCGGATGATCCGGAACGTCCCGTACAGCAGGTGGTGGCAAGGCTGTATCAGGACCGCATGCTGCTGTCGATCGACAGCAGCGGCGTCCACCTGCACCGTCGTGGTTACCGCCGTCTGCAGGGGAATGCTCCGCTGCGGGAAAACCTGGCGGCCGGCATGCTGCTGCTGGCCGGCTGGAATGGGGAGACGCCGCTGGTCGATCCCTTTTGTGGTGCGGGGACATTGGCGATCGAGGCGGCGCTGATCGCTTCCCGGATTCCTCCGGGTGCCTGCCGGGCTTTTGCCTTCATGCACTGGCCGGGCTTTCGCTCCGGTCTGTGGCAACTGCTGCTCGCGGAGGCGGAGCGCCGGCGGCGAACCCCGCCGGCACCAATCGTCGGCGGGGACCTGGACGGCGAAGTGCTCGGTTTGGCCCGGCGGAACGCGGAAAGTGCCGGTGTCGGCGACGCCATCATCTGGCGGCAGGATGATTTTGCCGCCATCGAGCTGCCAAAACGGGCCGGGCTGCTGGCGGCCAACCCGCCCTATGGGGAGCGGCTGGGCGACGATGCCGAGGTGCGGCGGCTCTACCGGCGGCTGGGCGAATGCTGCCGGCGGCAATGGCGCGACTGGCACAAGGCCATCCTGACGCCGGATCCTTCCTGGCTGGGCGTTTGGGGGCGTGATCGGCCGCGTCTGGCCTTGCGCAACGGCGGTCTTGCCGTCTGGCTGGTCCATGGTGCCGGATAAGGTTGATCCTGAATCAGTGAGCTTGTCACCGGCAAATAGCGCAAGTCGTTTTCATCACGCCGTAATCTGCGATGAAGGCGGATGACCTGCCTGCGTTTCCCAAAAATCACCGGCGAACCTAAGGG
>CAYTVY010000108.1:0-4331 GCA_964441925.1 uncultured Geothermobacter sp.
CCCTTCGACTGGCGGGAACTGGCGGACTTCAGCATCGACAAGGCGCAGGCCGGACGCACCGAGGAGACCCCGGAAGAAGCCGCGTTTGCCGCTTTCGACGGTGACCTGAGCAACCCGCTGCTCGACCGCGAAGGCTTCGAGAAACAGGCCAAGGGCATCCGCCGCAAGGCTCCCGGGGCATTGAAAACAGCCATGGAACTGATCGACAAAGGCCGGGATCTCGACCTGGCCGCGGCCCTGCAACTGGAGTTGGACGGCCTGCAGACCATCTTCGCCTCCCAGGATGCGAAAATCGGCCTGAGCAGCATCATCAGCGGCCAGAAGCCGGTCTTTACCGGGAAATAAACGAAAACATGCCGCCAGGACGCCAGAAAAAATCTGCATGGACCTGAAAATCGGCTGGAGGAGAAGGGCCAAAGGCCAGTGGCGAAGTTTTTCGTCAAAACCTTTAGCCATTAGCCCTTTACCCTTCGCCGTCTTCACTTCTTCAGGGGTCTCGGCGGCCAACGATTTAAAACAGTAAAGGAGCTTCCATGAGCGCAAGTGTAAAGGGATTTCGGGACAGTCAGAGCGGCAGCGGCGCCCTGTTCGAGGATGTCTACCTGATCGACGGCAAACGGACGCCGTTCGGCAAGTACACCGGCAGCCTCTCCAGCATGTCACCGACCGACCTCGGCATTCTCGCCGGCCGGGCGGCGATCGAGGCGGCCGGGGTGCCGGCTGCGGAGATCGACCAGACCATCGTCGCCAACATCGGCCAGGCCAGCGCCGACTGTTTTTTCCTCCCCCGGCACATCGCCCTCTACAGCGGCGCGCCGCTGCAGAGTACCGCCCTTCTGACCCAGCGGATCTGCGGCTCGGGGATGGAACTGCTGGGCCAGGCGGCGGAGCAGATCGCCCTCGGCAAGGCGCAGCTGGTCCTCGGCTGCGGCACTGACACCATGAGCCGCTTCCCCCTCGCCTCCTACTCCGCCCGCCAGGGTTTCCCGCTGGGGCGGCCGGAATTCGTCGACCTGCTCTGGGAGGCCCTCAACGACACCGCCGCCGTTCCCATGGGCTGCACCGCCGATAACCTGGCACGGGAATACAATCTCAGCCGGGAAGAGGTCGACGCCTTTGCCATGCGCAGCCAGGAACGCTACGCGGCCGCGCAGCAGAGCGGCTTCTTTGCAGGAGAAATCGCCCCGGTCGCGCCCAAGGGGGTGCTGGAGATGGGGGATTACAAACCCCGCAAGTACCGCCTGAACAGCCGTGAAGCGTGCGCAGCCGACGAACATCCGCGCCGCACCACCCTGGAACAGCTGGCAAAGCTGCCCTTCGTTTTCAGCAAGGAAGGGCCGACCACCGCCGGCAGCGCCTCCGGCATCGTCGACGGCGCGGCGGCGATGATGGTTGCCTCCGGCGACTACGTCCGCGCTCACGGCCTGAAGCCGCTGGGCAAAATCCGCGGCTTCGCCGCCAGCGGCGTACGCCCCGACATCATGGGCATCGGCCCGGCACCCTCGATCCGCCTGCTGCTGAAACAGCTCGGCATGCAGATCGGGGACATCGACCGCTTTGAAATCAACGAGGCTTTCGCCGCCCAGTGTCTGGCCGTCGCTCGGGAGCTGCAGCTCGACGAGGACAAGCTCAACATCAACGGCGGCGCCATCGCCATCGGCCATCCCCTCGGCGCCACCGGCGTGCGTCTCACCCTGACCTGCCTGAAGACCCTGCAACGCGACGGCAAACAGTTCGGCATCGCCTCGGCCTGCATCGGCGGCGGCCAGGGAATCGCCCTGGCCGTGGAGGCCTGCTGATGACGGCGGCCGCGGAAAATCCCGCTCGCGTGGTGCTGATCACCGGCGCCGGACGGGGCATCGGTGCCGCCATCGCCCGCCGCTTCGCCGCCGAAGGGGCACGCCTGGCGCTGGTGGATGTCAACGCCGGGCAGCTGCAGTCTTTCGCCGCCGAACTGGAGGCGGACGGCTGCCAGGTGCTGCCGATCAGTGCCGACATCACCGACAAGGCCCGGGTCGAACAGCTGATGGCCGAGGTGACCGATCACTTCGGCCGTCTCGACGTGCTGGTCAACAATGCCGGCATCATTCGCGACGGCTTCATCAGCAAGATTTCCGAACAGGACTGGGACCAGGTCATCGACGTCAACCTCAAGGGCGCCTTCCTCTGCTGCCAGGCGGCTTTCCCGACCCTGAAGGCCCAGCAGTACGGCAAGATCGTCAATATCGTCTCGCGCGCCTGGCTCGGCAATATCGGCCAGGCCAACTACTCGGCCAGCAAGGGGGGACTGGTCAGCCTGACCCGCACCCTGGCCCTGGAGTTCGCCCGTTTCCAGATCAATGTCAACGCCGTGGCGCCGGGCCTGATCGACACCCCGATGAGCCAGAGCATGCCGGAAGAGGCGCGGGCAAGGCTGATCCGCATGCAGCCGACCGGCAAGATGGGCAAGGTCGAGGACATCGCCGCCGCGGTCGCCTTCCTCGCCTCCGACGACGCCGTCTTCATCACCGGCCAGGTGCTGCACGTCGACGGCGGAAAAAGCTGCGGGTTGCTGTCGCTGTAAGCTGGAAAATGGGGGCCGCCAAGCGAAGTCGAGGCCCAGGCGGCCAAAGGCAAAGGGCTAAGGGCCAAAGGTTTTGTCAGGAATTTCACCCTTAGCCATCAGCCCTTCGCCTTTGGCCGATTTCACCATTTCTTGGCGCCTTGGCGGCACATCCCAATAGACTTTAAGGATCTTAGATGAACGCCTACCTGATCGAAGCCAGACGCACCGCCATCGGCCGGGCGCACCCGGACAAGGGCCTGTATCGCGAGGTTCGCGCCGACGATCTGCTGGCGGAGTTGATGCGGAAGATGCTGGCGGAAATGGAGGCCGGTGAGGAACTGACCGCCGCCATCGACGATGTCTACATCGGCTGCGTCGGCCAGCACCTGGAACAGGGCAAGAACATCGCCCGCCTGGCGCTGCTGCTGGCCGGGCTTCCCGAAACCCTGCCCGGCACCACCGTCAACCGGCTCTGTGCCTCCAGCCTGCAGGCCTTCAATTTCGCCGCCTCGACCCTCGCCGCCGGGCACGCCGGGCTGCTGCTCGCCGGGGGCGTGGAACACATGACCCACGTGCCGATGCAGGCGGCCACCGATTACCACCAGGGACTGCTGGAGCGCTACCCCTTCCCGTTCAACAACATGGGACTGACGGCGGAGAAGGTCGCCCGCGACTATGCCGTCAGCCGCCACGACCAGGACGCCTTCGCGGTGGAAAGCCACCGCCGGGCCCTGGCGGCCCGCGACGCCGGACATTTCGCCCGCGAGATCCTGCCGATCGACACCCCCGCCGGCCCCGCCCGTGACGACCAGTCACCGCGCCCGGGAACCAGCCTCGAAGCCCTGGCCGGGTTGAAGACCATCTTCGCCGCCGACGGTTCGGTCACCGCCGGCAACAGCTCGCCCCTCAACGACGGCGCCAGCCTGACCCTGCTCGCCACCGAAGCCGCCTGTGAGCGCTTCGGTCTGAAACCGCGGGCGCGGGTGGTCGATTTCGCCGTCGTCGGCCTCGATCCCTGCACCATGGGCATGGGTCCGGTCCCGGCGATCCGCGCCCTGCTGCGGAAAACCGGCCTCGGTCTCGACCGAATCGACCGCTTCGAACTCAACGAGGCCTTCGCCAGCCAGGCGCTGGCCTGCATCCGCGAACTGGACCTGGATCCGGACAAGGTCAACCCCTGGGGCGGGGCCATCGCCCTCGGTCATCCCCTCGGCTGCACCGGCACCCGGCTGATCACCACCCTGCTCAACGGCCTGGAAGAGAGCGGCGGCCGGTTCGGCATCGCCTCGCTCTGCATCGGCCACGGCCAGGGAATGGCAACCCTGATCGAGAGGCTCTGAGACCCATGCCGCAGGCCACCGTCGAGTTCGAGGTCCGCTACGCCGAAACCGACCAGATGGGCGTGGTCCATCATGCCAACTACCTGGTCTGGTTCGAACTGGCCCGGACCCGCTACTGTGCCGAGGCCGGGCTGCCCTACCCGGAGATCGAGGCCCGCGGCTACCTGATGATCATCACCCGGGCCGAACAGGATTACCGCCGGGCGGCCCGCTACGGCGACACCATCAGGGCAAGCTGCCGGCTCGACCGGGTCAGCAGGCGCGGCCTGCAGTTCAACTATCGGATCGAGCGGGGCGATGAGCTGCTGACCACCGGCAGCACCCGACACATCTGGGTAAAAAAGGACAACCTGCAGCCCTGCAGTCTGCCGGAAGAACTGCTGAAAAAACTCAGCGGCCAAAGGCTGAGGGCAAAAGACGAAGGGGAAACCCCTTAGCCCTTTACC
>CAYTVY010000108.1:4431-8462 GCA_964441925.1 uncultured Geothermobacter sp.
TTAGCCCTTTACCTTTAGCCCTTTACCTTTAGCCCTTTACCTTTAGCCCTTGGCCGCTTTTGAATTCCAACCAACAGGAGAACCGAACATGTCGATCAACGCTTATCGCTGGATGATGAAAGGTGTCAAGGAACCGCTGGTCAAACAGGAATTCGTCGCCACGGCGGGACCGGGTGAAGTGGTGGTGGCCGTCGCCGGCTGTGGGGTCTGCCATACCGACCTCGGCTTCTATTACGACGGCGTGCGCACCAATTCCGAACTGCCGCTGGCCCTCGGCCACGAAATCAGCGGCCGGGTGGTCGCCGCCGGGGAAGGCGCCGCCGACTGGATGGACAAGGCGGTGATCATTCCGGCGGTGATGCCCTGCGGTGAGTGCGACCTCTGCAAGCGCGGCAAGGGCACCATCTGCCGTGCCCAGAAGATGCCCGGCAACGACATCCAGGGCGGCTTCGCCAGCCACATCGTGGTTCCGGCCCGCGACCTCTGCCCGGTCGACGAGACCAGACTGGCCGCTTCCGGGCTGCAGCTGGCCGACATCTCGGTGGTGGCCGACGCGGTGACCACCCCCTACCAGGCCGTCCACCAGGCCGGGGTCGGCAACGGCGATCTGGCAATCGTCATCGGCGTCGGCGGCGTCGGCGGCTACTGCGTGCAGATGGCCCGGGCCTTCGGCGCCACCGTCATCGCCATCGACATCGACCAGGCCAAGCTCGACGCCATCGCCGAACACGGCGCGGCCGCAACCTTCAATGCCATGGAGATCGGCGGCCGCGACCTGAAGAAGGCGATCTCGGCCTTCGCCAAGGAGCAGGGCCTGCGCCGCACCGAGTGGTTCATCTTCGAATGTTCCGGCAGCAAGCCTGGGCAGGAAACCGCCTACGGCCTCATGGTTCACGGATCGACCCTGAGCGTGGTCGGCTTCACCATGGACAAGGTCGACATCCGCCTCTCCAACCTGATGGCCTTCCACGCCCGGGCGCTGGGCAACTGGGGCTGCCTGCCGGAATACTACCCGGCGGCCCTCGACCTGGTGCTGGCGGGCAAGGTGGAACTCGCCCCCTTTGTCGAACAGCGTCCGCTGGAGCAGATCAACGAGGTCTTCGCCGCGGTCCATGACCGGAAAATGAACAAACGGGCGATCCTGGTCCCGTAATTGCCTCGCGCAGAGACGCTGAGGACGTCTTTAAATGAATTTCTCTACGTCTCTGCGTCTTGAGTGAGCGTCAGCGAACGGGCGCGAGACAGATTTTCACCAACATAAATGAGGAGACAAGACAGATGGCAACAACCGACGAAATCATTGCCCGCAACGCGCCGGCCGAACTGATCGATCACAACTTGATCGACAAGGATGTCGAGAGTCTCTGTGACGGCATGGTGCAGTATGAAAAACGTCCGGCCCGGCGCCGCGACGGCTCGGTGGCCGAGGGGCTCTACAACGCCTGGATCATCTTCAACAATCCGAAGCAGTACAACTCCTACACCACCGACATGGTCAAGGCCACCATCCTCGCCTTCCGCCGCGCCTCGGTCGACCGCGAGGTCAACGCCGTGGTCTTCACCGCGGTCGGCGACAAGGCCTTCTGCACCGGCGGCAACACCAAGGAATACGCCGAGTACTATGCCGGCAACCCGCAGGAGTACCGCCAGTACATGCGGCTGTTCAATGACATGGTGTCGGCCATCCTCGGCTGCGACAAGCCGGTCATCTGCCGGGTCAACGGCATGCGCATCGGCGGCGGCCAGGAAATCGGCATGGCCTGCGACTTCACCATCGCCCAGGATCTCGCCAACTTCGGCCAGGCCGGTCCCAAGCACGGCTCGGCGGCCATCGGCGGCGCCACCGACTTTCTGCCGGTGATGATCGGCTGCGAACAGGCGATGATCTCCGGCACCCTCTGCGAACCCTTCTCGGCCCACAAGGCGGCCCGGCTGGGCATCATCGCCGAGGTGGTCCCGGCCCTGAAGCTCGACGGCAGCTTCGTCCCCAACCCGACCGTGGTCACCGACCGCTATCTCGATGAGTTCGGGCGCGTCATCCACGGCGAATTCAAAACCGGCGCCGACTTCAAGGCCGGGCGGGACCTGCTCAAGCAGGGCGAAGTGGACCTCTCCATGCTCGATGAGAAGGTCGAGGAACTCTGCGCCAAGCTGATCGAGACCTTCCCCGAGTGCATGACCAAGAGCCTCGAAGAGCTGCGCAAACCGAAACTGGAGACCTGGAACAAGAACAAGGAGAATTCCCGCGCCTGGCTGGCACTGAACATGATGAACGAGGCCCGCACCGGCTTCCGTGCCTTCAACGAGGGCAACAAGGAAACCGGCCGCGAGATCGACTTCGTCAAGCTGCGCCAGGGCCTCGCCAAGGGCGTGCCCTGGACCGAGGAGTTGATCGAGAGCCTGATGCCGGGGAAATAGAAGCGTATTTGCCGCCAGGACGCCAGGACGCCAAGAAAACCTTTATTAACGCAGAGGCGCAGAGAAAGACAAAGATTCTGGTTTTGAGTTTAAACCAAAAAAAGATTTTGGTTTTTCTCTTCACCTCAGCCCCTCTCCGCCTCTCCGTTAAAAGGACTTTGACCCTCTTGGCGTGCTTGGCGTCTTGGCGGCCAACAATTTCAGAAAGGACAAACCGATGAGCGACAGCCCGTTGAAAGTCTGGCTCGACCGTGACGGAACCCTGCTGCGCCTGCGCCTGGCGCGGCCGAAAGCCAATATCGTCGACGCGGCGATGATCGCCGCTTTGCGGCAGGCGCTGGCAGAGTACCGGGACATCCCCGAGCTGCGCGCCGCGCTGCTCGACCACGAAGGCCCGCACTTCAGCTTCGGCGCCAGCGTTGACGAACACATGCCGGACCAGTGCGCCGACATGCTCAAGTCTCTGCACGCCCTGATCCGCGACATGCTCGACTTCCCGCTGCCGCTGCTGGTGGCGATCAAGGGGCAGTGTCTCGGCGGCGGGCTGGAGGTCGCCGCCGCCAGCAGCATGCTGTTCGCCGCGCCCGACGCCAAGCTCGGCCAGCCGGAGATCAAGCTGGCGGTCTTCGCTCCGGCGGCCAGTTGCCTGCTGCCCGAACGGATCGGCCAGGCCAGAGCCGAGGACCTGCTCTTCTCCGGCCGCAGCATGGGCGCCGAGGAAGCCCTGGCAACCGGCCTGATCGACAACCTCTCCGACGACCCGGAAGCGGCGGCCCTGGGGTATTTCGACAAGGCTCTTGCGCCGAGCAGTGCCAGCACCCTGCGCTTCGCGGTGCGCGCCGCGCGGGAGGAATACCGCCAACGGGTCACCGCCAAGCTGGAGCGGGTGGAAACCCTCTACCTGGCCGAGCTGATGCAGACCCATGACGCCGTCGAGGGCCTGACCGCCTTTGTCGAAAAGCGTCCGGCAAAGTGGGAGAACCGCTGATTCAGGATTGACGACCGGGGTGCAGCTTTGCCGCGCCCCTTTTCCTTCCGGACACGGGCACCATGGGACAGGACCACGACATCATTGACGTCCACGTTCACTGCTTTGTCGGGACCGGCCAGGCCGAGTGGATTCATCGCGGCCTGGCCGATCTGCGTCAGGCAGGCGTCAGGCAGATGGCGGTCATGGGCCTGGCCAATCCCGACCTGGACGAGAGGGAAGTCTGGAAACTTATTCCGGAAGGCTTTGACAACCTGGGAGACCCGCTTTTCAACGAGGCTGATCTTCTGCTGGAACTGACCCGGCAGAGCGGCCGCATGCTGTTCCCCATGCTTGACACGCGGATGCTGCACGGACAGACGCAGGCGGGGATTGAAAAGCTGTTCCGGCGGGGTTTCCGCGGCATCAAGGGCCTCTACCTGCCCGACAACGCCAACGACCTGGGCATCGCCGGCATCCCGGAGACCTTCGGCATCAGTCCCGAACAGTATCGCGAACAGGAATGGGAGCTCTTCGCTTTCGCCGAAGCCCATGGCCTGCCGGTCGTCTATCACATGGATGCCGGCCGCTATGGCGACGTGATGCGCGCCATCCTCGACGATTTCCCACGGCTGCGCATCAACTT
>CAYTVY010000109.1:0-8460 GCA_964441925.1 uncultured Geothermobacter sp.
TGCCGGAGGGCAGGTTTTCCACCGCCGGCACGATGCCGACCAGGTTGACCGGCAGTTTCAGCCGGGCGGCGGCGCGCAGGGTGCCGAGGACGGCGGCGGCGCCCGCCATGTCCATCTTCATCTCGTCCATCTTCTCGGCCGGTTTGAGGCTGATGCCGCCGGCGTCGAAGACCACGCCCTTGCCGACCAGGACGACCGGTTTTTCGCCGCTGTCGGCGCCGCGGTATTCAAGGGTGATCAGCCGTGGTTCGCGACTGCTGCCCTGGGCGACCCCGAGCAGGGCGCCGAATCCCTCTTTCTCGAGGCGTTTGCGGTCGAAGACGGTACAGGCGAGATGGTCTTCCCCGGCGAGCTGTTCCGCCTGGTGTGCCAGGTCCGCCGGGGCCTTGGCATTGCCGGGCAGGTTGACCAGATCGCGGGCCAGGCGGACGCCGGCGCAGATCGCCTCGGCCTTGGCCGCCAGCTCGCCGGTGGCGGCCAGTTCGCTGTGGCTGCCGGCCAGCAGCAGCGCCTCGCGCATCGGGCCGGGACGCTTGCCGTTCTTGCCGAGATAACGTTCGAAGCCGTAGGCACCGAGCAGCAGGCCCTCGATGACGGCCTGCTCGATCTCCGGTCGCCGGCGGATCGGATCGAAGGACGGCAGGTGAACGGCGAGACGGGAGATCTTTTTCTCCCGCAGCAGGCGGACGGCCCGGCCGGCGGCGCGCCGGGCGGTTTCCCCGTCGGCGGGTCCGGGCTTGCCCAGGCCGACCAGCAGCACCCGGTCGGGGCCGATCTCGCCGGCGCAGTGCAGCAGCAGCGTCTGGCCGGCGGCGCCGTCGAACTCGCCGTCCCGGCGGCTGCGGCTGAGCCGTCCCCCCAGCAGCCGGTCGAGGGATTTCAGCGGTTCATGGGTGAAACTGCCCTGGCGGGCGGCCAGCACCAGACAGGGCGTCTTCTGTTTGAGCGGATCGGTGGCACGTACCTTGAGATTCATGGCTTGCGTTCTCCTGTGTTGAACGGCAGGGAGTCGATCTCCCGTTGCCGGTAATCGTTTTCCCAGTGGTCGATGATCTCTTCGCCGACCGCGAGTTCGCTGGCCAGCAGCCGGCAGGTTGCCTTGAGGTCGGCCAGTCCCCGACCCGGTTCCAGGGCCCGCGTGGTGCGGCGGCGCAGGATGTCGCCGGGAGTGCGGGCCGCCTCGAAACGGGCGGCAAAGACGACCTCGGCGGCCAGCAGCGGCGAACCGTCACTCACGGGCCGGCACAGGGTGCCGTCCTGCTCCAGCAGTTCCGCCAGCCGGGCCACCCGGGCACCGTAGCGGTCGACCAGAACGCCGGCCCGGTTGGCGGAGATCCCGAACTGTTGCAGGCGGTCGTTCCAGCGGCGGCGGAAGGAGGCGAAATCGCCGATGGCGCCGCCGGGCAGGGGGATCCGGTCGCTCGCCGCATCCCGGTGCCCGCCAAGCCGGCGGGCGACCAGGCGGCCGACACGGGCGGCCAGGGCGCGGTAGGTGGTGTATTTGCCGCCGGCGACCGACAGCAGGCCGTCGATCTCCTGGAGTATCCGGTATTCACGCGAAACCCGGCCGGCCGGTCCCTGGCCGTCCCGGATCAGGGGCCGCACGCCGGCGAAGGCGGCGATGACGTCTTTTGCCTCCAGGCGGCAGTCCCGAAGGTGGCGGTTGCTTTCCTCGAGCAGGTAGGTGATGTCCCCGGGCGTCGGGCGCACCGTGTCGGGCGACGGGTCGAAATCGACGTCGGTGGTGCCGATCAGCGACATGTCCCCCCAGGGAATGACGAAAAAGAGCCGGTCGTCGCGGCCGGTGGAGAGGTAGAAGGCTTCCTCGCGCCGGTTCAGGCGCGGCACCAGGATGTGGGTGCCGCGGGTCGGCCGCAGGCTGGGGCGGTCCAGGCCGGCCAGGCGGCGGATCCGGTCGAGCCAGGGGCCGGTGGCGTTGATGATCAGCCGGGCCGCCACCTCGCCCTGCCGGCCGGTCTCCTGATCGCGAAGAGCGGCCGCGCCGATGCGGCTGCCCCGGCGGAGCAGGGCCTCGACCGCGACATGGTTCAGGCAGACGGCGCCGAGATTTTCCGCCGCCAGGATGTTTTCCAGGCAGAGGCGGGCGTCGTCCATCCGGCAGTCCCAGTAGCGGACCGCCCCGATCAGCCCGTCCTGCCGCAGACTGGGTTCGGCGGCGGCAAGCTCACCGGTGTCGCAGATCTGGTGGTGCCGCGCCCCCTGCCCCAGGGCGAGCAGGTCGTAGAGGGTGAGGCCGGCCCGGATCATCCAGAAGGGGCGGCGGTCTCCCCGGTAGCCGGGGATGAGAAAAGGCAGGGGCCGGACCAGGTGCGGTGCCAGCCGCTGCAGCAGGCGCCGCTCCCGGCAGGCTTCGCGGACCAGCCCGAGGCGGCCGCTTTCGAGATAGCGCAGGCCACCGTGGATCAGCTTGGTCGAGCGGCTCGAGGTGCCGCCGGCGAAATCTCCCTTGTCGACCAGCGCCACCTTCAGGCCGCGCAGGGCGAGGTCACGGGCGATGCCGGCACCGGTGATGCCGCCACCGATGATCAGGACGTCGAAGGAACCGTGGAACAGGCGGTGCAGTTTGTCGGCGCGTGCAGGCGGCATGAAGGCAGTCCGTGGATGGAGGGTCCGGCAGGGCGAGGAACGGGTCTGTTTTGACATTTTCCCCCCGCCCGGTAGACTTTCTTGGTATCCCCGAAAGGATATAGAATATCAGCAGCTTTTTCCAGTCTGGAGGCGAAGATGTGCAGGTTTTTCTGGTGGTTGGGGCTGGTGTTGCTGGCGGGCTGTGTTGCCGGCACGGGAGGGCAGAAGATGGGCGAGGACGTCGCCGGCGTGCGCTATGCCGCGATGGACGGGCGGACCGGGCTGTCGGGCAGCGTGCGGCTGAAGGAGGGCGGACAGCCCCTGGCCGGCGCCTATGTCAACGTCTACGCCGACACCACCTCCAACCTGCTCGGCCCTTCCCAGTACATCTCGGGGCCCACGGATGAAAACGGGCATTTCACCCTCGACGTGCCGCCGGGGACCTACTACGTGGTCGCCCGCAAGCGGATGAGCGGTGAGCCGAGCGGGCCGCTGGCACCCGGAGACTACTATTCGGAGCACCAGAAGGTGCGGGTCGAGGTCCGGCCGGGCCGGATGGCGCTGCTCGATCTCGAGGTGGTGCCGATGAAGGCGCCGATGTTCTTCAGGAAGAGTACCGTCGAGCGGCGGACCGATACCGGCATTCGCGGCCGGCTGGTCGACGCGGCCGGCAAGCCGGTTCCCGGAAGTTTTGCCATTGCCTATGTCGACACTGACATGAAGCGGCTGCCCGATTTCGCCTCCACCCTGACCGACGCCGACGGGCGGTTCACGCTCTACCTGCCGGGAGAGGGCACTTACTATCTGGCGGCCCGGGTGCATGCCTGGGACATGCCGCGTCCCGGCGAGCTGTATGGCCGTTACGGGGGTGACACGCCCCGGCCGTTACGGGTGAAAAAGGGCGAGTTCGTCGAGGACATCACCCTGGTGCTGACCCCCTTCACCGGCGAGTACAAACCGGGCAAGAGCCGGCGCCCCTATTAGGGCCGGTTTGGAGACAGCCCGGCCCTGGACTCAGCGCATGCCGATACGGCTGAGCAGCAGTCCGAGATTGCGGTTGAGAAAGTGGTTGCGCGGCAAGGCAGGGATGGGCGGCGGCTTACGCTGGCCGAGCGCGACCAGCAGGTCGATGATCTGCTGGTCGCGTTTCATTTTCAGCCCTTGGCGCAGGACACGGATCGCCTTCTGCTTCTGTCCGGCCGCCAGGTAGACCCGCCCCAGGTTCAGGTAGTGCAGGCTGTTGGCCGGCTCCTGCTGCTGGGCGGTCAGACACATGGCGATAGCCTGCTGGAACAGTTTCTTTTCGCGCGCCAGGCAGTAGGCGAGACAGGATTTGGCCGTCGGGGTTTCGGCCAGCTTGCAGGCGTCCTCGAACAGGATCAGGGCAAGCAGGGTATCGTCTTTCTCCAGGGCGTCGAGCCCTTGCCGGAGCAGCGTCCGGTAACGGTCGGTGATCATGGTCTTCTTTCGGCAGGGCCGGCCTGGATGGCGTGGCCGTGCCCGGAAAGTCTATCGTGCCGGTGCCGGGTCGCAACAGGCGGGCCGGAAAAAGGCCGGGTGGTCAGCCCATCCGCAGGGCGATGAAGCTTTCCAGATCGGGGCAACGCAGGTAGGGGTTGGTCGCCAGTTCGTCGGCGAGGGTGGCGGTCGGGGTCGGACCGTAGTCGTGTCCGGGGTAGACGAGGGTTCCCGGCGGCAGCAGCTTCAGACGCTGCAGGCTGTGATAGAGGCGCTCGACATCACTCCCCGGCAGGTCGGCCCGGCCACAGCGGGAGATGAAGAGAGTGTCGCCGGTGATGACGGCGTTTCCGATGCGGAAGACCACCGAGCCGGGGGAATGGCCCGGGGTGTGCAGAACCTCGATCTGGCCGGTGCCCAGAGTGAGCCGCTGGCCGTTGTGCAGCGGAATCTGCGCCAGCGGCATGTCGGCGTGATGGGCCGCCAGGGGCACGCCGGTGGTCCCGATGATCCGGTCGTTGCCGGCGGTGTGATCACGGTGCCCGTGGGTGTTGGCCACCAGCACCAGTTCGAGATCGCGGTCTTCGATTTCGGCCAGCAGGCTGTCGGCGGCAAAGCTGCTGTCGATGATCAGGGCCTGGCGGCTGTCGGGACAGAACACCAGGTAGCTGAAATTGTCGCCCCGGTCGGCCCGGATCTGGAGGATTTCGAGGGCCATGTCAGAGCCACTCCGGCTTTTCCGGCTCGACCTGGCCGATCTTGCGGATGACGCCGTCGACGATCCTGAAGCGCAGGCCGGTCTCGCGCACGGTCCATTCGTCGCCTTCCGCCGGCGGCAGGGGGAATTCCCGGCTGCCGAGATAGAGGTCCTCGTTGTCGATCAGCCCGTACCACTCGAGCTGGCCGGTCTGCCAGATTTTCGTTTTCAGTCCAAAGGCCATGACGGATCGCTTCCCTCGTTTGGAGTTGCCCGCGCCGGAGGCGGATGGTCCCATCATACCCGCTGCCGGCGATGTTGTGCAATGGAGACTTGGGGGAAGCCGGCCGGCGCGTCAGTCGATCCGGGCCGAACGCAGGCGCAGGGCGTTGAGGATCACCGAAACCGAGCTGAGGCTCATCGCCGCCGCCGCGACCACCGGGCTGAGCAGCAGGCCGAAGACGGGATAGAGCACTCCGGCGGCCAGCGGCACGCCGAGGGCGTTGTAGACGAAGGCGAAAAAGAGATTCTGCCGGATGTTGGCCATGGTCGCCCGGCTCAGTTTGCGGGCCCGGACGATGCCGGTCAGATCGCCCTTGACCAGGGTGACGCCGGCCGACTCCATCGCCACGTCGGTGCCGGTGCCCATGGCGATGCCGACATCCGCCCTGGCCAGGGCCGGAGCGTCGTTGATGCCGTCGCCCGCCATCGCCACCCGGTGTCCCTGCTGCTGGAAACGCTCGACCACCGCCGCCTTTTCGTCCGGCAGCACCTCGGCGACGATGTCGTCGATGCCGAGCTTTCTGCCGACCGCCTCGGCCGTCGCCCGGTTGTCGCCGGTCAGCATGACGACCCGGATGCCCTCGTCGTGCAGCCGGGCGATGGCGGCCGGCGTCGTCTCCTTGATCGGGTCGGAAACCGCCAGCAGTCCCGCCGCCCTGCCATCGGCGGCGACGAACATCACCGTCTGCCCCTCGGCGCGCAGCTTTTGGGCCGTCTCGGCCAGGGCGCCGGTATCGATGGCGAAATCCTCCATCAGCCGGGCGTTGCCGAGTAGCACCTCGACACCGTCGACCCGGCCGGCGACACCCCGGCCGGTGTGCGAGGCGAAGTCCTCCGCCTCCACCAGTCGGGCGCCCCGTTCCTGGGCACCGGCGACCAGGGCGGCGGCCAGCGGGTGTTCACTGCCCCGCTCCAGGCTGCCGGCCAGGGTCAGCAGTCGTTGTTCGTCGATGCCGCCCGCCGGAATCACCCCGGTCAGCTTCGGCTCGCCCAGAGTCAGGGTGCCGGTCTTGTCGACCACCAGCAGGTCGATCTGGCGCAGGGTCTCGATCGCCTCGGCGTTTCGGAACAGTACCCCCATGCCGGCGCCCTTGCCGGTCGCCACCATGATCGACATCGGGGTCGCCAGCCCCAGGGCGCAGGGACAGGCGATGATCAGTACCGAGACCGCGGCAATCAGGGCGTAGGCCAGGCGGGGCTCGGGTCCGGCCAGCAGCCAGACGACGAAGGCGAGCAGGGCGACGGCGATCACCGCCGGCACGAAGTAGCCGGCCACCCGGTCGGCCAGTTTCTGGATCGGCGCCCGGCTGCGCTGGGCCTCGGCCACCATCTGGACGATGCGGGCCAGCAGGGTGTCGCTGCCGACCTTCTCTGCCTGCATGATCAGGGCGCCGGTCGTGTTGACCGTGGCGCCGATCAGGGGATCGCCCGGTTGCTTGCTCACCGGAATCGGTTCGCCCGAGATCATCGATTCGTCGACGCTGCTGCTGCCCTCGAGCACGATGCCGTCCACCGGGATCTTTTCCCCCGGCCGGACCCGCAACCGGTCACCGGGCTGGACCTGCTCCAGGGGAATGTCTTCCTCGCTGCCGTCGGCGTTGAGCCGGCGGGCCGTCTTGGGAGCCAGTCCGAGCAGGGCCTTGATGGCCGCGCCGGTCTGGCTGCGGGCCCGCAGTTCCATCACCTGCCCGAGCAGGATCAGGGTGACGATGACGGCCGCCGCCTCGAAGTAGACGCCGACCGAGCCGTCCGGTCCGCGCATGGCGGCGGGAAAGATCCCCGGCAGCAGGACGGCGAGCAGGCTGTAGACATAGGCCATCGACACGCCGAGGCCGATCAGGGTGAACATGTTGAGGCTGCGGTTGACGACCGACTGCACGGCGCGCTGGTAGAAGGGCCAGCCGGCCCAGAGCACCACCGGGGTCGACAGCAGCAGTTCCAGCCAGCCGAGCGTGCGCGGCGTCGCCAGCTCTTCGATCAGCCGGCCGCCGGGCAGCATCCCGCGCATGGCGATCAGCACCAGGGGGATGGAAAGCAGGGCGGAAAAGACGAACCGGCGGCGCATGTCGTCGTATTCGGGGTTGCCCTCCTCTTCGGCGACCTGCCGGCTTTCCAGGGCCATGCCGCATTTCGGGCAGGTGCCGGGGGTGTCCTGCACCACCTCGGGATGCATCGGGCAGGTGTAGCTGGTGCGGGACGCCGGCAGGGGGTTCAGGGGCTCCAGAGCCATGCCGCATTTCGGACAGTTGCCGGGGCCGTCCTGCGTCACCTCGGGGTGCATCGGGCAGGTGTAGCCGCCTCCGGCGTCTGCTTCCGGGACGGGCTGCCTGCCGTTTTCGTCCCGGTAGGCGTCCGGATCTTCACGGAAACGGTTCAGGCATTTGTCGCTGCAGAAGAAAAAGACGGTGCCCTCGTGCTCGTAAGGCTTGAAGGCTGTTGCATCGTCGGTCTGCATGCCACAGACCGGATCGACGAAATGCCGGTGGTCGGTGGTGTGCTGGCAGGTTTCGTGGGTATGCATCGGTGACCTCCTTTGTTCTGGCGTCGGGGTTGACGGGAGCCCGTCTGCCCGATGAAACCCTGCTATCCCGGCTTCGCCGGTTCCGTTTGTCCGTCCGGAGTGCGTTCTGGCGGCGCCAGCTTGCCCGGAATTTGTTGTTCATTGCCGTGAGCACGGCGGAAACCATGCTATTCTACCAGACAGCACGAACCATTGCCGTGCCGGCAGAACGGGAAGGCCGTGGCTGCCGGCGGCTTTTCCAAGGAAAGGAGTTTTTTCATGGACTATGTTTTCAAAAAACAGGTCGACGTCGGTTTTGACCAGGCGCTCGAACGGGCCCGGGAGGAACTGGCCAAGGAAGGATTCGGAGTGCTGACAGAGATCGATGTCAGGGAGACGCTGAAAAAGAAGCTCGACGTCCGGTTTCGGAACTATGTCATTCTCGGTGCCTGCAATCCGCATTTCGCCTACCGGGCGCTGCAGGCCGAGCCCTGGATCGGTAGCATGCTGCCCTGCAATGTCGTGGTGCAGCAGTTCGACGATGGCCGGGTCGAAGTGGCGGCGGTCAATCCGATCGCCTCGATGCAGGCGGTGGAGAATTCGGACCTGCTGGAGGTGGCCACCACCGTAAAGGAGAAGTTGCAGAAGGTGATAGCCGCTCTCTAGCCGGCGGTTGTCGACGACATCATTCGGGGACGGCCGCTTACTGCGACAGGGTGCCGGGACCCTGCGGTGAGCGGCGTTCCGCCCCGAGGTAGAAGGTCTGCTTCGCATCGCCGCGCAACGGGGCCCGGCCCGGCTCCACCCAGCCGTCCTGCCGCCGGAAGGCGCTGATCTGCCCCGAACGCAGCAGTCGGTCGAGCTGGCTGGTCTTGATCATGTCGAATCGGCCGTCGTGGTACCTGATCTGAATCATCATGGCGCTTATCCTTTC
>CAYTVY010000110.1:0-1496 GCA_964441925.1 uncultured Geothermobacter sp.
CTGGAAACCGGGGACGCTTCCCCGGACGAGGAGACGGTTCTCGCCGGTCTGGCCGCCCTGCCCGAGGTGGAGGGTCTGGCCGGCATCCGCACCATGCCGCAGGAGAGACGGCAGCGGCGCTTTCAGGTGGTGCTCGACAGTGTCAGTGACGGTATCCTGTCGATCAATGAGGACGGTGAGCTGACCACCATCAACCGGGTCGCCCGCACCATGCTCGGTCTGGGGGAGGCCGATGTCGTCGGCCGCAACCTGCGCGATCTCGACCTGCCCGACACCAGCCTGCTGGCCTGCCTCGAAGGCCGGACCTACCGTAACGTCAAGCGCAGCCTGATCCGGGGACAACGGCGCTACCAGTATCTGGCCAGCGGCGAGGTGATCCGCGATTCCCGCGGCCGGATCGTCGGGGCGGTGGAGGTGCTGCAGGATCTGCGCGGACTGCGCGAGGTGGCCAGCGCGGTGGCCAGCGAGCCGCAGGTCACCTTTGACGACATGGTCGGCCAGAGTCCGGGGCTGCGCCAGGCGATCGCCTTCGCCGAGAAGATTGCGCCGACCGACGGCATCGTCTGCATCCGGGGCGAGAGCGGTACCGGCAAGGAGCTGTTTGCCAGTGCCATTCACGTCGCCAGCGGCTGCCGGGGGCCGTTCATTCCGGTCAACTGTGCCGCCCTGCCGGAGAATCTGCTGGAGAGCGAGCTGTTCGGTTATGTCGGCGGCGCCTTCTCCGGGGCACGCCGGGAGGGACGGGCCGGCCTGTTCGAAGCGGCGCGGGACGGCACCATCTTCCTCGACGAGATCGCCGAGATGCCGCCGGCGCTGCAGGCCAAGATGCTGCGGGTCATCCAGGACGGCAAGCTGCGGCGCATCGGCAGCAACGAGGAGATCCGGATCAACGCCCGGGTCATCACCGCCACCAACCGCGACCTGGAACAGCTGGTGCGGGAAGGGCGGTTTCGCGAGGATCTCTTCTATCGCATCAATCTCTTTCCCATTCACATTCCACCTCTGCGCGAGCGGCGGGAGGACATTCCCCTGCTGGCGGAGCATTTCCTTTTTCAGGTCAACGTCCGGCTCGGGCTGCGGGCCCGCCGGCTGACCGGGGACGCCCTGGCCAAGCTGCTGGCGCATCACTGGCCGGGCAACGTCCGCGAACTGCGCAACGTCATCGAGCGGGCGGCCATTCTCAGCGGCAGCGAGCGCATCAGCCGCGACAGCATCCGCTTCAGCCACGAGCTGGGACAGGCCGCAGGCAGCCCGTTGCCGGAGCCGGGACGACAGTCTTTGGCCGAGCAGGTCGGGCAGCTGGAGAAACGCCTCATCGCCGAGGCCCTGCGGCAGGCCCCGAGCAAGCGCCAGGCGGCCAGGCTGCTCGGCCTGTCGCACACCGGACTGCGGAAGAAACTGAAGAAGTACCAGATGGGATGAGTCTCAAGGAGGCATGGATGCCATGGATGGGAAGCAGAGCAATGGGAATGATGGGAAATATGGGAAGCATGGGA
>CAYTVY010000110.1:1596-8374 GCA_964441925.1 uncultured Geothermobacter sp.
GGCGTGACCTGCGCCAAGCTGATTGCCGCTCTCTATGCCGGCCGGGATCGCTTTGTTCAGACCTTCGGGGATTATGCCTCCGAGCGTTCCGGAGCGCCGGTACGGGCCTACACCCGGATCAGCGACCGGCCGGTACGCAATCGCAACAAGGTCTACGCGCCGGATCAGTTGTTGATTCTCGATGCCGGCCTGGTCGGGCCGGACATTCTGGCCGGGCTGTCACCCGGGGCCCTGGTGCTGCTCAACGACGGTGGTGGCCTGGATGCCATCGACGATCTGTTTGCCGAGTACCGGGTGGCGGTGGTCGACGCCACCGCCATCGCCCGTGAATACGGCATCGGCAGCCGCTCGGTGATCATCGTCAACACCACCATGGTCGGTGCCTATGCCCGGCTCATCGGTTTCGACTTCGGCGATGTCGAACGGGTCTTTCGCGGGCTTGGCCTGGAGTCGGACCTGGAGGCGGCTCGGCGTGCCTACCGGGAGGTGCTGTTGCGGGATGTCTTTTGTCTGCCGGAAGAAGTCGTCGAGCCGGCGCCGGTGGTCGTTCCCCGGGTGCCTCCCCTCGTCGAGCAGGTCTGTGATCCGCCAATGCCGCTGAAGACCGGTTCCTGGCGGACCCAACGGGTTGAATACCAGGAGCGGCCGGCCCCCTGCAGCGTCGGCTGTCCGGCCGGCAACGACGTGGTCGGTTTCATCCAGGCCCTGCACAGCGACGGCGTCGAGGCGGCCGCCCGTATCCTGCAGCGGACCCAGCCGCTGCCATCGGTCTGCGGCCGGGTCTGTCCGGCGCCCTGCATGAGTCGCTGCAATCGCATCGAATATGACGGGGCGGTCAACATCCGGGGGCTCGAACGCTGGATTGGCGATCACCATGCCGGTTTGCTGCTGCAGCCCGAAACACCGGCGGAGAAGAAATCCTTCGCCGTAGTGGGAAGCGGACCGGCGGGACTGAGCGCCGCCTGGACCCTGGCCCTGGCCGGGCATGACGTCACTCTCTACGAGCGGGAAGATCAGCTTGGCGGGCTGCTGCGCTACGGTATCCCGGCCTACCGGCTGCCGCCGGAGCGGCTCGAGCGGGACATCGCCCGCATTCTCTCTCTTGGCGTCGAGGCGCGAACGGACTGTCGGATCGACGAGACGGCCCTGGGCGAGCTGCTGGCGGAGCATGATGGCCTGCTGCTGGCGACCGGGCTCGATGCCTGGCGGCGGGCGGCGGTACCCGGCGAGGACCTGGCTGGCGTCGAGCAGGGACTCGCCTACCTGGCGCGTGCCAGGCGGGGCGGTGATGTCCGCCTGGCGGGGCACGTGGTGGTCATCGGTGGCGGCAACTCGGCGATCGACGCCGCCCGGACCGCATTGCGCAACGGGGCCGAACGGGTGACCCTGGCCTACCGGCGCGGCCGGGCCGAGATGCCGGCCATCGCCGAGGAGATCGAGGAGGCCGTCGAGGAGGGGGTGGAGCTGCTGCTGCACCGCCAGCCGGTGGCCTTTGTCGGCGAGGAGCGGCTGCAGGCCGTGGAGCTGGCCGAGGTCGAGCTGGGCCCCAGGGGCGGGGATGGCCGCCGGAAGCCGGTGGTGACCGATCGTGTCGCCCGTCTCGACTGCGATCATGTGCTGCTCTGCCTGGGACAGAGTGCCGATCTCGGACTGCTGCCGGCCGACTGGCAGCTGGCCGGGCGGCGGGTGCTGCGTGACGGAAGACCGCTGCCGGTGGTCTGCTGCGGCGACGTCGCCACCGGCGCCGGAACGGTGACCCACGCCATCGGCGACGGCCGGCGCGCCGCCCGGGCGCTGCTGGCCGGAACCGGTGTTGAGGCCGTCGAAGCGGCGGAGCGTGAAGACGGCATTGCGGTCACTGCCGAGGAGATCCGTTTCGCAGCCTTCGTCCGGACGCAGCCGGCCCGTGAACGACACCTGCCACCGGCCGAACGGCTGTCAGGTGCGGAGGTCAATCTCGGCCTGGCCGATCCGTCCGAGGCCGAGCGCTGTTTTTCCTGCGGGCACTGCACCCGCTGTGACACCTGTCTCATCTACTGCCCGGAAGGGGTCATCTGCCGGCAGGGCGAGGGCTATGCCATCGACGAGGAACAGTGCAAGGGGTGCGGCATCTGTGCCCAGGAGTGTCCCCGTCACGCCCTGCGGGCCGCCGCCATGCCGGGTCGGAGCTGAACGTTATGCGAAGTGAACTGATCAGTGCCAACCACGCCGCGGCGATGGCCGCGGCCCTGGCCGGCCGGGCCAACCGGAGTGGTCGCGGTTTCTGCGCCGGGGTCTATCCGATCACGCCGTCGACCGAGTGCATGGAGCTGCTCTGTGTCCAGCCGATCGAAAAGGGGCAGGTGGTCCGCGTCGAGGGCGAGCACAGCGCCATGGCCGTCTGCATTGGCAGCGTGGCCGCCGGCGCCCGCTCTTTCACCGCCACCTCGTCGAACGGCCTGGCCTACATGGCCGAGAACGTGGTCACCGCCGCCCTGTTGCGGCTGCCGATGGTGATGATGGTCGCCAACCGTACCCTGGGTCCGCCCTGGAACATCTGGGCCGACCACGGCGACAGCCTGCTGCTGCGTGATTCCGGCTGGCTGCAGTTCTACTGTGCCGACAACCAGGAGGTGCTCGACACCATCCTCTTCGCCTACCGGCTCGCCGAGGACGCCCGGGTGATGCTGCCGGCCATGGTCTGCCAGGACGGTTTCGTCCTCTCCCACACCATGGCCCAGACCCTGGTGCCGGAGCAGGAGCAGGTCGACCGTTTTCTGCCGCCGCTTGCAGTGCCGCACCGCCTGAACGAGCAGCCGCACGTCCTGGGAACGGTGGTGCTGCCGCAGCAGACCGAGGTGCTGCGGCGCCAGCATCACGAGGCGATGCATGCCGCCCTGGCCGTCTATCCCGAGCTGCAGGGCGAGTTTGCCTCCGTTTTCGGTCGACCGATAGCCGGACCGCTGGTCGGTTACCGGCACGAAGACGCCGAGCTGCTGATCCTGTCGATGGGCACCCTGGCCAGCACCATCGAGCGGGCCGTGGACCGGCTGCGGGAACGGGGCGTGAAGGCCGGCGGCCTGCGGGTCCGCCTGTTCCGGCCCTTCCCGGCGCAGTCGCTGCGCGAGCTGCTCGGCCGGGTGCCGCGGGTGGCGGTACTCGACCGGGACATCAGCCCCGGTTTCGGTGGCGTGCTCTGGGGCGAATGCCGCAGCTGCGTGTCCGGAGAGGTTCTGATGCAGAACTACATGCTCGGTCTCGGTGGTGGTGATGTCCGGCCGGAGCATGTCGAACAACTGGTCGACGATCTGCTCGGCCGCGAGACGGCCGGCGAGCCGATGGTGATGGAGGTGGGCGCATGAGCGAGGCGGTGCAGAACACGATTCCCGCGCGGGAGCCGTCCACGGGCCGGCCGTTGCTGCGTCCCGGCAATACCAACTGTGGCGGCTGCGGCATGTCGATCGCCCTGCAGATGTTCGGCCGGGCGCTGGCCGGGCAGCCGGTGCAGCTGGTGATTCCGGCCTGCTGCGGCGCCGTGGCCGCCGGCACCTATCCCTTCACCGCCTTCGGCGTGCCGGTGGTGCTGTCGACCTTCGCCTCGACGGCGGCGGTCGCCAGCGGTCTGTCCCGGGTGGCGGCCCTCAACGACGAGCCGACCCGGGTGGTCTGCTGGGCCGGCGACGGCGGCACCTACGACATCGGCATGGGCTGCCTCTCGGCGGCGGCGGAGCGGAACGAGGATATCCTCTACGTCTGCTACGACAACGAGATCTACGGCAACACCGGCGGCCAGCGCTCTTCGGCGACGCCGCTGGGAGCGGCCACCACCAGCACGCCGGCCGGCAAGCCGGAGGTGAAGAAGGACATTCTCGCGATCATGGCGGCGCACCGCGCGCCCTATGTCGCCAGTGTCTCGCTGGCCCATCCCGAGGATGCCGACCGCAAGTTCCGGCAGGCCCTGGCGATGCGGGGTTTCCGCTTTCTCCACATTCTCTCTCCCTGTCCCACCGGCTGGAAATCGGAGCCGGCGCACGGCATCCAGCTGATCCGGCTGGCTGTACAGTCCGGACTCTATCCGGTGCTGGAAATCCGGGACGGCCGCGAGCTTCGGGTCAATGTCGAGCCCGATTTCTCCGATCTGGCCCTGGCCGAATATCTTGCCTTGCAGGGCCGTTTCCGCAAGTCGGGGGTGACCGCCATGGTGCTGCGCGACGCCATCCGGCAGCACTGGGAACATTTGCGTCACCAGGCCTGAAAACCGTAGCGTTCTTCCTCTTTTTCCGATCGTCTTTCCGTTCCTGTATCCGTCCGGCCCTGCGTGCGGGGCCGGCCCCCCAATCCTCCGGCTGGTTTGCGGAGCGGGATTCGGGCCGTCATTCTTTGCCTGCGCCCTGAATCTGTGGTACTCTGCGCACCGTTTTCTGTCCGGGCGAAATGCCATAACATCCTGATGTTAAAGGAGAATCAACCTATGTCTGCTGACAGCAAACTTGCAGAACGCGTGCGCCAGCTGCGGGAAGAGCGGCAGCTGACCATCGAACAGCTGGCCGAGCAGAGCCGGTGCCATGTCGACGTCCTGACCCGGATCGAGGCCGGGGAACTGGTCCCCTCGCTGACGCCGCTGATGAACATCGCCCGCGCTCTCGGCGTACGGCTCGGTACGCTGCTCGACGATGAGCCGCACGACGGGCCGGCGGTGGTGAAGAAGGGACAGCCGCCGGCGGTGATCCGCTTCTCCGGCAAGGATCCGCAGGCCCGGAAGAGCCATCTCGATTTCTTTGCTCTCGGGGCCGGCAAGAAGGACCGGCACATGGAGCCTTTCGTCATCGACGTCCAGCCGCGTCAGGGGAAGGAGCCGCCGCTGTCGTCGCACGAGGGGGAGGAGTTCCTCTATGTGCTCGAGGGCTGCATCGAGGTGCGGCTGGGGCAGGAGAGCTACCGCCTGGAGGCCGGCGAGAGCATCTACTACGACTCGATCGTGCCGCACGACGTGGGGGCCGTCGACGGCCCGGCCCGCCTGCTCGCCGTGGTCTACGCCCCCGTCTGAGTTTTGGAGGAGCCATCATGCCATTCACCGAACTGACCATCGGCGACTATCTCGAAAAGCAGGTCGCCGAGCTGCCCGACCACGAATTTGTCGTCTATCCCGACCGCGACCTGCGCTGGACCTTCCGCGAGTTCAACACGCGGGTCGACGACCTGGCGAAGGGCCTGCTGGCCATCGGCATCGGCAAGGGAGACCATGTCGGCATCTGGGCGCGCAACGTGCCCGACTGGATCACCTTCATGTTCGCCACCGCCAAGATCGGCGCCGTGCTGGTGACGGTCAACACCCTCTACCGCAAGTTCGAGCTGGAGTACGTGGTCAGGCAGGCCGACATGAAGGCGCTGGTGATCATCGACAGCTTCCGCGACCACAACTATCTCGATACGGTCTACGAGCTGATTCCCGAGCTGCGCACCTGTCAGCGGGGCCACCTGCGCAGCGAACGCTTTCCCGAACTGAAAAGCATCATCTACATCGGTCAGGAGAAGCACCGGGGCATGTACAACACCCGCGAGCTGCTGCAGCTTGGCCGCCAGTGCGACGGCGCGGAGCTGCAGCGGGTCCGGCGGAGCCTCTCCTGCCACGATGTCATCAACATGCAGTACACCTCCGGCACCACCGGCTTTCCCAAGGGGGTGATGCTGAGTCACTACAACATTCTCAACAACGGCTATTTCATCGGCGATCGGCAGAAGTTCTCCACCGCCGACCGGCTCTGCCTGCCGGTGCCGCTGTTCCACTGCTTCGGCTGCGTGCTCGGCGTCATGGCCGCCCTGACCCACGGCGTCACCCTGGTGCCGCTGGAAACCTTCGATCCGCTGCTGGCGCTGGCCGCGGTGCAGAAGGAGAAGTGCACCGCCATCTACGGCGTGCCGACCATGTTCATCGCAGAGCTCGATCATCCGATGTTCGACATGTTCGACCTCTCGACCCTGCGCACCGGTATCATGGCCGGCTCGCCCTGTCCGGTCGAAACCATGAAGCAGGTGATGGAGAAGATGCACTGCACGGAGATCACCATCGCCTACGGCCTGACCGAGGCCTCGCCGGTGATCACCCAGACCCGCACCGACGACAGCATCGCATACCGCACCGCCTCGGTCGGGGCGGCCCTGCCGCATATCGAGGTCAGAATCGTCGACCCGGAAACGGGCGCCGAATGCGGTCCCGGCCAGCCGGGCGAGCTGTGCTGCCGGGGCTACAACGTGATGAAGGGCTACTACAAGATGCCCGAGCAGACCGCCGCCGCCATCGACGCCGAGGGCTGGCTGCACAGCGGCGACCAGGCCGAGGTGGACGAAAACGGCTACTACCGCATCACCGGCCGCATCAAGGACATGATCATCCGGGGCGGCGAAAATATCTATCCGCGCGAGATCGAGGAATTTCTCTACACCATGCCCGGCGTGCTCGACGTGCAGGTGGTCGGGGTGCCCGACGCGAAATACGGCGAGGTGGTCGGTGCCTTCATCAAGCCGAAGCAGGGTGTGGAACTGACCGAAGAGGACGTGCAGGATTTCTGCCGCGAGCGCATCGCCTCCTACAAGAAGCCGAAGTACGTCTTTTTCGTCGAGGAGTTTCCCCTGACCGCCAGCGGCAAGGTGCAGAAATACAAGTTGCGTGAGCTGGCCAGGGAAAAGCTCGGCATCGACCTGGAGACGGTGCAGGCAGGGTAGGTTTCCGGGCCTGGACGATGTACCTGGCGGGGGAGGGCGGGTTGCCTCCCCCGTTTTTTGTGTTTGCGACCTTGCG
>CAYTVY010000111.1:0-2505 GCA_964441925.1 uncultured Geothermobacter sp.
CGGCAGCATGCTGGCCATCGGCACCGGGCACGGTTTTCCGGCGATCCTCGGCCTCTACGGCCTGGCCGGGTTCGGCAGCGGGCTGGCCAACATTCCGGCCATGGTGCTGGTCTCCCACTGGTTCCGCCGGTCGCACCGCGGCCGGGCCGCCGGCCTGATGATCGCCGGCAACGGGTCGGCCATCATTCTCAGCGGCTTTCTCGTTCCCTTTCTCAACCGGATGTTCGGAGCTTCTGGCTGGCGGGCCGGCTGGCTGGTGCTCGGCGGCCTCGTCGCCCTGATCGCGCTGCTGGCCGCCTGGCTGCTGCGCAACACGCCGGCCGAGCTGGGACTGGAGCCGCTCGGGACGGCGGAGGCCACCGGCGGGACGCCCCTGGCGGGGGAGCGGGCCGGCGGGGGGCTGCTGGTCCTGAAGCTGGGAATGGTCTACCTGATCTTCGGCGCCACCTACATGGTCTACGGCACCTTCATCGTCAGCAGCATGGTGGAGGAATACGGTCTGGACGAGGCGACGGCGGGCTTCTACTGGTCATGGGTCGGGTTGCTCAGCATCGCCTCCGGCATCCTGTTCGGCATGCTGTCCGACCGCATCGGCCGGCGGGGCGGGCTGGCGGCGGTCTTTGCCGTCCAGTGCTGTGCCTATCTGCTGGCGGCCAGCGGCCTCGGCGTGCCGGCCCTGCTGCTGTCGATTCTGCTCTACGGCCTGGCGGCCTTCGCCATTCCGACCATCATGGCCGCGGCGGTGGGGGACTATTTCGGGACGCAGCAGGCGGCGCGGGTCTTTTCCCTGGTCACCTTCTTCTTCGCCGCCGGCCAGACCTTCGGCCCCGGTGGCGCCGGTGTTCTGGCCGACCGTCTCGGTTCGTTCGCTCCCGCCTACCTGGCGGCGGCCGGCCTGACCGGGCTGGCGGTGCTGCTCTGCCGGCTGCTGCCCGCCGTCCGTCAACCGGCCGGCTGAAGGGGATGCCGGTTCACCACTGGCCGCCGACCTGGTGGACGGGATGGCGGTACTTGGTGCGGTTGGCGGCCTCCTGGCTCTTGACCACCCGGTAGATGCCGAAGGAGACCGCCGCCAGCACCGCCAGGATGACCAGCAGTCTGCCGATGTCTTTCAGATGGCTCATGGACGCTCCCGCTGCAGGGTCTGATCTTCTTATCGGTTCCGGTGCCCGGCTGTTTTAGGCCGTGCACCCGGTTCCCCGGGCGGTTTCCGGGGGGGGAACGTCCCGCGCCATACGGAATCCGGCCGGTGCCGGCTCAGGCGGCCGGCTCCCGGGTCCCGCCGGCCTGCTGCAGCCGTTGCCGGATGCCTTCCTGCCGGGCCGGCCAGTCTTCGGCCAGCCGTTCTTCGAGAAAGCGCGCCAGCAGGCTGTCGAACAGTTGCAGTCCGGCCTGCAGCAGGTGCATGCGCTCGAAGAAGAGCGCCTCGCGTTCCAGGTCCGGATCGGTCAGCTCGTCCTTTTCCAGCTGCACCGCCGGAGCGCGCAGGCTGGCGAAGTGGAAAGCGGCCGCCTTGAGGTTGAGCTTCCAGACGTCTTCCCCCTTTTCCAGGTAGATGACCGCTTCCTGCAGGGCCTTGCCCGTCAGCAGGGCGGTGCAGGCTTCACGAAAGCGGTCCTGCGGTCCGGAAAGCACCAGTTTCTGCACGCCGCTCTCCGAGGCGCCGCTGAGGACCAGCCGGTCGTCGAGATAGGCGACGAAGCCCTCGCCCTCCAGCCCCGGGCCGGGCTGGTTGATGGCGAATTCGCCGCTGGCGTGCAGGGTCTGGTCGAGCAGCCAGAGAAGGAAATCCTCTCCCAGCCAGACATTCTTCTCCAGCAGTTCGGCAATGCTGTCGTTCTCCGCCCGGTTGGCCGCCTCCAGGGCCGGCCGCAGCGGTTCGGGGACCACCGCCCCGGCCCGGGCGTAGGGATGATAGGCGACCAGCCGCAGCCCCTCGAAGGTCTGCCTGAACAGGTCGCAAAACAGCTCGATCGGCTTGTTCCCCAGGCTGGTGAAGCTGACCAGGCCGCTCTCGGTGTCCCAGACGGCGTCGTAGATCGCCGGCACCGGCAGGGTGCGGGCGAGCAGCGAGGACTTCACCGCCTCGCGCAGCTCCTCCTTCTTCTGCTTGGGGACCCGCTTCAGGCCGGGGTTGTTCTGCAGAAACGTCTCTTCCGCCCGCTGGTAGTGCTCCTTGAGCAGTCGGGCGGGCACCTTGCGCTGGTCGCGGCGCAGGGCAAAGCAGAGCCAGTGGTCACGGCGGTAGCTGTCCGGCCGCTCGAAGGCGGTCTGCTGCGGATCGTCGAGCTGCACCCAGCCGAGGGACAGCTCCTCGCTGCCCTTTTCGATTGGCAGAAAACGGTTGGCGGCCAGCCGCTCGCCGGCCCAGGCGAACAGGTCGCCGGACGGCTTTTCGCCGACGACGCGAAACTGGCAAAGACTGACGGTGTTGGCAAGAATGCCCATGGGGGTGACTCCTGTGGTTTGTTGGGTGGCGCGTGACACGTGATGCGTAACACGTGA
>CAYTVY010000111.1:2605-4580 GCA_964441925.1 uncultured Geothermobacter sp.
GTGACGCGTGACATGGTGACGCGTGACGGGTTGCTGTTCAGCTGGTCGGGGCGGATGACGCCTCCTGGAGCGCTTCCAGCTCCTGCCAGCGCTCGTAGGCCCGCTCCAGCTCCGCTTCCAGCTCGGCCAGCCGCTGCCGGCATGCCCCGACCTCGGGGCCGGCCCGGCGATAGAACTCCGGGTCGGCGAGTTTGTCGTGCAGGGCGGCCTGTTCCTCTTCGAGCTGCTCGATGCGGGCCGGCAACGCTTCGAGTTCCTGTTTCTCCCGGAAGCCGAGCCGGCGGGGACGTTCCTTTTTCGGTCTGGTCTTCGTTTTCGTTCCCTTTTTTTCGGCCGGGGCGGGCGTCGCCGGCCGTTGCCGCAGCCAGTCGCTGTAGCCGCCGACGTACTCGGTGACCCGTCCTTCGCCCTCGAAGACGATGGTGCCGGTCACCGTGCGGTCGAGAAATTCGCGGTCGTGGCTGACCAGAAAGAGGGTGCCCTGGTAGGCGGCCAGCAGTTCCTCCAGCAGTTCGAGGGTTTCCAGGTCGAGGTCGTTGGTCGGTTCGTCGAGCACCAGCAGGTTGGCCGGCCGGGTGAACAGCCGGGCGAGTAGCAGCCGGCAGCGTTCGCCGCCCGACAGGTAGCGGACCGGCGTGCGGGCCCGGTCGGGCGTGAAGAGGAAATCCTTCAGGTAACCGTAGACGTGCCGCGGCCGGCCGCCGACCAGCACCGTATCCTGGTCGCCGCACAGATTCTGCTGCACCGTCAGGTCGGGATCGAGCTGCTCCCGCTGCTGGTCGAAATAGACCACTTCGAGCCGGGTGCCGTGACGGACGGTGCCGGATTGCGGTGGCAGCTGGCCGAGCAGCAGTTTCAGCAGGGTGGTCTTGCCGGCACCGTTGGGACCGATCAGGCCGACCCGGTCGCCGCGCAGGATGGTCGTGGAAAAGTTCCGGATCAGGGGCCGGTCGTTGTAGCCGAAGCACAGGTTTTCGGCCTCGATCACCAGCTTGCCGCTGCGCTCGGCCTCCTGCAGTTGCAGCCGGACCTGGCCCGGGCGCTGGCGGCGCTGCCTGAGCTGGCGGCGCATCTGTTCCAGTGCCCGCACCCGGCCCTCGTTGCGGGTGCGGCGGGCCTTGATGCCCTGGCGGATCCAGATCTCCTCCTCGCTCAGCTTGCGGTCGAACCGTCGCCACTGCTCCTCTTCGGCGTGCAGGCGCTCCTCGCGCCGGCGCAGGTAGTTGGCGTAGTCGCCGGGATAGTCGTACAGCCGGCCGCGATCGAGCTCGACGATGCGGTTGGCCACCCGGCGCAGAAAGGCGCGGTCGTGGGTGACGAAAACCAGGGTGAGACCGGCGGCGAGCAGATACTCCTCCAGCCAGCCGATGGTGGCGATGTCGAGGTGGTTGGTCGGTTCGTCGAGCAGCAGGATGTCGGGGTCGCCGGCCAGGGCCCGGGCCAGCAGTGCCCGCCGGCGCTGGCCCCCGGAAAGCTCGGAAAGCCGCTGTTCCGGGGCGAGGCCGAGCTGGTCGATACACTGTTCGATGCGGTGCAGCCGGTCCCACCCCCGCTCCTGCTCGATCGCCTGCTGCAGGGTGGCCAGCTCCCGGTCGTCCCCCGCCGTTTCCGTCAGCCGCTGGTAGCGGAGCAGCTTCTCGCCCACCGTGCCGGCACCGCGGGCGACGGTGCTGAAGACGGTGGCGTCGCCGGCCTCCGGCACCTCTTGCGGCAGCTCGGTGACGACCAGGCCCTGCCGCCGGTCGATGCTGCCGGCGTCCGGCCGTATCCGTCCCTGGATCAGGCCGAGCAGGGTGCTCT
This sequence comes from uncultured Geothermobacter sp., assembly GCA_964441925.1. Classification (GTDB taxonomy): domain Bacteria; phylum Desulfobacterota; class Desulfuromonadia; order Desulfuromonadales; family Geothermobacteraceae; genus Geothermobacter. The sequence continues at coordinate 4,406 of CAYTVY010000111.1, forward strand.
TGCCGGCACCGTTGCGACCGAGCAGGCCGATGCGATCGCCCCTGGCAATCTGCAGGCCGGTGTCGTCGAGCAGGGACGCCTGGCCGTAGGCAAGACGGATCTGGCGCAACGAAAGGAGAATCATGGCGGGCGGATTATGCCAGAGAAGGCGCCGTCTGCAAAGGGAATAGACTGG
>CAYTVY010000111.1:4680-5921 GCA_964441925.1 uncultured Geothermobacter sp.
GGGAATAGACTGGAGTGGCGGCGACTGGAGCGACGGTCGAACTGTGGTATGCTGCATCCGTACCGTTAACAAAGGACGTGACTCATGGCTCGCAGGATTTTCGTCGCCGCCACCGGTCAGAACATCGGCAAGACCACCATCTGCCTGGCCCTGCTGCACCTGGCTCGCCGCAAGTATGCCCGGGTCGGCTTCATCAAGCCGCTCGGCCCCAAGCCGACCGACGTCGGCGGCATGGTGGTCGACAAGGATGCCGCCCTGATGGCCGGAGTCTTCGGCATGGAGGCGCACCTGCGCTACCTGTCGCCGGTGGTGGTGCCGCCGGGCATGACGCGGGATGTCATCGACGGCCGGATCGCCCCCGGCATGCTGCGCGAGCGGCTGCTGCAGGCGTTCAGGGTGCTCGACCGCGAATGCGATTTTCTGGTGATCGAGGGCTCCGGGCACCCTGGTGTCGGTTCTGTGTTCGGCCTGTCCAACGCCCGCATCGCCGCCATGCTTGGTGCTCCGGTGCTGATGGTGACCGGTGGTGGTGTCGGCAACGTGATCGACGGGGTGGCCGCCCACAGCGCGCCGTTCGAGAAGGAAGAGGTGGCGGTCCGGGCGATTCTGGTCAACAAGCTGATGGCCGAAAAGCGCGAACGCACCCTCGACTATCTGCGCCGCGCCTTCGCCGACGTGCCGCTGCAGGTGCTGGGCGGCTTCAACTACCAGCCGATTCTGGCCAATCCCACCCTGCGGCGCATCGCCAAGGTGCTCGACCTGCCGTTGCACGGCCGGCACGACGATCTGGGGCGCATCATCCATCACGTGCAGATCGGTGCCGCCTCCACCCACCGGGTGGCCGAGCTGCTGAAGAAGGACTCCCTGCTCATCGTCACCAGCAGCCGCGACGAGCTGCTGGTGACCACCGCCAATCTCTACGCCATCCCCGAATACCGGGAGAAGATCGTCGGACTGGTCATTCCCGGCCGGCAGCCGGTCGACCGCATCACCCAGCTCATCCTCGACCGCAGCGGCATTCCCTACTTCCGCACCACCCGCACCACCACCGCCGAACTCTACCAGCTGATCACCGACGACGTCTCCAAACTGACGCCCGAGGATACGGAAAAGCTCGACCTGCTGCGCCAACTGGCCCAGAAGCGGCTCGATTTCGACAGCATCGACGCCCTGGTGGCGGGCTAGGGCGTCGCCAACCGGGACACTCGTTCCTAGCCAAGGAAAAACCCCCGTACCGGTCG
>CAYTVY010000111.1:6021-8299 GCA_964441925.1 uncultured Geothermobacter sp.
TTCAGCTTTCGAGCGGCTTGCACTTTTCGTGCGGCCAGACCTCCGAGCCGTCGCCGACGTGGACGTTGAAGTAGCCGTGGCCGCAGAGATAGACCTCGCCCTGTTCGTGGGTGGCCAGGTTCATCACCATCGGGCGTTTGCCCGACTTCAGGCTTTCGCAGATGTGTTCATAGGTGTAGGTATCCATGGATGACCTCCTTTCCGTCCGGAAAAGCGGGCCGGACCCGGTCTCTACACCTTCATTCTAGCACCTCCAGGCCGCTTACTTCAGCAGCCTTTTGACCAGATCCTGGTACTTGCGTTCGATGACGTGGCGCTTCTTCTTCAGGGTGTTGGTCAGCTCTTCGCCGACCTTGAATTCCTCTTCGAGGAAGCGGATGTTGCGCAGTTTCTCGTAGGGTTTGAAGCCCCGTTTCGGATGCAGCAGGCGGTTGATCTCCTGGCGGATGCGTTCGACCACCCGCTTGTCGTGCAGGTAGTCCTCGGTTTCGGTCAGCACCTTGGAAATCTTGTTGGCGACGAATTCCTTCAGCTTCTCCCGGTCGGGGACGATCAGGGCGCCCAGGCCCTTCTGGTCCTGGCCGACCAGCACCGCATCGCTGACGAAGGGGAGCATGGTGATGGTCGCCTCGATATTGGTCGGATCGATGTTCTCGCCGCTGGCCAGGACGATGATCTCCTTGGAGCGTCCGGTGAGCACCAGTTCACCGCCCAGGGTCAGCTTGCCCAGATCACCGGTGCGGAGAAAACCGTCGGCGGTGAAGGATTTGCGGTTCTCTTCCTCGTTGTCGTAATAGCCGGGCATCACCTGCGGCCCGCGCACCTGGACCTCGCCCTCCTGCCCGGGCGGCAGCGCGTTGCCGTCCTCGTCGACGATGCGGATTTCAGTCCCCGGGAAGGGCGGCCCCAGGGTACCGAAGATCTCGCAGTGCAGGCCGCGGCCGGCGATCCCCGGTGCGCATTCGGTCATGCCGTAGGCGTTGGCGATGCGGATGCCGATGGCATCGAGCCACTGGTCGAGATAGGGGGGCAGGGCGCCGCCGCCGCTGATGGCGATCCGCAGCCGGCCGCCGAACTTCTCCTGCACCAGGCTCAGCTTGCGCTGGGCCAGGCGGTAGAGGGGCCAGAGCAGCAGGCAGCCGCCGAGGGCCTTCAGCTTGCGCCAGAGGCGGACCGGCAGGGGAACGGGCTTGAACAGGGGCAGATGGCCGCGCAGCTCGCGAGCGCAGCGGCGGTAGCGGGCCGAGACGGCGACCAGGCCGCGGAACAGGCGGGCCTTGCGCGGGCTCTGCTTCTCCAGGGCGTTGTTGACCTTGCCGTAGAGAGACTCCCACAGCCGCGGCACCGAGGCGACCAGGGTCGGCCGGTAGTGGACCAGGTCGTCGGAAAAGGTTTTCAGCGACGAGTAGACGGTACAGCTGCCGGCAGCGATGGCGATGTACTCGACGGCCCGCTCGAAGATGTGCCAGGTCGGCAGGATCGACAGCCAGCGGTCCTCTGGGCCGAGATCGATCAGCTTCGGCAGCTCCTCCACCTGGTAGAGCAGATTGCGGTGCAGCAACTGCACCCCCTTGGGGGTGCCGGTGGTGCCCGAGGTGTAGACCAGGGTCACCAGGTCGTCGCGGTCGAGCTGTCCGGCCAGTTCCCGGAACCAGGCGATGTCTTCTTCACTGATGGTGCGGTTCTCGAGCAGGTCCTGGTAGGCGTAGACCGGCTGCAGGAACTTGTGGCGCTTTTCCGAGGCGATGATGAAGCGGATCTTCAGGTCCGGCAACCGGTCGATGGTCTCCTGGTGCTTCTTCAGCAGATCCTCGGTTTCGCAGACCAAAAATTCGCAGCCGGAATGGCGCATGATGAAATCGAGCTCCTGGCTCGGGACCTCGCTGCCGCGCGGCACGCTGACCGCGCCCAGGGCCATCAGCGCCATGTCGGTGACGATCCAGCCGTAGCGGTTGTCCGACAGCAGCAGCACCCGGGTGCCCTTGCGGATATGCTTCTCGGCGAAGGCCCGGGCCAGCAGCAGGACGTCCTCGAAGAACTTGCGGTAGCTGACCTCGAATTCCCGGCCGTCGGCCCGGTAGATGAAGGCGGTGCGTTCGGCGTGTTTTTCGCAGGTGTCGAGAAAGACGTGAAAGAGGCTGGTAAAACTGGAATTCTCCGGCATGACTCGGCTCCGACAGTTTCGTTGGCTGAAGCAGATTCAACTTCTACCGGCAGAACGGCGAAGATACAAGTAGAAAATACCTCTTCCGGCGCATCTGGCAATCCCTGATACGCA
>CAYTVY010000112.1:0-8253 GCA_964441925.1 uncultured Geothermobacter sp.
CATCCCCAAAGTGGTGATCGTCATACTGCTGGTTTCCCTAGTCGAATCGCTTTTCGTGTTGCCGGCGCATCTGGCCCTGGGCCGGCGCCGGCCGCCGGGAAGGGGTGTGCTGGGACGGGTCGACCTCCTCCGGCGCTGGTTCGGTCGCCAGCTCGAACGTTTCATTTCCGGTCCCTACCGTCGTGTTCTCGGCTGGTGCCTGCACAACCGTTATGTCACCCTGGCCATCGGCCTTGCCGTGCTGCTGCTGACGGCCGGCACCTTGTTCGGCGGCATTCTCCGGTTCCATTTCATGCCCGAGGTCGACGGGGACCTGATCACTGTCGACCTCGAACTGCCGCCGGGCACTCCCTACGGGCAGACCGAAAAGGTGGTGCAGCGTATCCTGGACGCCGGCAACCGGGCGGTTGCCGAGTTCGATGCCAGGCTGCCGGAGGGGCAATCGGTGTTGCGCCATGTCTATGCGGTGATCGGCGGCCGCATCAGCGGCACGCACGGACCGGGACCCGACGACGCCCTGTCGGCCAGCAACATCGCCAATATCGTCATGCTGCTGACCAAGAGTGAAAACCGGGACATTCCCGCCACAGTCATCAGCGATCGCTGGCGCGAGCTGACAGGCGAGATTCCCGCTGTCGAGACCCTGACGTTCGCCTCCAATCTGGTGCGGATGGGGGCGAATATCGACATCCAGATCGCCCATGAGGATTTCCGTGTTCTGGAGACGGCGGCCGAACGGATCAAGAAGGCGCTGGCCGGTTATCCCGGGGTGACCGACATCGCCGACAACTATGCCATTGGCAAGCAGGAGCTGAAGATCCGGCTCTCCGACGAGGGCCGGACCCTGGGGTTGACCGAACGCGATCTCGGCCGGCAGTTGCGCGCCGCCTACTACGGCAGCGAGGCCCTGCGGCTGCAGCGGGGGCGCAACGAGGTCAAGGTGCTGGTGCGTTATCCCGAACAGGAGCGCCAGTCCCTCTGGAACCTGGAGCAGTTGCGTGTGCGCACGCCCGACGGCGGGGAGGTGCCGCTGCTGCGGGCGGCCGAGGTGGTGGCGGGACGGGGCTATGCCCAGATCAACCGCAGTGACCGCAAGCGGGTGATCAATGTCACTGCCCGTGTCGACAGCAACAAGGCGAGTGCCGACGAAATCCTGCACGAGCTGAAAGCCGGCCTGCTGGCCGACCTGGCCCGTGACTATCCGGGGATCAGTTTCGATTTCGAGGGCGAGCAGAAGGAACAGTCGGAATCGATGGCGAGCATGAAGACCGGTTTTCTGCTCGCCCTGTTCGCCATTTTTGCCCTGCTGGCCGTGCCGCTGCGCAGCTACAGCCAGCCGCTGCTGATCATGAGCGCCATCCCCTTCGGTATCGTCGGGGCGCTGCTCGGGCACCTGATCATGGGGTTCAGCCTGTCGATTCTCTCCCTGTTCGGCATCGTCGCCCTGGCCGGGGTGGTGGTGAACGATTCCCTGCTGCTCATCGATTACGCCAACGGTCTGCGTCGCAGCGGCCTCGAGCTGACACCGACCCTGCTGCAGGCGGGCCAGCGCCGCTTCCGGCCGATCATGCTGACCTCGCTGACCACCTTTTTCGGGCTGATGCCGATGATTCTCGAGACCAGCGTTCAGGCCCAGTTTCTCATTCCGATGGCCATTTCTCTCGGTTTCGGCATCATGTTCGCAACCGGCATCACCCTGTTGCTGATACCGGCCCTCTATCTGATTCTGGAAGATGTCCGCCGCCTGTTCGGTCTCAGGGAATCCCATGCCGATCGCCAGGCCGAGCTGCCGGCGGCCGGTACGGAGTTGCCGTGATCGGGCAGGAAAGTCTTGCTCCGGGCGGGAAAAATGGTTAAAAAGGCGGCGCCGGACAGGAAGGAGATTGCCGTGCCTCTGGAAGAAGAAGCCCTTTTTCGCAAAATCCGCAAAGCCGTCGGTCGCGCCATCGGTGATTTCGACCTGATTCAGGAAGGGGACCGGATTCTGGTCGGGGTGTCCGGCGGCAAGGATTCCTATACCCTGCTGCACATCCTCGATGCGCTGCGCCGACGCTCGCCGGTGCGCTACGAGCTGGTGGCCGCCACCGTCGATTCCGGATTTCCCGGTTTTCGCAAGGAAGTGATCGCCCGGCATCTCGAGGAATTCGGCTTCGAATACCGGATCGCCTCGACCAACGCCTACGAGATCATCGAAACCAAGCGCCGTCCCGGATCCAGCTACTGTTCCTTCTGTGCCCGGCTGCGGCGTGGCGTCCTCTATTCACTGGCGGACGAGCTGGGCTGCAACAAGATCGCCCTCGGTCACCATCTCGACGACTTCATCGAAACCCTGCTGCTCAACCAGTTCTATGTCGGCAGCCTGAAGGCGATGAGTCCGAAGCTGCAGGCCGACAACGGCCGCCACACGGTCATTCGTCCCCTGGTCTACGTCGAGGAGGGCGAGATCATCCGCTTCGTCCGCCGGCACAACCTGCCGGTCATCTGCTGTGCCTGTCCGGTCTGCGGCGAAATCGACCAGAAACGCCAGCGGATGAAACAGTTGATCCGTGAGCTGCGTCAGGAGATCCCCCACCTGAAACGCAGTATGATCGGTGCCCTCGGCAATGTCCATCCCCGCCATCTTCTCGATCCGCAGCTGAATGGCCGCTTCGGTTCCCGGACGGGCTGAGCTGCCAGCGTTGGAATTTTCCGTTCCTCGGCTATACTTTCCCTGACCGCCGGGGCAGGACGGCGACAAACGGTGGCTCAGAAAAGGGCCTTCCGTCCGCCCCTGCTCAAGATGTTTCGGGAGCGTGCCGATGAGAAGGGAAGAGGACTGCAGCTGCCGGCTCGATCTGGACATCGACCTGGCGACCGGCGTGCAGCAGGTTCTCTTTCCGAAGGGCTCGCCCCGCTGCGACTGGTGCTGCATCGGCATGCGCAACCGCATGGCGAGCGGGGTCGGCGGTGACTTCTTCGATTTCATCACCCTGGCCGACGGTTGCCAGCTGATCTTCCTCGGGGACGTCACCGGCCACGGCCTGCAGGCCTCCCTGGTGATGGGCCTGCTCTACGGTTTCATCCACCGCAGCGCCGCCGAGGATTGCGACCCTCTGCGGATGGTGCGGGAGATCAACACCTTTCTGCGTCTGTTCGCCAAGCGTTCGGAGAAGCTGGACTACTACTTTTCCAGTACCCTGTTCTGCGGGGTGATCAATCCGCAGACACTCTGCATGCAGTATGTCAATGCCGGTCACGTGGCGCCGGTGATCAGGCGGGACAGGCAGATTTTCGAACTGGGGCCGACCGGTCAGCCGCTGGGCTACTTCGACCAGCCGGAACTCGATCTGCATGTCTTTCGCTTCCGCCGGGACGACCGCTTTCTGCTGTTTACCGACGGCATCATCGAGGCGACCAACGACCGGCATGAATTTTACGGCCGGCGACGTCTGGTTCGGTTGCTGCTCGACAGCCGTGGCGATCACCTGGAGTTTCTGGATGAGATTCTGCATTCGTTGAGACGATTCGGCGTGGCCGATCCGCCGGCGGACGACTGTACGGCGTTGGTGATCGACATGCATGGAAACCTGAATCAGTGAACTTGCCCTGTGCGACAGATGGACAAGCCCATGGAGGGCAGGCGGGACTATCGGAGGTGACAATGCTGGTTGAGAGGATGCGGTCCGGCGGCGGCAAACGGGTCAGGGTCGAGGTTCGTGACAGTGCTTTCCGGCAGGTGCTCTGCTGCCTGCTCGAGGAATGGGGCTATCGGACCGATGTCGGGGAAGAAGACGGTGTTCTGGTGCTGGCCCGGGAAGGGGCCTATACTCCCGACCGGTTTCAGCCGGTGGTCTGGCTCAGCGACTCCCATTATGCCGGTCTCGACAGACTGTCGCTGCCGCTGCAGATCGAAGCCCTCTACGTGGCCCTGGAACGCAAGTTCCACCAGCCGCCGCGACGGCATCTGCGTACGGCCCTCGATAGGGAGGTGATCGTCAGATGTCGCAACGGAGAGTACGAGGCGCGCCTGACCAGCCTTTCCGATCGGGGCTGCCGGTTGCTGTTGCCCCGCGAACTGGCCCGGGACGAGGCGTTGGGCATGCGTTGCCGGCTGCTCGACCGCGACTTCGATCTCGAGGGCGTGGCCCTCTACTCCTTTCCCAGGGTCGGGGCGGCAGAAGGTCTTTACGAAACCGGCATGCTCTTCCTTCATCTTGCGGCCGAGGACAACCGCTGGCTGCGCGATTTCATCATTGGCGACTATCTGCACCGGCTCCGCCGCCGCTGCCCGGAAGATGTCTGTCGCCGCGGCCTGGTTCACTTCCGGCAGCCCGCAGAGAGGTGCGGACAGCAGCGGTACTGTCTGAACGCCTGAATCAGTGAGCTTGTCACCGGCGAATAGCGCAAGTCATTGACCTGTCTGTGCTTCCCAAAAATCACCAGCGAACCTATGGGTGCGCCTTAGATTTTTGGAAACCGCATCCAGGCCAAGCACCTGCACTCTTCATCCGGCACAAACCCACTGATTCAGGTGAACGCCTGAAGCGTTTTCCCGGTCCCGGGGATCAGTTCTTTTTGCGCAGCCGGCCGATGAGTCCCCGGCTGCGGTTCTCTTTTTCTTCCTTCTCCCGCCGCAGGTTGTACAGGCGCAGTTCGCGCAGGGCTTCGGTGCAGTCGGGATTGCAGCGGATGGCCAGCTCGAACTGTTTCTCCGCTTCCCGGTCACGGCCCCGCTCCTTCAGGATCAGGCCGAGATAGAGGTGGGTCTGGTCGATTTCCCCGTTGAGACAGGCCGATTTCTGCAACATCTCCAGGGCATGTGCCTGTTGCTCTGGCTGTTCGGTCGAACAGCGGTAGAGGGCCCAGGCGTACTGGGTCATGTACTCCGGCTCGTTCGGACTGTGGCGTATGCAGATTTCCAACTCGCGCAGGGCGTCCCGATAACGCCGGCTGCGGTTGAAGTGGCGGCCCTTCTGGAAGGCGGCTTCCGCCCGCAGGATGTCCTCGACTTTCGGTGCGCCGCCGGTGGCCTGCTGTTTCAGCCTGGTGCGGTAGTTGCGGCAGGAGACCGGATCGGACAGGGTTTCGTAGGCCTGGCTCAGGTGCTGGAAGAGTTCATTTGCTTTCCGGCGCAGTTCGTCGCTGTAGCCTCTTTGCAGAAAGCGGTCGGGGTGGTACTTCTTGGCCATACTGAAATAGGCCTTGCGCAGCACCGTGCGGGGAGCGTCTTCCGGAACGCCGAACAGCTCGAAATAGTTACGTTTCATCAGGTCGCCGTATTCCCGCAGAAAGGCCTCGCGGAATTCGGCCTCTTCCGGTGTGACGTCCGCCTCGTCCTGGTCACCGGCCAGCGGTGCTCTGCGTGTCTCGACCATCTCCGAGATGATCAGAGCCGCCAGCACCTGGTCGGTCTCCAGGCGGGTGAGCGGAAACTGCTCCCGGATCTCGTGCAGGGTCTTCCGGCCATCGCACATGTCGAACACTTTCTGACCTTTCCGGTCGAGCCCCATTTCCTGGTAACGATAGGCAGGACTCTGGGCCTTGCACAGGTAGCGCTGCTGATAACGTTCCAGGATGTCGGCCAGGCGTTCTTCGTCGTAATGGTTGCGGATGCCCTGGTAGATGAGAGCCGCCGGAGACAGGTCGATGCCGGTGATCCGTTTCTTGAAATCCCTGCCCTGGATGAACTGGTAGTCGCCGTCGGTCCAGGAGAAGATCTCGAGCAGTTTCCTGAGGACCTGAGACCGCAGCGCATCCTGAAGCTGGTGGGGGGTGAGCAGACCCATGTCGATCAGCACCGTTCCCTGCAGGCGACCGGTTTCCTTCGCCCGTTGCAGCGATGCGGTGCACTGTTCGGCGGTGATGATCCCGTCGTCGACCATCATCTGCCCCAGGCATTCCCGGACCAGATTGGAGCGGACGAAGATCGGGTAGCCGTTCTTGACGTAGACCACCTTTTTCAAGGTGGCGCTGGTCAGGGTGAGCAGGCCGGTGGCTTCGAGGGTGTAGAGATTGTGCAGCAGGCGGGCGAAGGAGGTTTCGCTCAGCCGGCCGGCAATCCGGGTTTCCGCAGACGGTGACCGTGGCGCCGGCTGGCCGAGGATGCCGGCGACCTTCAGGTGCAGCCGTTCGAGACTGAAGGGTTTGAACAGGCAGTCGAGGATGCCGAGCCCTTCGTGGTCCTGCAGCAGTTCTTCGGCCTGGCGGCCGGCGGCGGTCATCAGCAACAGCGGCAGATCGGCGCGGGACGGAATCTTCCTGATGCTGCGGCAGAGGTCGATGCCGGACATGCCCGGCAGTCTGAGATCGATCAGGGCCAGGCCGCAGGGGGCATCATCGAGGGCGTCGAGGGCGTCCTCCGCCGTGGCGAAGGTACGCACCGGATAGCCCCTGAGTTTCAGTGATTCGCTCAAAAACGTACGGATGTTGGCATCGTCGTCGATGATCCAGATCGGTTTGGACATCCTCCCCTCCTCGAGCCAGGCGGTTGCCGGCCCGGAATTCATTTTCCCAGAGATTTCGTGATTGGCAAATCTTTCGGTCGCAAGATTTTCAGGATGGTCCATTTGTACCCACAGCCGTGGCCGGGGGCAGAATCCGGTCGAAGATGGCGCGGATGCCTTCGGTGGCCTGTCGGTAATCGTTCAAAAGTGCCAGGTCCGGACCGGTCGGTTCTTCCGGGTAGCCAAGCCGCAGTGCCAGTTTGCGCAGGTAGGTCGCTTCCCCTGACAGTTCGTTGATCGACTGGTCGTGAACCAGCCGCAGCTTGTTTTCCAGGCGGCGCAGAAATTTGTAACTTCGACTCAGGTGTTCGTATTCGCCGGTGGAGAGGAGATGCAAGTCGGCCAGGGCCTTGAGGGCCTCGAGGGTGTTGCCGGTCCGCAGTTCCGGATGGCGGCCACCATGTTTCAGTTGCAGGTACTGGCAGAGAAACTCGACGTCGACCATGCCGCCGCGGCCGGTCTTGATGTTGAAGTGACTGTGGTCTTCGCGGGCGATCTCGACCTCCATCCGGTTGCGCAGTCGACGGATCTCATCGCTTGCGTTCGGCGGCAACGGCTGCTGATAGGTGATCTGATGGACCAGATGTTCGAGCCGTTGCCGCAGCTCCGGCGGCCCGGCCAGCGGCCGGGCCTTGGTCAGGGCCTGCCGTTCCCAGAGCTGGGCCGATTCCTGATGGTAACGCTCGAAGGCCTCCAGGCTGGTGACCAGGGGACCCTGGTTGCCCGAGGGCCGCAAACGGGTGTCGATCTCATAGACCTTGCCTTCGGTGGTCACCAGGGTCAGAACCGAGATGATGCGCTGGGCCAGGCGGGCGAAGTACTCCCGGTTGCTCTGCCGCCGGAAGCGGTCCGGGGCGGTTTCCTCGGCCGGGGTGGTTTCGCCGTCGCCGTCATAGACGAAGATCAGGTCGAGATCGGAATGGTAGTTGAGTTCGCGTCCCCCCAGCTTGCCCATGCCGAGAATGGCGAAGCCGGCCGGCCGGCCGTCGGCGCGGACGGGCCGCCCGTAGCGCGGCAGCAGTTCCCGGCGGGCCAGGTCGACCGCCGCCTCGAGACAGGCTTCGGCCAGGTCGGAAAGCTGGCGGGCGATCTGCCCCTGCGGGGTCTGGCCGTGGATGTCGTCCAGGGCGATGCGCAGGAACTCCTCCTTGCGGAATCGCCGCAGGACATCGAGCCGCTCCTCGTAACTGCCGGACAGGGCCAGCTGCTCGCCCAGTTCCCGGCGGAAATCCTCCAGGGATTTGGTTCCCGCCTGGTGCGAGCGGGTCACCAGACTGTCGAGGACCTGCGGGCTCTGGATGAAGATGCGCGACAGGAACTGGCTGGTGGCGAACAGGTCGATGAGCACCTTGACGATCTGCCGGTTTTCCACCAGCAGGGAGAAGAAGGTGGCCCGGGCCCGCAGGGCGAGGACGAAGCGTTCGAGATTGACCAGCGCCATGTCCGGTTCCGGTGAATCGAAGACGGCCTGTAAAAAGAGGGGCGCCAGTTTCTGCAGATGCCGGCGCGAGCGGGTCGACAGCGGATTGTGCGGTGGGCCGTGCAGCAGGGTCTGGATCGCCTCCAGGGCGGCGTCCGGATTGGCGAAGCCGCGTTCTTCGAGCAGATCCTTCAGATAGTCGGGATCGGTCTCGGCGTCGAGAAAGACGGCGATCTCCGGAGCGATATCCTCTTCCAGCCGCTTGTCGCTGCTGTGGAACAGGCCGTGAAAAAGCCGGGCCACCGCCTGCCGGTGCCGGTCGAGTTCGGCGAGAAAGTCCGCCGTTTCCGC
>CAYTVY010000113.1:0-5352 GCA_964441925.1 uncultured Geothermobacter sp.
ACAGACGGACAAGGAATCAATCGATGAGCATCGAACTCTTCTCCGTGGGTGTAGGCATCCTGATCATCATCGCCGCCCTCGACCTGGTGGTCGGGGTCAGCAACGACGCGGTCAACTTTCTCAACGCCCCGATCGGTGCCCGGGTGGCCTCGCGCCGGGCCATCATCGGCGTGGCCGCCGTCGGCCTGTTCTGCGGCGTGCTCTTCTCCAGCGGCATGATGGAAGTGGCGCGCAAGGGGATCTTCCATCCCGAGTTCTTCACCATGCCGGAACTGCTGACCATCTTCCTGGCGGTGATGATCAGCGACATCATCCTGCTCGATCTGTTCAACACCTACGGTCTGCCGACCTCCACCACCGTCTCGGTGGTCTTCGAGCTGCTCGGCGCCGCGGTGATGGTCTCCGTCCTCAAAATCATCGGCAACGGCGACAGCCTGGCCACCATCGGCCAGTACATCAACTCGGCCAAGGCGATCGCCATCATCATGGGCATCCTCTTCTCGGTCGCCGTCGCCTTCATCTGCGGCATGCTCGGCCAGTTTTTCACCCGCCTGCTGTTCACCTTCGACTACCAGCGGCGCCTGAAGCGCTACGGCGCCCTGTGGGGCGGGGTCGCTATGGCCTTCATCACCTACTTCATCCTGATCAAGGGGGCCAAGGGCGCCACCTTCATGACCAGGGAGACTCTCCTCTGGATCAAGGGGCACGCCCCCCTGATCCTCGGCTGCATGTTCGTCGTCTCGGCGGTCGTGCTGCAGATCCTGCAGACCATCGGGGTCAACATTCTCAAGCCGATCATCCTGATCGGCACCTTCGCCCTGGCCCTGGCCTTCGCCGCCAACGACCTGGTCAACTTCATCGGCGTGCCCATGGCCGGCCTGCATGCCTACAAGGCGGCCCTGGCCACCAGCGATCCGCTGCATGCCACCATGAGCGCCCTGACGGGCAAGGTTCCCTCGGAGACCGCCTACCTGATGGTCGCCGGCCTGATCATGGTCCTGACCCTGATCTTCTCGCGCAAGGCCCGCACCGTCACCGAAACCACCCTGCAGCTGAGCCAGCAGGAGGAGGGGGTCGAGCGCTTCGAGTCGGTCGGCCTGTCGCGGGCCATCGTCCGCCTGGTGCTCTACTTCTTCGACAGCCTGCGGGTTCTGGTTCCCGCGCCCCTGCGCAACTGGATCGGCAGCCGCTTCGATGTCACCCAGAAGACCCTGGAGCAGGGACACGGCGGCCAGCGGCCCTCCTTCGACCTGATCCGCGCCGCGGTCAACCTGATGGTCGCCAGCGCGGTGATCTCCTACGCCACCGCCAACAAGCTGCCGCTGTCGACCACCTACGTCACCTTCATGGTCGCCATGGGCACCTCGTTCGCCGACCGGGCCTGGGGCCGGGAAAGCGCCGTCTACCGGGTCACCGGGGTTCTCACCGTCATCGGCGGCTGGTTCATGACCGCGGTGATCGCCGCCACCTTCGCCGCCACCTTCGCCCTGGTGATCTTCTACGCCAAGGCGGTGGGGGTCGTTCTGCTGCTGGCGGTTGCCGCCCTGCTGATCGTCAACGCCCACCGCAAGCACCGCCAGCTGGAAGAGGCCACCAAGAAACAGGAGATCTTCAACCTCGAATCGGTCGAGGACGCCGATACCGCCATCGCCACCACCTTCGGCCACATGAGCCTGCTGCTGCGCGAGCTGGCCGATTCCCTCGACACCACGCTCGAGGCCCTGTTCAGGGGCAACTTCGACCGGATCGGCTACGAGCGCAAGAAGCTGCAGCAGTTCCAGAACTGGTCGAACATCATCAGTGCCAACATCTTCAAGGCGATGCGGGTGCTGGCCCAGAACGGCAAGAAGGTCAGTCACAAGTACGCGCAGACGGTGCGCCGGCTGCAGAAACTGACCGACGGGCACCGCGACATCGTCCTGCGGGCCTACACCCACGTCGGTAACCAGCACAAGGGACTGCTGCCGGAACAGATCGCCGAGCTGCAGCAGGTGCGGGAGCAGATCCGGGCCATCCTGCTCGATGTCGCCGAACTGATCAGCCGGGGCCGCATCGCCGAGCTGGACGCCATCGAGGAGAAGGACCACCAGCTCCGCCAGCTGGCGGCCGAGCTGAACGAGAAACAGGTCGAGCGGATCAAGGACAACAGCTCGAAGACCCGGCTGAGCATCCTCTACTACGGCATCATCGGCAACGCGATGATGATCTCCAAGCAGAACCTGGAGCTGCTGGAGATCTTCAACGAGTCCTTCTCCGGGGTCGAGAGCCTGGAGAAGGACGGCCTCTCCGACTGAGGATTTCATCCCCCCAAAAAGAGAAACGCCCCCGCGCCGCAAGCGGCGCGGGGGCGTTCTCGTTTTTTCGCTGCCCACGGTCTACGACTGCTGGAAACGGACCTCGACGTCCCGGCGGTGTTCCGGATCGATCCGCCAGAGCCGGCGGCCGGTGAATCCGAACATCCGGGCGATCAGCAGGTCGGGGAACTGCTCGAGACGGATATTGTAGAGGTTGACCGTCTCGTTGAACAGCTCGCGCCGGTCGGCGATCTGCTCCTCGAGCTCGCTGATGCGGGCCGCAAGCTGCCGGAAGACCTTGTCGGCCTTCAGCTCGGGATAGCGCTCCGCCACCATGAACAGCGACTTGAGGGTGTCGGTCAGCAGGTTCTGGGCCTGCAGCCGCTCCTGCTCGCCGCGGGCGCCGCCGACCAGCGACCGCGCCCGGATCACCGCCTCGAGCGTCTCGCGCTCGTGCTGCATGTAGCCCTTGCAGACCTCGATCAGCTTCGGCAGTTCGTCATAGCGCTGCTTGAGCAGCACGTCGATGTTGCTCCAGGCCTTGTCGATGTTGTTGCGCATGGCCACCAGGCCGTTGTAGACCCCGATGGCCCAGAACACCAGCAGCAGAACGACGAATCCCAGCACCCCCAGTACGATCCAGCCGGTCATGGCACCTCCCCGCCCTTTCGGGCCCTTGTCGGTTCAACGGGGCAAGATTAGCACAGCATCATGCGGGCAGCCACGTCTTTTGCGCGGCAGAGACCGCCGGCGACGATGAGACGCCCCGCCGGGCCTCACCCCGCCCAGAGGCCGAGGACCCAGACGAACACCCCGCCCGCCGCCGCCACCAGGCCGTAGCCCCGCCAGGCCAGTCCGCGGGTCAGGCGGGCCTCGCTGGGCGTTTCGGCAATGACGAAGGGAAGACCGCGCCGCTGGCCGCGGCCGATCACCGCCTTCAGGCGGTTCGGCGCCGTCCCCGCGGCCAGGCTCTCTTCGAGCAGTTCACGTTCGACGCGCGTGCGGGCCTCCTGCCACTCCTGTTCGTCGACCCGGCCGTCCCCGTCGAGATCGAACCGCCGCATCTGGGACGGATCGCTCTTGATCCGGCGCAGACGCGCGATCAGGCGTTCCCGCAGGGGCTGCCGGGCGGCACGCAGGGGCGCCGCCGAACCGAGAACATAGAGCCGGGTTCCCTCGTCGATGCGCTCCTCGACCCATTTCTCGTCGACATCGACGGCCGCCGTGCGCTCCAGCAGGATGTTGCCCTGCCCCGGGAAACCCTCTTCCCGCCGGCCGGCCCGAACCTGGGCCCCTCCCGGTTCGACCCGCACCAGGCCGGTGCCGTCATCGAGCAGAAAAGGAACGTGGCCGCTGTCCTGCACACCCGTCAGCTGCCAGACCGACTGGTTGTTTCTCGGATTGCGCCGCCGTCGGTAGCGGCGCACCCGGTACCAGACACAGGGCGTCTGGGTCATGGGGGCGACCAGGGCATAGGCGCGCCGCGCCCGGCCGTGCAGCTCGACCAGCCCCATGGCCAGGGAACGGATCCGGCTGGTCGGGGTGTTCTCGATGAGCCGCTTCAGCCGCAGGCTGCGCAGCCCGGCCGCCAGCAGGATGACGGCCAGCAGGGCGGGGAGCAGGCCATTGTCGAACCCGTAGCGGCGCAGAAAGCCCCCGGCCGTCCCTTCGGAAAGGGCCATCCCGGCCAGTACCCCCCAACCGAACAGCGCCAGACCGAACAGCCGGCCGCCAGCGAAGATGTCCCGGGAACCGCGG
Source organism: uncultured Geothermobacter sp. (assembly GCA_964441925.1). Taxonomy (GTDB): domain Bacteria; phylum Desulfobacterota; class Desulfuromonadia; order Desulfuromonadales; family Geothermobacteraceae; genus Geothermobacter. The sequence goes on from CAYTVY010000113.1 coordinate 4,053, forward strand.
GTTGCCTCCGGCGGAGGCGGCAGTGGTTCGGAGGGGGCGGCCCTGTCGTCTTCGCCGGCCCGTCGCACCACGGACGGTCCGGCAACCGGGGAGCCGGCCTGTTCTTCGGCCGCCGCAAGAGCCGCGCCGACGGCCGCCGGCACGGCTTCCCCCCGGCCGGCATCCTGTTCCCGGCCGGCGGAGACCGGCCGGGAAGTGAGGATGGCCCCCCGTAGCCGGCCGTAGGCGAGCAGACGCCGGGCATTGACCTGCCGCCAGTCGTCCCGTTCCTGCGGATCGGCGGGATGACAGCCCGGAATCTGGGCCAGACCGAAATCGACGTCCAGAACGAACCGGCGGGCCCGTTGCCGGACCAGTTTCAGCAGCGCCTGCATGTTGCCGGCCGCCCCCGGCTGGCGCCACGCCCCCAGGCCGGCGGGGTTGAAACCGCCGGGCCGCACCCGCAGCACCCGGAACGGCCGTCCCCGGTCATCGAACAGATGCAGATCGAGCAGCGGCGCTCCCTGCCAGACGGTCTTCAGCTTTTCCCCGGTCTCCATCCCTCCGGTCCGGCTGACCCCCTGGTAGATCCTGGCCGCCATCAGCTGCTTGAGCTGGCGCCGGGCCAGCCGGCCGGACAGATCGCCCAGCACCGCCAGGACATTCACCCGGTCATCGACCCGGACCGTGCCCCGGCGCCCGGCGAGCACCAGGGACTCCCGACCGGCTTCGATGGCCCGCAGCCGATCGACGTCGGCCGCATCACCGGGCTTGGCCACCAGCCAGCACCGCAGCCCGGCGGCGGCCAGCAGGGCGGCCGTCCTCTCCAGCCGCTGTCGCGGGCCACGTTCGACCAGGCCGAAAGCCCAGCCGACCAGCCGCTGGCGGGTGACATAGGGATCCAGCCCCGCCTCGTACCGGCACTGCTGCAGCAACCGGTCGAGCCCGGGATGATCGGGCGCCACCTGGCGGACCAGCAGCAGGCAGGGAGCCTGCTCCGTTCTGTCAGGACGGGTCACTGTCAAGGGTCTTCGCCGTCGCAGGAGTCCGCCGGGGTGGTGCAATGGCCAGCCAGGCTCCCAGCAGGACCAGCATTCCGCCACCCAGCAGGGCGGGACTCAGGGTCTCGTCAAGAAAAAGAACCGCCAGCAGCACGCCATTGACCGGCACGAAATTGATGAAAACCGCCGCCCGTGCCGGTCCGAGCGCCTGAATGCCCTGAAAATACCACAGAAACCCGAGAACGGTACCGAACAGCCCGAGATAGCCGATCGCCAGCCAGTCGGCCGCGGTCAGCCGGACCGTTTCCGCCAGGGCCCCG
>CAYTVY010000113.1:5452-8070 GCA_964441925.1 uncultured Geothermobacter sp.
GTGACTTCCTTCCCGAGAAGTCGACCGGCGACGAAGGTGCCGCCCCAGAAAAAGGCGGCGCCATACAGTTTGAAACAGGTCTGCAGCATACTCAATCCTTGCCCGAGACAGCGGCTGCCCCCAGCGGAAGCCCGATCCATCATAGGGCGATTCCGCGCCTGCCGCCACCCTGAATCCCTGAATCCGGGGTGCCCCATGGTGGGCCAGGAGTGCATGTGCCGGATTCAGCTTCCCCTTGACAAAGCCGCTCCCACCAACTAAATCAGAAGTGCTTTTCCCCAAGACGAATCGTCGTTGGAACCCGCAAAACGTTCGAAGGAGGATTCAGCCATGGGCAAAGGAGATCGCAGAAGCAAACGGGGCAAGATCTGGCGCGGGACAACAGGCAAGACCCGTCCGAAGACCTGGAAAGGACGCCTGACCCAGGCCCAGAAAAACGCCGAGGAGCAGGCGGCCAAGTAGCGCCCCCCCTCCCGGCCGGCATGCCGGTCATGGCCCGCGGAGCCCTTCGCTCCGCGGGCTTTTTCACGTCAGCCTCCCTCCCGCCCGTTTTCGCCAGTTCCTTCAGGCCGGGCGGAGATCGATCCGGTTGTCGTAAAAGGTGCTGCCACCGCCGAGGTCGGTGAGCCGCTGGGCGGTCAGGGCGTTGACGTTGCGTTCACCTGGCGCGAACGCGCGCCACCAGACACCCTCGGCCACTGCCAACCCCGGCGGCACCCGGTCATCCAGCTGCAGCACGAAGGGAACTTCGCCGAGGTCGTTGCAGGCCACCACGACGGAGCCGTCGGCAAGGCCCCGCCGCCGGCCCTCTTCGGGGTGAACCCGCAGACTCATGGCCCGGCCACGCAGGTCGTCGCGCTCGAAAAAGGTTGAATTGAGCGTCTTCATCGCCGGCGCGGTCACCAGCTGCAGCGGCCAGGGGCCGGCCTCGTATTCCAGGTGGCGAGGCAGGGTCTCGTCGAGGCGGGGATTGAAAATCTCGATGTGTCCGGACGGCGTCAGGATCCTCCCCTTCCCCGGCGGGTTCAGCTCGACCGCGCGGCCCGCCTTCAGGGTCTCGAAATCGACACCACGCCACCAGTCGTTGGGATCGGCCAGCAGTTCGGTGATCAACTCCTCCTCATCCCTGAAGAAGATCTCTTCCTCGTAGCCCATGGCTTCGGCCAGCAGGGCGATCACCTGGCGGTTCGACTTCGCCTTCCCGACGGGGGGGATCAGTGCCCGGGTCCGCTGCACACAATAGCAGCCGTAGGACCGGTAGATGTCGGCATGTTCCAGCGAGCTGGTCGCCGGCAGCAGGATGTCGGCATAACGGGCGCTGTCGGTGAGAAACCGCTCGTGCACCACAGTGAACAGATCCTCGCGGGCCAGTCCCGCCAGCACCCGGTTCTGGTCGGGAGCGACGGCGGCGGGATTGCTGTGGCTGACGTAGAGGGAACGGACGGGGGGATCGTCCAGCCGGGTCAGGGCGTCACCGAGCCGGCTCATGTTGATGATGCGGGGGGTGCCGCGCTGCAACTCCGGGCGGGTGACCTTCGCCATCGGAAAGGCGGCCCCGGTGCTGGTGCCGACGAAACAGCCGCCACCGCGCGCCCAGGCACCGGTCAGCGCCGGCAGGGTGACGATGCAGCGCACGTTCATGGCGCCGTTGCGGTAACGGGCCACCCCTCCGCCCAGACTGATGAAGGGCGCCCGGGCACTGCCGAAATCGCGGGCCATCCTCTCCAGGCGGGCAACGGCAATCCCGGTCAGTTCGCTGACCCGTTCGGGTGGGTAGTCGGGCAGCACCCGTTCTCTGAGTTCGGAAAAACCCCGCACATTTTGACGCAAAAAGGTCTCGTCGCAGCAGCCGTCACGCACCAGCAGGTGCATCAGCCCCAGCGCCAGTGCCCCGTCGCTGCCCGGCCTGACGCAGAAGATCTCATCGGCAACCGCGCAGCTGTCGGTGCGGTAGAGATCGATCAGCCAGACCCGCGCGCCCTTCTTTCGCGCCTGCTGTGCCAGACGATAGAAATGCAGGTTGGTGGCGGCGGCGTTGCTGCTCCAGAGGATCACCAGGTCGGAATCGAGAACCTGTTGCGGACGCGGTGCCGGCGTGTCGCCCATCACCGCCTGCCAGCCGGCGTCCTTGGCCGGGGTGCAGATGCCCCGTTCGAGTTTCGAGGCGCCCATCCTGGCAAAGAAGGGAATCAGGGCGTTGCGCTGCAGCAGCCCCATGGTGCCGGCATAGGAATAGGGCAGGATCGCCTCGGGACCGGACGCGGCGATGATCGCCTGCCAGCGTTCGGCGATACGCGCGATCGCCTCGTCCCAGCCGATCGGCCGAAAGGCTCCCTCCCCCTTCGGTCCGACCCGCAGCAGCGGTTCGGTCAGACGCCGCGGCGAATGGACGGTACGCTCGTAGTGCCGCATCTTGCCGCAGAGCACACCGCGGGTGAAGGGATGCTCCGGATCGCCCCGCACGCCGACAACCCGGCCGTTCTCGACCTCGACCAGCAGGCCGCAGGCATCGGGACAGTCGTAGGGACAGACCGAGCGGTGAACGGCAGACATGGGCAACACTCCTGAATCCGAAAATGAAGGGTTCATTCTAGCCGATAGCCGCCGGCGTCGAAAGT
>CAYTVY010000114.1:0-8007 GCA_964441925.1 uncultured Geothermobacter sp.
TCTGCTACCTGGGAGTCAACCTGGTGCTGTCGGGACTGCATTCCTACGGCGGGGGTTGATAAAAAACGGGAATGGTTATATTTTGATCGGACAGCGTACGCCTTTGGAGAGGGCGTGCCGCGAAAGCGGCACGCCCTGCCGGGGCAGGATCGAGAAGAGTGCATGATTGGTCTGGGTTCCCGTAAAATAATGGCCTGGCTGGCCCTGTTCGCCTACCTGCTGCTTTGGCACGGGCAGGCGCATGGCGCGGTCTTCTGTACGGATCCGGACGGACGCAACCATCTCGAGATGCGGACGGGAAGCGGCTGCCTGACCGAGCAGGGGCAGACGGATTGTCGCCCCCTGTGGCCGGGCCAGCCGCAGCTCAGCAGTTTCTGCCGCGATTTCGCCCCCGACTTTTTGGCCTATCAGCGGACGTTGTCACCCTCCGAAGAACTCCCTTCGCCGCTGGTGTCCGACAGCACGTTCCGCTGGTCGTTCACCTTTCCGTTCCCGTCACCGTCCGGGGCGGGGTGGCAGCTGCCGGCCCCCGCCCAGCCCCGGCTTGCGCTCGTTGCTCTGAAAACCGTCGTTTTGCGGCATTGATCCCTTTTTCTTCTCCGCTTTCGGGTGGAGTCCTGTTGCCGGTGCCCGTTTGCTGACCGACGGCGCCGGAGTCGTTTTCATCCCGCGATAGTCAAATCAACCAGGCCCGTCCGGCCGGTGGTTCCGGCCGCAAAGATCCAGACGGGCAGATAGGAGCAGTCTATGTTCGTTCGCAGCATAGTCTTGTGGGGACCTGTGCTTCTCGTCCTGCTTGCCGTGCCGGTTGCGGCCAAAGAGACGGATGGCATGCGCAGCCCCCTGGGACAGAGCTACCCCGTTTATCAGCCAGCCGGGGAGGAAGGCGCCGAGCGTCCCGCCACCGTCCCCGACCCGGAGGGCGACCTGAGCCTGGAGCAGGCGCTGAAACTGACCATGCGCTACAACGCCGAACTGGCCGCTTCGGCCTGGGAAATCGAGGCCCGATCCGGCGAGGAACTGCAGGCCGGGCTGCTGCCGAATCCCGAATTTTCCTTCGAAGCGGAAAATTTTGCCGGCCAGAACGATATGCGCGGCTATGACGCCGCCGAAACGACGCTTTCCGTCAGCCAGCTGGTTGAACTGGGCGGCAAAAGGGGCAAGAGGCAGCGTATCGCCGGTCTCGAGCGCCAGTTGAGCGCCTGGGACCACGAAGCGAAGCGGCTTGACATCCTGACGGCGGCGACCAAGGCCTATATCGATGTGGTCGCCGCCCAGCAGCGGGTCGAACAGACCCGGGTGCTGACCGAGCTGGCCAGCGCCATCCATCGCGCCGTTCGTGAACGGGTGGAGGCGGGCAAGGTCTCGCCCCTGGAACTGACCCGGGCCACGGTGGAGCTGTCCGCCACCCGGCTGGAAAACAGCAGGGCCCGCAAGCAGCTGGAAGCCGCGCGCAAGGTGCTGGCCTCGTTCTGGGGCGGTGATGCCCGGTTCGGCCGGGCGACCGAGCCGCTGAAGCCGATTCCCGGACTGCCGCCCTTCGAGCGGCTGCTGGCGAATATCGACCGGAACCCCGACCTGGCCCGCTGGACGGCCGAGCTGGAACGGAGAAAGGCCGAACGCAGTCTGGCCGAGGCGGAAGCGGTTCCCGACCTGACGCTCAGTGTCGGGGTGCGGAATTTTCAGGAAACCAACGACAATGCCCTGGTGGCGATCATGGAATTTCCCCTGATGCTGTTCGACCGCAATCAGGGGGGGCGCAAACGGGCCGTTGCCGAGTACTACCGCACGTTGCGCGAACAGCAGGCGGCCAAGGCCAGACTCAGGGCGGAACTGGCGAAGACCTACCAGGAACTCAAGAGCGCCTATGACGAACTGCAGGTGCTCGAGGATGAGCTGCTTCCCGGGGCCGAACAGGCCTTCGAAGCGGCCAATTTCGGTTACCGGGAGGGTAAATTCGGTTTTATCGAGATGGTCGACACCCAGCGGACCCTGTTCGAGATTCGTGGTCAGTACGTGGATGCCCTGGCCAACTATCACAAGGCCAGAGCGGATATCGAGCGTCTGATCGCCCGCTCCCTGACGAAAGTCACCACCAATGCCAACACCAACGAATGAGGTCAAGAGAATGATCATGCGTGTTTTTGGAAACAAAACCTGTTTGCCGGCGACGATTCTGCTGGCTCTGGGGCTGACCTGTCTGCCCGTTGCCGCGATGGCCGAAGACCATGGCGGCACGGCCGCCCATGCGGAAGAAGGAGGCGGCGAAGGTCATGACGAGGGCGTCGTGCGGCTGTCCGACGCCGAACTGAAGGAGTTCGGCGTCGTCGTCCGGCAGGCCGGACCCGGCCGGCTGGACACCTACGTCGATCTGCCGGGAGAGATCGTCATCAATGCCGACCGCCAGGCACACGTGGTGCCGCGGGTTCCGGGAATTGTCCGTGAAGTGCGGAAAAAGCTCGGCGACCAGGTCAGGGCCGGCGAGGTGATGGCGGTTCTCGAAAGCCGGGAGCTGGCCGACGCCAAGGCCGAATACCTGGCTTCCCGCGAGCGGCTGGCGCTGGCACAGGCCAACTTCAAACGCGAAGAACGGCTCTGGAAGAAGAAGATTTCGGCGGAACAGGAATACCTCAGCGCCAAGCAGGCCCTGGCCGAGGCCCGGATCAACCTGCGTTCGGCGGAGCAGAAGCTGCATGCCCTGGGGATGTCCGAGGTCTACCTGGAGAAGCTGCCGAAGCATTCCGAACAGACCTACACCCGGTACGAGATCCGGGCGCCGTTCGACGGTACGGTGATCCAGAAGCACATCTCTCTGGGCGAAGCCCTGAGTAACACCTCGGAAGCGTTCGTGGTCGCCGACCTGAGCACCGTCTGGGTCGACATCAACGTCTACCAGAAGGATCTGGTCAAGGTGCGCAAGGGCCAGAAGGTGGTGATCGAGCTCGGCCATGGTCTCCCGCCGGTGACCGGGACGCTGTCCTATGTCGGCCCCCTGGTCGGTGAGGAGACCCGGACCGCCCTGGCGCGGGCGGTGTTGCCGAATCCGAACGGGGATTTGCGTCCCGGCATGTTCATCACCGCCCGGGTGGCGACGGACAGCACCGAGGTGCCGTTGCTGGTGCCGAAGAGTGCGCTGCAGACCCTGGAGGGCAAGACGGTGGTCTTCGTTCTGGATGAGGACGGCTTCAAGCCGCGGCCGGTGACCATCGGCCGGCAGAACGGACTGCAGGTGGAGATCGTCGACGGCCTGAAGGCCGGCGAAAAGTACGTCAGTACCGGAGCTTTCACCCTCAAGGCGCAGCTTTCGAAGGGGGCTTTCGGTGGTGGCCACGGACATTAGGCGGAGGTGTCGGCATGGAAAAAATCATACGTATGGTGCTGCAGAGCCGCCTGCTGATGAGCGTGCTGGGAATTCTGGTTCTCGGCGCAGGCTGGTACAGCTATAAGCAATTGCCGGTCGACGCCTTTCCGGACGTCACCCCGGCGCTGGTACAGGTCTTCACTGAAACCCAGGGGCTGGCCCCGGAAGAGGTGGAAAAATACGTCACCTATCCGGTCGAAGTGGCGATGAACGGTCTGCCGAACCTGAAGGAGATCCGTTCAGTCTCCAACTTCGGCCTGTCGGTGGTCAACATCTATTTCGAGGACGGCACCGACATCTACTTCGCCCGTCAGCTGGTCGGCGAGCGGTTGCAGCTGGCGCGGGAAGAGATTCCCGAGGGATTTGGCGAACCGGAGATGGGGCCGATCACCACGGGCCTGGGGCAGATCCTCTTCTACGTCGTCGAAGACGAGACGGGTAAGCGCACACCGGAAGAGATGCGCGAAATCCAGGACTGGCTGATCAAGTTCAACATCCAGACCGTTCCCGGGGTGACCGAGGTGCTCTCGCTGGGCGGCGAGGTCAAGCAGTTTCAGGTGCAGATCCGCCCGGCGGACCTGCTGCGTTACGATCTGACCCTGGAGGATGTGGTCGAAACCATCCGCGCCAACAACTCCAACGTCGGCGCCCAGTTTCTGGTGAAGAATTCCGAGGAGTACATCGTCCGCTCCGTCGGCCTGGCGGAGAAGCTGGACGACCTGGACAAGATCGTGCTCAAGGTCAAGGACGGCACCCCGGTCTATCTCGACCAGGTCGCCGACATCGTCATCGGCGGCGAGATACGGCGCGGCCTGGCCACCATGGACGGCAAGGGCGAGGCGATCGTCGGCATGGTGCTGAAGCTGATCGGCACCAACACCTCGCAGGTGATCAGCGCCGTCAAGGCGAAGATCGCGAAGATCAACAAGGTTCTGCCCGAAGGGATCAAGATCGTTCCCTACTATGACCAGGCCACCCTGGTGGCCAAGTGTGTGCGGACGGTGACCAAGGCGCTGTTCGAGGCGGTGGTGCTGATCGTCTTCATCCAGCTGCTGATGCTCGGCGGCATCCGGCCGAGCGCCGTGGTGCTGGCCTCGATTCCCTTCTCGCTGGCCTTCGCCTTCTTACTGATGAACTACTTCGGGGTGTCGGCCAACCTGATGTCTCTGGGTGGTCTGGCCATCGCCCTCGGCCTGCTGGTCGACGGCTCGGTGGTGATGATCGAAAACGTCGACCGGCACCTGCACGAGGCCGATCCGGACGAACCGATGCGCCAGATCGTCCTGCGGGCCAGCGTCGAGGTGGCCCGACCGATCATCTTTTCGCTGCTGATCATCGTCATCGTCTTTCTGCCGCTGTTCACCCTGCAGGGGGTCGAAGGCAAGACCTTCCGGCCGCTGGCGCAGACCATGGCCTTCGCCATCTTCGGCTCGCTGGTGTTTACCGTGGTGCTGGCGCCGGTGCTCAGCAGTCTGCTGATGCGGCGGCCGAAGAAGAAAAAGGGCGGCGAACATCAGGAACTGCTGGTCGTCCGCTGGATGCTGGCGGTCTATCGGCCGCTGGTCAGCTTCTTCGTCCGGCGGCCGGTGATCCCGATCGCCCTGTCGGTGACCCTGCTGGCGGTCGGCATCCTGCTGTTCACCCGCCTCGGTTCGGAGTTCGTTCCCCGGCTCAACGAGGGTGACCTGCTGATCCGGGCGACCATGGCGCCCTCCATCTCCCTCGACGAGGCGAAGAAGACCATGGGGCGTTTCGAACGCCGGCTGATGGAGAAGTTTCCCGAAGTGACCCGGATCGTCACCCGTGTCGGCCGGGGCGAGGTCGGGGCGCATGCCGACCCGATCAACAGCGCCGAGTCTTTTGTCGCCCTGAAACCGCAGGAGGAATGGACTTCGGCGGAGACGCCGGAAGAGCTGTATGCCGCCATCGGCGAATTCCTCGAGGACTTTCCCGGCGCACAGTTCAACGTCACCCAGCCGATCGCCGCGGCGGTGGACGAGCTGCTGACCGGCACCAAGGCGGAACTGGCGATCAAGATCTTCGGCGACGACATGGAGGTGCTCAAACAGAAGGCGGCGGAGATCGAGGCGGTCATTCGCGAGATCCCCGGCGCCGCCGACGTGCAGAAGGACCAGGTCACCGGGACGCCACAGCTGCTGATCCGGGTCGACCGCAAGGCGATCGCCCGTTACGGCATCAATGTCGAGGATGTGCAGGACATCATCCGTACCGCCGTCGGCGGTGAGGAGGCGGGGCAGATCTTCGAGGGCATCCGCCGCTTCGACATCTATGTACGCTTCACGCCGGAGAGCCGCGGCAGTGCCGAGGCGATCCGCCACATCCTGGTTTCGGCACCGGGCGGGGCGAAGGTGCCACTCGACCAGCTGGCACAGATCGAGGAGATCGTCGGGCCGCGGCAGATCACCCGCGAGAACAACCAGCGCTTCATCACCGTCCAGTGCAACGTGCGGGGACGTGACATCGGGTCGTTCGTTGCTGACGGTCAGCGGGCCATCGCCGAAAAGGTGCAGCTGCCGCCCGGCTACCTGGTCAACTGGGGTGGTCAGTTCGAGCTGCAGCAGGAGGCCAACAAGCGGCTGATGCTGGTGGTGCCGGTGACGTTGCTGATCGTCTTCCTGCTGCTTTATTCCTCGTTCAACTCGTTGCGCAATTCGATGCTCATCTTTCTCAATATTCCGCTCGCCCTGGTCGGCGGGGTAATCGGGCTCTGGCTGACCGGACAGAACCTTTCGGTGCCGGCCTCGGTCGGTTTCATCGCCCTGTTCGGTATCGCCCTGGCCAACGGCATGGTGCTGGTGACCTACATCAACCAGCTGCTGCGCAACGGTGTCGAAGTCATGCAGGCGGCGGTCGAAGGGGCCTGTCTGCGTCTGCGGCCGGTGATCATGACCGCGACCGCCGCCGGCCTCGGCCTGGTGCCGATGGCCCTGGCCTCGGGGACCGGCAGCGAGGTGCAGAGGCCACTGGCGACGGTCGTCATCGGTGGGCTGGTGACCTCGACCCTGCTGACCCTGCTGGTCGTGCCGGCCCTTTACAAGTGGTTCGCCATCAAGGTGGAAAAGGAGGCTCCATGAAAGAGATCCGCGCCTACATCAAACGGCACAAGCTGTCCGACGTGACCCGGGCCCTGCGCAAGGTGCCGGGACTGACAGGAATGACCATCATCGAAACCCGGGGCGTCGGCGTCGGCTGGAAAAAGGGCGGCGGTGATGATCTGATCAACTACCGGCCGGGGTTGAAGCTGGAGATTCTCTGCTGTGACGCTCTGGTCGAAGAGGTCGTCTCCCTGATCGAGAAAGCCGCCCACACCGGGCTCAAGGGAGATGGTAAAATCTATGTGAGCACGATCGACATGGCGGTGCGCATCAGCACCGGCGAACGCGGCGAGGGGGCGATCTAGGCCCGGCCGGTCCCCGGTCTCTTCCGGCAACGGAGGAGACCGGGGATGCCGCGACCGGAGGGGCGCCGGCGTTCAGGGCGCAGCAATGGCACGGAGTCCTCGGAGAAGGGGAGGTCCCGGATGAGAAGAGAGTGGTTGGATCCCCGGGTGGCGGGGACGGTCTTGTGTATGATGACGATGGTTGCAGGGGGCTCGCTTCCTGCGCGGGCCGAAGTCTTTCGTTGCCGGACGCCGGAGGGGACCGTTGTTTTCACCAATGACCCGACGCAGGGTTTTGTCGGCTGTCAGCCGCTGGCGTTGGGGGCATCGGGAAGCGGCGGAGGTTTCAGCCTGGTTCCTGCCCGGGGAGGCGCCGTGATCGAACAGCGGGAGGAAGACCGCGAAGAGCCGGTGTCCTCTTCTCCCCGGAAGAGATTCGAAGAGCTTGCGGGTGAGGCCCGGAAACTGGTCGCCGAATACCGGCAGGCGCTGCGGGAAAGAGCCGCCGCCGGGCGCTCCTGGGGGCGGCGGGAAGCCACCCGGAAAATCGTCGACATCAAGCAGCGCCGGGACGATTTTCTGCAGACATTGCCGAAAAAGAACCTGTCACTGAACAGCCGGCGAAAGATCGAAGAGATACTGGCGGCCATTCCCCAGACGTGAAACTCACGGCCCTGGGTCGTGTTCCGCGCCCGGCCGGGTCAGGAAAGAATGGAAACATGAAGTCTGCGAAAAAGAGGGTGTGGGGATGTTCGCTGCTGTTGCTGGGGCTGACGGCATGTGTCGGCGGCCAGCCTGCCGTCCAGCGCCGGGATCTGGTGATCGATGTGCGTGGTGCGGATTCCGCCCGGATCAGCGGGGTGGCCGTGTTCGAAGGTGCCGGAGGGACGTTCGTCGCCGGCCGGCTGCGGCAACTGCACGAGTTCAAGCTGCCCGGCCATGTCGATGTCAGGGTGTGTGAACCGGATGGATCGACCGAGCTGGTGCAGGGCAAGGTCGGCTCCTATGCCTCACGACGCGGTGGTGTGCGGGAAGCGACCTTCCGGGCCCATCTCAGGTCGACACCGCCGCAGGGCGCCTCGTTGCTGGTGCGTTACCATCTGCCCGGTGACGCTTCGGAGCACGGCCTCAGATGTGATTCCTGAAAAGTTATCGAAGAGGCGCATTCCGAAGCGCCCGTCCGATAACGGCCTTTTCGCAACCCGCCTTTTTCCTCCCTCCTGAATCAGTGGGTTTGTGCCGGATG
>CAYTVY010000115.1:0-7916 GCA_964441925.1 uncultured Geothermobacter sp.
CCACCGATGATCCAGGTCTACAACCTGAACAAACAGTATCGCAAGGACAGTGCGGCCCTGCGGGATGTCACCATCAAGATCGGCAAGGGCGAGTTCGTCTACATCACCGGCCCCTCCGGCGCCGGCAAGTCGACTCTGCTCAAGCTGCTCTATGCCGCCGAGAAACCGACCCGCGGCCAGATCCTGATCGACGGCCAGAACCTGACCCGCATGGGGGCCAAGCGCATTGCCCTGATGCGGCGACGCATCGGCGTCGTTTTCCAGGATTTCAAGCTGATCCACAGCCGGACGGTTTTCGAGAACGTGGCCTTTCCCCTCGAGGTCCAGGGCAAGAAGCGCTACGAGGTCGCCAACCGCGTCTACCAGGTTTTGAAGCATGTCGGCATCGAACACAAGATGAAACGCTATCCGCTGGAGTTGTCCGGCGGGGAGCAGCAGCGGGTGGCCATCGCCCGGGCCCTGGTCATCGACCCGCTGGTGCTGATCGCCGACGAGCCGACCGGCAACCTCGACCCGGACAACACCCGGGAAGTGATGGAACTCTTCAAGGGGGCCAACGCCCGTGGCACGACGGTGCTGATCGCCACCCATGACCGTGACATGATCGAACGCTTTCCCCGCCGGGTTCTGGCTCTCGACAAGGGGCGCCTGGTCGAGGACCGGATGCCGTGAGGGAGGGGAAAGCCGATGCGTAGACTGATCTACCTGGTGGTGCGCGCTCTGCGCAACATGCGGCAGAGCCCCGTCCTCTGCGCGGCGGCGGTCGGCACGGTGACGGTGGCGCTGCTGATTCTGGCCTTTTTTGCCCTGGTCGTTCTCAATGTGCAGCAGTTGACCCGCCACTGGAGCCGGGATGTCCAGATCGTTGCCTACTTCGAGCGGCAGCCGTCCGGCCGGCAGCTCGACCGGGTTCTGACACGGCTGCGTTCGTGGCGCGAGGTCGAAGGGGTCGGGTTCGTCAGCCCCCGCCAGGCCTACCAGCGCTTTGCCCGCCGTCTGGGCGACGACGCCGACCTGCTGTCCGGGATGCCGGAGGACTTTTTGCCGGCGTCACTCGAGATCCGGCTGAAAGAACCCTTTCGCAACCGTGCCGGCATCGAGCAGGTGGTGTCCCGGCTGAGGACGGAAGCGGGATTCGGCGATTTGCGTTACGGCCAGGAGTGGCTGGAGCGGTTCGAGGCCTTTCTGCTCCTGTTGCGCACGGCCGGGATGATCCTTGGCGGCTTTCTGCTCTTTGCCGCCCTGTTCATCGTCGCCAACACCATCAAGCTGACCCTCTATGCACGTCGTGACGAGCTCGAGGTGATGGCCCTGGTCGGCGGTACGCCCGCTTTCATCAAGACACCGTTTTTGGTCGAAGGCGCCCTGCAGGGAGCTTTGGGCGGTCTGCTGGCGCTGGTCGCCAGTTTCGGCCTGTTCAACCTCTTTCTGCGGCAGGATCTCGGATCCCTGCTGCTGGCCGCCGGAATCAGTCGCATCCATTTCCTTCCCCCGGACTGGCAGCTGCTGCTGGTCGGCATCGGGACCGCCCTCGGTTTTCTTGGCAGCCTCGTCTCGTTGCGCAAGTTCGTTCGGATCTGAAGCTCATGGTCCGCCGTGGATTGCCGTTGCTGTTTCTGCTGGTTTGGCTGCTGCCCGCGGTCGCGGTCGGGGCGCGCGATTCCGGAACCGTTCGCAGCGAGTTGGAGACGGTGCGGAAGAAGATCCGCACCACCGAGCAGCAGCTGCGGCAGCGGCGGCAGCAGGCGCGGCGCCTGGTCGCCCAGCTGCACGAGACCGACACCCGCCTCGGCCGGCTCCGCCAGACGCTGGAACGGGGGCGTCGCCGCCTGGCCGGACTCGAACAGGAGATCACCCGGCAGCAAACGGTGGTCGAGCAGGCCGAAAATGCCCGGACGCAGACCGAGCGGAAGCTCAGGCAACGGTTGATTGCGCTCTACAAGGGTGGAGAATCCCAGTTCTTCAAGGTGCTCTTTTCCGCCCGTTCACCGGCGACCATGGCCGAAGATTACGACTTCTTTCGCCGCATGGTAAACCGGGACCGCGAACTGCTCACCGCCTACCGGCAGCAGCGTCGGCAGGCCGAGGCCGAGCTGCGCCAACTGGAGCATCTGCGTGCCGAACAGCAACGGATGCTGGCCGAGCGCCGGCGGCAGGAGAAGGAACTGGCCGAGCGCCGGCGGCAGAAGCAGCAGCTGCTGGCCCGGATACGTCAGGATGAGGAAGCCCTTGCCGTCCTGCTGCATGAGCTGGAGGAGAAGGCCCGCCGTCTGACCGATCTGGTGCGTAAGCTGGAGCGGGGCGAAAGCCGCCGGGGCAGGGTCGCCGGCACCAGTTTCCGCAGCCAGAAGGGGCGTCTGCCCTGGCCGGTCGCAGGACCGGTCCGGGTCGGATTCGGTACCGGGCGGCATCCGGTTCTCGGCACCCGTTATGAGAGCCATGGCATCGAGATCGTGGTCAATGGGGAGAAGCCGATCCGCGCCGTCTGGGACGGCCGGGTGATTTTCGCCAAGCCGTTTCGGGGCTATGGTAACCTGATGATCATCGACCACGGCGACGGTTTCTACACCCTCTACGCCCAGGCCAGCCGGTTGCTGCACCGGCCGGGTGACCGGGTCGAGCGGGGCGAGACGATCGCCATTTCCGGCTTCGAGGGGGCGGACGTGGTCTATTTCGAAATCCGGCAGGGGAGCAGACCGGTCGATCCCCTGGAATGGCTGGCCGGCAGGCGCTAGCCGGCCGAACCGCATGGAGCGAGATGATGCGTGGAGTGTTCAGGTACCTGGTACTGGCAGGAATGCTGCTGGCTGCTGCAGTCGGCGCAACAATGGCGGTCGCAGCGGAGAAATCCGCCGCCGATGAATCTTCGGCCTACGAGGAACTGCGGCTGTTTACCGACGTCTTGTCGATCGTGCGCAAGAGCTATGTCGAGCCGGTCGACCTGTCGCAATTGGTTCACGGTGCCATCGAGGGCATGCTGGCGACGCTCGACCCTCATTCCGGTTACATGCCGCCGGAGATGTTCGAGGAGATGCAGATCGACACCACCGGCGAATTCGGAGGTCTCGGCATCGAGATCACCATGGAGGACGGGGTGCTGACCATCGTCACTCCGCTCGAGGACACGCCGGCGTCCCGGGCCGGGCTGCAACCCGGCGACCAGATCGTTCGGATCGAGGAGAAGTCGACCAAAAACATGAACCTCATGGAGGCGGTGCGGCTGATGCGCGGACCGGCCGGCACGAAGATCAGCCTGACCATCGCCCGTGAGGGAGAGGAACGGTTGCTTGAGGTTTCCCTGGTCCGGGAGGTCATCAAGATTCACTCGGTCAAGGCGCGTCTGCTCGATGACGGTATCGGCTATGTTCGCATTGCCCAGTTCCAGGAGCACACCGCCGACGATCTGCACCGGGCCCTGGACGCATTGGCGGCCGAGGCGGGAGGCGAGATCGACGGCCTGATCCTCGATTTGCGCAACAACCCCGGCGGTCTGCTCGAGCAGGCGGTCAAGGTGGCCGACGCCTTCCTCAACGAAGGGCTCATCGTCTACACCGAGGGCCGTGACGAACAGAGCCAGATGTCCTTTTCCGCCGTGGACGACGGCAGCGAGCCGGACTGCCCCCTGGTGGTGCTGATCAACAGTGGCAGCGCCAGCGCCTCGGAAATTGTCGCCGGAGCCCTGCAGGACCAGCACCGGGCCCTGATTCTCGGCACCCGCAGCTTTGGCAAGGGGTCGGTCCAGACCATCATCCCCCTTGAGGATGGTTCGGGGCTGCGGCTGACCACCGCCCGCTACTTCACCCCCAGCGGCACGTCGATCCAGGCAAAGGGCATCCGCCCCGACATCGAGGTTCATCCGCTGAAAGCCGAGGAAGAGCTTGCCGGTGAGCACCTGCGGGAAGCCGACCTGGAAAACCATTTCGACGCACCGGTGGAGGACAGATCCCATCCTGCGTCGCCGTCGCGGCTGAGTGACGAAGACCGGCGTGACTACCAGCTGATGCGGGCCTTCGACCTGTTGCGCGGCATGCAGGTTTTTCGTGCGCTGTCCCGACCGGCGGCCTGAGAACGGGCGATGCAGGACAGAAAGAAGCGATCCCGGCGTCCGGCCGGCCGTAAGCGTGCGGGCCGGACGGCGCCTTCCCGTTCCACCCTCGGTCTGCGGTTGGCCCTGGCCGTTCTTTTCATCTGCGGGTTTCTGGCCGGCAGCCTGCTGCTGCTGTCGCAGTTGCGGCAGCATTACCGGCCGCCGGATACCGGACCGTCGGCCGATCTGCTGCTGGCCGATGCCCGGGTCGAACTGGAAAGCACCCTGTTGCGCAGCGGTATCGGGCTGGCGGATCTCGAGGTGCTCCGGGAAAACGGGGTGACCGTCATGCAGACCCGGGCCAGGTTGCCGGAGGGGCGGCTGCTGCAGCTGCTCGGGCAGCGGCTGCGCCGTCTCTCCCCCCGGTTGCAGTTGCAGGTGGTGCGGCCACAGAATCGGCTGGAGATCTCCCTCGACGGCCGGCCGCGGTTCCGGTTGCATTTCGTGGCGCCGCGAACGCCTGTCGACGATGGCCGTCCGCGGATGGCGATCATCATCGACGACATGGGGCGCAGTCTGCAGGCGACCCGCGAGCTGCTGGCCGTCGGCCTGCCGGTGACCTTTTCGGTTCTGCCCAATACGCCGAAGGCGGCCGAGACGGCGACTCTCGTCCATCGTTACGGCCACGAAGTGATGCTGCATCTGCCGATGGAACCGCTCGGCTATCCGGCCGCCGATCCTGGGCGGGACGCCCTTATGCTTTCCCTTTCCGACGCGGAACTCAGGCGCCGTTTTCTCAAATACCTCGAGATCGTTCCCTATGCCGTCGGCGGCAACAACCACATGGGATCGCGTTTCACCGCCGACCGGCGGGGAATGGCGGTGGTGCTCGCCCTGATGCGCCGGGAGGGTCTCTTCTTTATCGACAGTCGGACCAGCGGCGCCTCGATCGCCGGTACCATGGCCGAACGGATGGGGGTGCCGACGGCTTCGCGCGACATGTTTCTCGACAACGAGCAGGATGTCACCGCCATCAGCCGGCAGATCCGGCAACTGATCGCCAGGGCGCGCCGGCAAGGGGAGGCCATCGGCATCTGTCATCCCTATCCGGAGACCATCCGGGCTCTGCAGCGGGAAAGAGAATTCATCGAAAAGAGCGGTGTACAGGTGGTCCCGGCGTCGAAGCTGGTGCGGCGCCGGCCTGCGTTCAGTCGTGTGGCCGGGAATTGAGCTGCATGCCGACCAGTTGCCGGGTACGGCAGAAATCGCGGTAGGGGTGGCTGGCCAGCAGGTCTTCCGCCTGGCCGGGAGCGCCCCGGCGCAGCAGCAGGAAGTCGTCATCACCCAGCTGGTTGCGCAGGCGCTCCCAGAACTGAGCCAGGGGAGGCCGGGATCGGCCGAAAAGGCCGCTGCCGGCCAGGGGCTTGCTCGACAGCAGCCGCCCCTCTTCGTCGAAACGGTGAAAGACGGGCTGTCCCGGCTCCACTTCGGTGAGGACGAAGTAGCTGCGCAGTGCCGATTCGAGAAACATGTCGCGCAGGCCGTCGTCGGCAGTGCCCTGGCGGTTGCGGTAGACCGAGCTGAAGACCAGGTCGGTCAGGCAGGACGACTCGACGAAGCCGGCCAGCCGGCCGTCACCGTTTTCCAGGTAGAAGGCCTCGAGTCCCGCCGTCGGCAGGGCCTTGTCGCAGGCCAGGCAGCGCAAGATGATCCGTTCCAGGCGCTGCCGGTGTTCCAGCTGGCGCCGGCGGGTTTCCTCCTGTTCCTGGCGCCGCCAGCTGTCGAGCCGCCGCTCCTTGCAGGCGTCGGCGTCGAGAATCACCTGCCGGGCCAGATGGGCCAGCTGCAGATGCACCTCGGTTCCCCGCCCGTGGGTCAGCACCGGGTAGACCTTTCCCTCGGGATTGGTATTGAGGGATTCGACCTTCGGGCTTTTGGCGATGAATCCTTCCATGCAGCGGTAGCCGCGATTGAGGGCGTAGGCCTTGAGCAGCTGGTAGGGATTTTCGAAAGGGCCGTCCTGGTAACGGATGCGGGAATCGACCAGACAGGGCAGGATGCGCAGGGCCTGCTTCGGCAGCCCGTGGTGCTCGAAGAAGCGGTAGAGCCGGCGGGTGTTCTCCAGCGAAGGCGTATCCTTGACCGGCACGATCACCCGGTCGGCGGCGAACAGGGCGTTGGCGGTGAACTCGTCCAGGTCGGGACGGGTGTCGATGATCAGGATGCCGCTGAGCCCGCCCCGTCCGAGCAGAGAGGCGAGCAGGGACGGGTCGTGCAGTCTGGCACGCAATTCGGGCAGACGCCGGCTCGACGGAATGTACTGCACGCCGAATTCGCCGGTGGCGACCAGCTCCGGCAGGGGGCGGCCGAGCAGCAGGTCAAAAACCGTACCCTGCGGCTTTTCGTTGCCGATACGGAACATCTGGTCGACGGAGAAGTGGTTGTCGAAGCTGAACAGGGTAACGGCGAGATCCTCGCGCAGGGCCTTGAGGTAGACGGCCAGGTTGGTGGCGAGGGTGGTCTTGCCGACTCCCCCCTTTTCACTGGCAATGGTGACCACGTAGGGCTGCATGGACTTGGCTCCAGGGGTTGCCGCGGTTGGTGGCGGCGTTGACTGGCATGGTTCGCAGGTGTGCCCTTTTTTAGGTGATTTGCACGGGGAAGTCAAACGACATGCGTTATTCAGACGATCTTTCCCGGCCGCTCAGCGTTTCGCGGCTGGTGCTGTTGCTGCAGGAACTGGTCGAGGACAACTTCGTTCAGGTGCTGGTGGAAGGTGAGATTTCCAACGTTTCCGCCCCCGCTTCGGGGCATCTCTATCTGACGTTGAAGGATGCCGGGGCGCAGATCCGGGCGGTGATGTTCCGTTCCCAGGCGCGGCGGTTGCGTTTTGTGCCGGAAGACGGTCTGCAGGTCGTCTGCCGCGGCCGGGTCGCTGTCTACCGGCAGCGGGGCGAGCTGCAGTTGGTGCTTGACGGCATGGACCCCCAGGGGCTGGGCGGATTGCAGCTGGCCTTCGAACAGCTCAAACGGAAACTCGAGGCCGAAGGCCTGTTCGCCGAGGCACGCAAGCGGCCGCTGCCGCCTTTTCCGCGCCGCATCGGCATCGTCACCTCGCCGACCGGGGCGGCGATCCGTGACATGCTCAACGTCCTGCGGCGGCGCAGTGCCGGCATCGACGTGCTGCTCTGTCCGGTGCGGGTCCAGGGAGAGGAAGCCGCCGCCGAGATCGCCCGGGGCATTGCCGACCTGAACAGGGTGGACGGGGTCGACATCATAGTCGTCGGTCGCGGCGGTGGCAGCATCGAGGATCTCTGGGCCTTCAACGAGGAGGTGGTGGCGCGGGCGATCGCCGCTTCGCGCATTCCCGTCGTTTCGGCGGTCGGTCACGAGACGGACTGGACCATCGCCGATTTCGTCGCCGATCTGCGGGCGCCGACGCCCAGTGCCGCCGCCGAGCTGGTGGTGAAGAACCGGCTGGAACTGGAAAACCATATCGACCATCTGCTGATGCGGTTGCAGCGGCCGCTGCGCGACCGGTTGCGGCTGTTGCAGGCCAGGGTCGAGGGGTTGCGCCGGCGGCTGCTGCCGCCGAAAGAGCGGTTACGGCTGCAACGGCAGCAACTGAACGCGTTGCAGCACCGGTTGCGGGCCGCCTGGCGGCTGGGCGACGATCGACGGCGCGATCGGCTGGCCCTGCTGGGGGCCCGGCTCGATCTGCTCTCGCCGTTGCAGACTCTCGGTCGGGGCTACAGTATCGTCTTTCGCGAGCGGGACGGAGCAATCGTACGCCGGGCCGCGGAGGTGACGGCCGGCGAGGTGTTGTGCATCCGTCTGCACCAGGGCGAACTGCGGGCTGTGGTCGACGGGGGATCGGCCTGAGCACGGG
>CAYTVY010000116.1:0-7868 GCA_964441925.1 uncultured Geothermobacter sp.
TGCGCGACTACGTGGTCACCGCCGGTGTGCGTGATCCGGACAACCGGGTCGCCGGTTATCTCATCTATCCGCTGGCCTTTCGTGATCCGGTGCTCAAGCAGTACCGCAGCCGGGTGTCGATTCTGGAAGCGGGAAAGGTGGTGCGACAGGGGACGATCGCGGTCAATCATCCCCTGGTGTACCGTGGTGTCGCCATCTATCAGACAGCCTACAGCCGGGATGAGGATGGCCATCCCTACGCCGGTTTCCAGTTCTCCCGCGATCCGGGCGAGCCGCTGGTCTGGGTGGGGTGCGTGCTGTTCATTCTGGCTTTGCTGGCCCATTTCTCCGGCCGGCCGCGCGCCGTGCTGGTAGTGCGTGACCCCGAAGGCTGGCGTCTGCTGCCGTTGCTGGGTTTCTCCGGGCCGGCGGGTGACGATATCACCCGGCTGGCCGACCGTCTGCGTCGGCACTGAGTTTCGGTGCCGGCTGCCGGGGTTGTCCCGGTCGGTTTTCCCTACCAGTCCTTTCCCTTGGGGGCCAGCTGCTCCAGTCGGTAGGCGCGCTGCCCCAGCCCCACCTTTTCGGCGTGCTCGAGGGTCACTTCCCAGTCGATCTCCGGGTGCAGGCCGCGGAACTTGTCCTCTCCCGGTTTCAGGTTGCGGTTCAGGGCGGTGCCCGGCAGGGCTTCGGCCTGGTTGACCAGGTCGGCGCAGGCCTGGTCGAGGGCCACCGGGTCGTCGCTGACCAGGATGCCCTGGTCGGGAACGATGGGGGCGTCCGTGTGGCCGTAGCAGTCGCACAGGGGGGAGACCTGGGTGACGAAGTTGATGTAGAGGGTCTTGTCGCGCTTGTTTTGCACCGCGGCCAGGGCGTATTCGGCCATCTTGCGCATGATGGTGGCCGATTCCGAGCCCCAGTTGACGCGGATGGCCGTTTCCGGGCAGACGGTGATGCAGCGGGCGCAGCCGACGCATCTGTCGGCGTCGATGCGCGCCTTGCCCTCGACCGAACGGATCGCCTCGTGGGTGCAGACCCGGATACAGGCGCCGCAGGAGACGCAGACTTCCTCCTTGACCGTCGGTGCCAGGTTGCAGTGCTGTTCCATCTTGCCGCTGCGGCTCGAGCAGCCCATGCCGAGATTCTTGACGGCCCCGCCGAAACCGGTCAGTTCGTGGCATTTGAAGTGGCTGACCACCAGCAGGACATCGGCCTCGAGGATACCGCTGGCGATCTCCGCCTCCCTCAGCAGCTCTCCGTCGATGGCCACCTTGCGGGCGCTATGACCGCGCAGACCGTCGCACATGATCAGCGGCGCGCCGACCACGGCGAAGTCGAAACCGTTTTCGATGGCGCATTTCAGGGCCGAGACCGCCTCCTTGCGCTCGCCCGGATAGAGGGTGCAGGAATCGGTCAGAAAGGGGATACCGCCGTGCCTTCTGGCCAGATCGACGATACGCCGCAGAAAAGGCGGTCGGACGTAGGCGTGTCCCCCTTTTTCTCCGAAATGGACCTTGACGGCGACCAGGTCGCCGCGGCTGATCCGCCGGCCGCAACCGGCGGTTTCGAGCAGCCGCTCGAGTTTGTCAAACAGGTTTTCCCGGTAGCCGGCGCGAACGTTGGCAAAGTAAACCGTGCTGGACATGGCTCCTCCTGTGCGGTCTGGACAGTAACGGGCTCACATTAACACAGACGGCATCCGCTTTGAATCTGTAATTCCATAACGCTGTTTTGTGGGCGTCCGGGCGTGGGGCGGAGACAGCGCGGACCCGGCGCATGCCGTTTTCGGTTTCTTTTTCCTCTGCCGGCTGTCGATTCTTCCGGTCGTGGCGGGTGGAGCGTCATAAAGGTGTTATAATTTTCCTCAAACCTCGGGGAGGTGATGACGTGCAGGAGGAACAACGCTACCGCTTCTTGCAGCGGGCCCGGGTGAAGCGCTATCTGAAACGGGGTCTTCTGCTTCTTTTTTTCGGCGTAGTGCTCTACGGCCTTTTCGCTCTGGTCTATGCCACCAAGACCTTCTACAAGGTGCGCCGCAACTATGCCGTGATTCTCGAAGATCTTTCCGGCGAACGACGGGTGGTGGACGAGGTCGGCTGGCACGCGCGGCTGCCCTTTTTCACCCGCATCGAGCTGGAGGTGCCGCTGATGAACCAGGAACTCTATCTCGGCGGTACGGCCGAGCCGCAACGGATCGTTTCGCGGGGCAACGTGGCGTTGTGGACCAGTGCCATGCTCACCTACCGGATCCGCGACCTCGAGCGCTGGGGGATCGAGAACAAGACGGCGCAGGTGCTGTTGCAGACCGATTTCGACGGCATCGTCAAGGACGTCATGCAGGGACATCCGGTCGACGATCTGATCTCGAACCGGGAACGGATCAAGGAACAGATTTTCCAGGCGCTCAAACAGCGGGCCATCAACCGCGGTGGACCGACCCTGGAGCAGAAGTACGGCATCGAGGTGGTTTCCTTCGTGCTGCGTGACACCAGGTTCGGCGAGAAGCTGGCCCAGGCCAGCGAGGAGAAGAAGCGGCGGGAGCTGATCGCCGAGGCGGAGAACTATGCCGCCGACCAGGAGGCGAGCCGCACCCGCAAGCTCTATGCCGCCTATTCCGAGGCGATCCGGCAGATGCGTGACAGTCTCGGGCTGCGGGAGAAGGATACCGCCGCCCTGTTCGCCTTTCTCAACCAGCAGAAGTGGGCCACGGCCTACGAGAAGAACCAGACCGGCCAGAATACCTTCGTGCTCAACAACGCGAACTTCACGCCGTCGCTGGCGCTGCCGCCACCGTCGGCAACGCCCTCTGCCGACGGCAAGGATGAGTGATGGGACGCTTCCGCAAGACCCGCACCCCGGTCTACGTCAAGCTCTCCGAGACGCGCATCCGGCAGATCGAGGAGCTGGTCGGTCACTGGAGTTTCGAAACCCGTCTTTTCGTGCTGCGCCGTCTGCGCCAGTTCCACCCCTCGCACTCTCCCTTCCGGCTGCTTTCCGACTGGTGGCGGCGCACCTTCTGGCCGCGTGAGCGGCGCTTCGTCCATCTGCGTGACCCGGAGAAGCTCTCCGACTGGCGGCGACGCATCGAGGTCTCCGGTTCGCAGAATGCCGCTGCCACCTGGGCGAAGATTCTCGAACGGGAACTCGATCTGCACGACTACCGTTATCTGCGATACCGGCTCGAGGAACTGACCGCCGACATCTATGTGCCGCCGGCGCTGCGCGAACTGTTCGAAAAGATCTATCACGTGCACGTGCTCAAGGAGTACAGCGACGACCCGTCGGTACCGCGCAATCCACTGGTGCTGGTGATCGGTCCCTCCGGCAGCGGCAAGAGCGTCACCGTCCAGGAGGCGATGGAGCAGGCGATCTTCCGCAAGGAGGTGCGGCCGGTGGTCGATCTCAAGGCGAAGAAGGAGGAAGTGATGGCCGACCAGCCGGTCTGGGCCCGGCTGGAGGATGTCGACTTCGAGCTGGCGGTGGCCATCGAGCGCCACCGCAAGGTCGAACTGCTGCGTTTTCTGGCGCGGCTGCCGCTGGTCAAGTACCTCTACCGCAAACGGATCAGCCGGGCCCTCTCGACCCTGGAGGAGGAGGGGGTGCTGGTCGACCATGCCATGATCACCCCCAACGACTACCAGACCGCCTGGGCCGGCGAGCCGGGCAACTACCTGCGCAAGGCGATGGGGGATCCGCGTAGGCTCTGCATCCGGCACCTGGAGGAGGCGCACAGCGCCTTCGGCCGTCCCGACCAGACCAGCCCGGTGAAGGCACAGCAGTCGACCCTGGTCGATGCCGCCAACATCATCCTCGACGAAATCGCCCACGGGCGGCGGGACTGCCTGGTGATCGCCACCACCGACCAGCCCGAATCGCTCGACCCGGCCATCTACCGGCGTTTCGTCGAGGGCGGACTGGTGATCGACATCGCCGAGTACTGGCAGGCGCCGGACAATCTGCGGGAGGTGGTGCGCATGGAACTGCGGCGCTACAATTTCACCTTCGGCGAGGAATCGGCCCCGGAGAAGCGCCTGCTGTCGGAGGCGGATCTCGACCGGACGGTGGAGCTGCTGGCGCCCATTTTCCGTGAGCGCAGCCTGCGGATGACGCCGGCCTACGTGCGCCGGCTGATCGGCTCGGTGATCAGCCTCAACGGCGGTTTCGAGCCCGAGTACCTCGACGACCAGTTCCTGGTGCGTGACGCCCTGAAGGCGGTGGCGCGCAACGTCCACGGCGCCGTCTACAACAAGGTCGTCGGCAAGATGGACCGCTCGGTCAAGTGGGCGGAATACATCGGTCAGATCAAGAACGAGTTCTCCGAGATGGCCAACAACGCCCTCTACTACAACGTCAGCGAGGAGAAGGGGGTGGTGCTGACCGGTCCCCCCGGTTCGGGCAAGACCTACATGGTGCAGGCCTGGCTCGGCGACAATCTCGAAGTGCAGGATCTGGCGGTGCAACTGAACGACCTGGTCGATCCGATGAACCCCCTGGAAGGGATGGTCGCCAACCTCGAGCGGGTCTACGACATCGCCAAGATGCTGTCGCCGGCGATGGTCTTCTTTGACGAGGGGGACGCCGTGGCGCCGCGCCGTTCGCCGCAGGGAGGCAGCCCCTACGACAAGGTGACCAACAAGTTCCTCTCCATCATCGACGGCGAGGCACCGCTGAACCGGGTTTTCACCGTGCTGACCACCAACCGGCTCGACATTCTCGATCCGGCCCTGATCCGTTCCAAGCGCCTGAAGGTGCTCAATGTCACCGGTCACCTGCGGGACGAGGATGCCCTGCGTATCATCCGCAAGGAGCTGGCCGACATTCCGCTGGCCGAGGGGCTCGACCATGTCGACCTGGTGCGCACCGCCCGCGGCCTGTGCGAGACGCCGGCCGATTTCACCGCCTTCGCCGAGAAGGTGCGCAGCCTGCGGGCGACCGAGATCGAGGTGCTGCAGAAACTGCGGCAGGCCATCGGCGGCAGCCTGGAGGAGCGGGCGCGTTTCGTCCGTTTCAACTACAAGATTCTGCTCGGGCTGCTGGAGGGTGCCGCCGGTGACAGCGCCCTGGCCCTCAAGGCGCGGCAGGGCGAGGAGGAACTGCTGCGGCATCTCGACCGGATCGCCCGGCGGTTTCTGCACCTGCTCGATGAGAAGGACTACCCGGTCAGCGCCTGGCACCTGCAGAGCGCCCGCCAGCAGCTGGCCGGCAGCCCGACCCGCAAGGGCAAGCAGGATCTCGACCAGTTTCTCGAGACCGAGTTGTCGGAAGTGCCGCAGGTCGGGTTCGTGGTCGGTGTCGGAGCCAACGACACCAGCGGCGTGCTGCTGCCGATCGCCACCTCCCTGGTCTACCGGGTTTTCAGCGAGAAGATCGTGGTCACCGGTGCCGTGTCGACCACCGCTCCCGGCGCCGCCGAGCTCGACCTGGCGGTGCAGATGACCCGGCAGAGCGCCCAGGAGGCGCTGACCCTGGTGGAGAACTACCTGCAGCAGCTCTGTCCCGAGTTCAACGTCTCGCGGGTGCTCGGGGAGTATCTCGAGGGATACTCCATCCATCACCAGCTGCTCACCGCCTCCTACAGCGTCGGCGGGCCGTCGGCCGGTTTCGCCCTGGCGATCAACACCCTGTCGGTGCTGCTCGACCTGCCGGTGCTCAACGATTTCGGCATCACCGGCGCCCCCTGGACCAAGGGGGCGCGCCCCGGCGAGATCGGGGCCTCGGTGATCATCGGCGGTCATCACAAGAAAGCGGAAAAGGTACTGCAGTACCTGCCGCGCATGTATGTGCCGCTGGCCAACTACCGTGATTTCGAGCCGGAGCTGCTGGAGGCCTACCGGGTCGAGGGACGCGATATCCAGGGGGTGGCCAGTTTCTCCTCCCTGGTGCCGGAGGTCTTCTTCTTCGGCGACGACAACCGGCGCCGGCTGCAGGACCTGCTGGCCGAGCGCATCCGGCTCGAGCTCGACCGGGCACACGGCGTACCCCATCCGCGCTGTGAGGAGCAGCTGCGGCAGGCGCTGCAGCTGCTGCGCGAGCAGGCCGAGGCCGAGATCGCCCGCCGCATGCGGGCGGTCCGCGACTACCTCGGCGAGCCGGGCGACCGGGACCGCAGTCCGCATGCCGTTTTCTCCGATCTGCCGCAAGAGACGGCCGGCCAGCATCCCTGACGCAGACCGGTGACCGCCGTTTGCGATGGTGTTGGCAAAGGGAGCGAATTGGGGGATAATCGGCCCGGTCGAACGATTTTCCGTTGCCGGGAGGATGCCCATGCCGATGGTCAAGTGGAACCCGCTGCCCGAGCTGGAGGATATCCGGCGGCGCATGGACCGCCTGCTCGATGCCAGCCGGGAGCAGATCTCCGAGGAAACGGCCGAACGGCGCGTCTGGCAGCCGGTGGCCGACATCTGTGAGAACGAGCGGCAGATCGTCGTTCATCTCGAGCTGCCGGGCGTCCCCCAGGATGCCATCGACGTCCGGATCGAGGGGCACAACCTGGTCGTCTCCGGTGAGCGGCCCTTCGTGCAGACCGAGGGCTACCAGCGCATCGAGGGCAGTTACGGCCCCTTCGAGCGTTCCTTCATCCTGCCGTCCGGCATCGACGAATCCGGCATCTCCGCCCGCTGTGAGCTGGGTGTGCTGCGGGTGGTCCTGCCCAAGCAGCCGCCGGGAAAGGCGAAGCAGATCACGGTCGAGGCCGAATGAGGACAAAGGGGCGAAGCCGGCAACGCGGTTTCGCCCCTTTCGACCTTCCGGCGGGGAAGGTCAAAGTTCCCTTTCCTCCGCCGGGGCCGGTTCCATGTCTCCTTCCTTGTGCTGCAGGTAGATGGTGCGGCTGGGGAAGGCGATCTCCAGCCCCATTTCCTCCAGCAGTTCCATGATCTTCAGACAGAGGTCCTGCCGGGCGTCGAGGTACTCCCCCCAGACAGTGGTCGTGGTGAAGCAGTAGACCATGATGTCGAGGGACGAGGGACCAAAATCGGTGAAGTTGACCAGCCAGAAGTCCTGATCGATGGCCGGATGGGTGCGCAGCAGGTCGCGGATGCCCTCGACCGCCTGCCGCATCCGCTGTGGACCGGTGTCGTAGGTCAGGCCGACGGTCAGCTTGATGCGCCGTTTCGGCATGCGCGAGTAGTTGTTGATCGCCTGGTTGGCGATCACCGAGTTGGGCACCGAGATCAGGGTCTTGGCGAAGGTGCGGATCTTGGTCGAACGGAAGCCGACCTCCTCCACCGTTCCTTCCAGATCGCCGGTCTTGATCCAGTCGCCCAGTCCGAAGGGCCGGTCGAGCAGGATCATGATCGAGCCGAAGACGTTGGCCAGGGTGTCGCGGGCGGCCAGGGCGACGGCGAGACCGCCGATGCCGAGGGAGGCGAGCAGGCCGGAGATCGAGTAGCCGAGGTTCTGGATCACCATCAGCACCGCCATGGCGACGATGAAGATCCGCAGCGCCTTGCGGATGAAGGGGGCGAGATGATCGTCGAGATCGGTTTCGGTCTTGCCCGACCAGGTCTTGAGCAGCAGGTCGATGACGTCGACCAGGTTGAACAGGGCCCAGGCGATGCTGAAGGTGACCAGGATCCGGACCAGCGCCTCACCGGCGAAAGCCAGATCGATCGGTTCGGTCGGCAGTTGCAGCAGCTCGAGGGCCAGGGCCAGACCGCCGATGAAGACGAGCAGTTCCGCCGGCTTGCGCAGGGCGGCCAGGGCCCGGTCGTCGTAGTCGCCGCGGGAGCGTCCGGCCAGCGGGAAAAGGACGCGGATGAAGAACTGGCCGACCAGCTTCTTGGCCAGCAGACCGACGAACAGCATCCCCATGGCCATGGCGAAGCGGCTTAAGGGGATGCCGAGAAAGGTTTCGGTGAAGATCTGGCGGATGGTTTCGAGCATCGGGT
>CAYTVY010000117.1:0-7843 GCA_964441925.1 uncultured Geothermobacter sp.
CTCGTCACTCGTCACCGCCTTTAATCCACCACATTCCGCGGCCGGCCGTCGATGAAAGCCTTGAGGTTGGCGACGACCGTATCGAGCAGGCGCTGGCGGGCGGCTTTCGTCGCCCAGGCGATGTGCGGGGTGATGAAGCAGTTGGGCGCGGTCAGCAGGGGATTGTTGCCCGGCGGCGGCTCGACGCTCAGCACGTCCAGCCCGGCGCCGGCCAGCTTCTTCTCCTTCAGCGCCCGGGCCAGGGCCTCTTCGTCGATCAGGGCGCCGCGGGCGGTGTTGATCAGCAGGGCGTCCGGCCTGAGCAGCGCCAGCCGGCGGGCGTCGAGCAGCCGTTCCGTCTCGGCCGTCAGCGGGCAGTGCAGGGAGACGACGTCGCTGGTCTGCAGCAGCTCTTCCAGCCCGACGAACCGGTACGCCTTAAACTCCGGCTGTTCGCGGTAGCGCTCCGGCGTCCGGGTGTACACATGCACCCGCATGCCGAAGGCGGTGGCGATGCGGGCCACCTGCCGGCCGATCTGGCCGAAGCCGACCAGCCCCATGACCTTGTCCGCCAGCTCGACCAGCGGCCGGTCCCAGAAACAGAAATCGGGGGACTCGCTCCAGTGCCCCCAGCGCACCAGGTGGTGATGGTGGCCGACGTTCTGGGTCAGCTCCAGCAGCAGGGCGAAGACCATCTGGGCCACCGAGGCGGTGGAATAGGCCGGGACGTTGGTAACGACGATGCCCTGTTCGCGGGCGGCGGCGATGTCGATGATGTTGTAGCCGGTGGCGGTGACGCCGATGTAGCGCAGCTGCGGCAGGGCCTGCAGCCGCTCGCGGTCGAACGGCACCTTGTTGGTCAGCACCGCCTCGGCGTCACCGACCCGTTCGAGCACCAGCTCCGGCGGGGTGCGATCATGAATGCTCACCTCGCCGAGCTGTTGCAGGGGAGACCAGTCGAGATCGCCGGGATTGGCGGCATGGGCATCGAGGCAGACGATCTTCATGGCGGATATCCTTTCGCTGGAAGTTTCGCACACAATGGTCATTCTAGGAAATGCCGGCAGGCGAAGCAATCGAAAGACCCGAAAGAGCCCCGGCAAACAGGCGCCGGGGCTCTTCGGGTCGGACAATTGGAATTGAAATACGGTTCTGCCCGGATCAGCCCTGCTCTTCGAGCAGCGCCGCCTGCGCCGCCGCCAACCGGGCGATCGGCACCCGGAAGGGGGAGCAGGAGACGTAGTCGAGGCCGATGTTGTGGCAGAAGATGACGCTGGACGGCTCGCCGCCGTGCTCGCCGCAGATGCCGAGCTTGATGTCGGGGCGGGTGGCACGGCCCTTCTCGCAGCCCATCCTGACCAGCTGGCCGACCCCCTCCTGGTCGAGGGCGACGAAGGGATCGTTGGGATAGATCTCCTTCTCGACGTAGAAGGGCAAAAACCTGCCGGCGTCGTCACGCGACAGGCCGTAGGTGGTCTGGGTCAGGTCGTTGGTGCCGAAGGAGAAGAAGTCGGCGTGCTCGGCGATGACGTCGGCGGTCAGGGCGGCCCGCGGCAGCTCGATCATGGTACCGATCAGGTAGGTGACCTCGACGCCGTAGGCGGCGATCACCTCGTCCGCCACCCGGATGGCGCTCTGCCGCAGGATGGCCAGCTCCTTCGCCTCGCCGACCAGCGGGATCATGATCTCGGGTACGATCTCGAAGCCCTCGTTCTTGATCAGCTCGCAGGCCGCCTCCATGATGGCCCGTACCTGCATATCGTAGATCTCGGGATAGGTGATGGCCAGCCGGCAGCCGCGATGGCCGAGCATCGGGTTGAACTCGTGCAGCGAGTCGACCTTGGCCCGCAGCACCTCGGGGCTGACCTTCATCTGTTCGGCCAGCTGCGCGATCTCGCGGTCGGTCTGGGGCAGGAACTCGTGCAGCGGCGGATCGAGCAGCCGGATGGTCACCGGCAGGCCCTTCATCTCGCGGAAGATGCCGATGAAGTCGCCCTTCTGCATCGGCAGGATCTTCTCCAGGGCACGCTTGCGGCCCTCGAGGTCGGCGGCGAGAATCATCTCGCGCACCGCCATGATCCGCTCACCCTCGAAGAACATGTGCTCGGTGCGGCACAGGCCGATGCCCTCGGCGCCGAAGGCGCGGGCGACCTTCGAGTCGTGCGGCGTGTCGGCGTTGGTGCGCACCCGCAGCCGGCGGAAGCGGTCGACCCACTCCATCAGCCTGCTGAAATCGCCGGTCAGTTCCGGCTCGACCGTCGGCACCCGGCCCTTCATCACCTCGCCGGTGGAGCCGTCGAGGGTGATCAGCTCGCCCTTGCGGATGGTCACCCCGTCCCGGGTGACGAAGCATTCCTGCCGGTAGTCGACCGTGATGTCGCCGCAGCCGGAGACGCAGCACTTGCCCATGCCGCGGGCGACCACCGCCGCGTGCGAGGTCATGCCGCCGCGGGCGGTGAGAATCCCCTGGGCGGCGTGCATGCCGTGGATGTCCTCCGGGCTGGTCTCGACCCGCACCAGGATCACCTTGTGCCCCTTCTTGCCCCGCTCCTCCGCCTCGTCGGCGGTGAAGACCACCTCGCCGCAGGCGGCGCCGGGCGACGCCGGCAGGCCCCTGGCGATCACCTCGCGTGGCGCCTTGGGGTCGAGGGTCGGATGCAGCAGCTGGTCGAGCTGGGCCGGCTCGATGCGCAGCACCGCCTCTTTTTCGCTGATCAGCCCCTCTTCGACCATGTCGACGGCGATTTTCACCGCCGCCCGCGCGGTGCGCTTGCCGTTGCGGGTCTGCAGCATGTAGAGCCTGCCCTTCTCGATGGTGAACTCGATATCCTGCATGTCGCGGTAGTGCTTCTCGAGGATGTTCTTGATCTCCACCAGCTGGGCGTAGCACTCGGGCATCACCTCTTCCATCGACGGCAGCTCGGAATCGGCGCCGTCTTTGTTGATCGGCTGCGGCGTGCGGATGCCGGCCACCACGTCCTCGCCCTGGGCGTTGACCAGAAACTCGCCGTAGAAGACCTTCTCGCCGGTGGACGGGTCACGGGTGAAGGCGACGCCGGTGGCGCAGTCGTCCCCCATGTTGCCGAAGACCATCGCCTGCACGTTGACGGCGGTGCCCCACTCGGCCGGGATGTTGTGCAGCCGGCGGTAGGTGATGGCGCGCGGGTTCATCCACGAGCCGAAGACGGCGCCGATGGCGCCCCAGAGCTGCTGCTGCGGATCGAGGGGAAAGTCGTGCCCCAGCTCCTCGCGCACCCGCAGCTTGAACTGGTCGACCAGTTCCTTCAGGTCGTCGGCGGTCAGATCGGTGTCCTGGGTAACGCCGCGCCGCTGTTTCATCTGCTCGAGCAGGTGTTCGAGGATATCGGCGTCCATCCCGAGCACGACGTTGCTGTACATCTGGATGAAGCGCCGGTAGGAATCCCAGGCGAAGCGGGCGTCACCGCTGCCGGCGATGACGCCCTGCACCGTCTCGTCGTTCAGGCCGAGGTTGAGCACCGTGTCCATCATCCCCGGCATCGAGGCGCGGGCGCCGGAGCGGACCGACACCAGCAGCGGGTTGGCCGGGTCGCCGAACTTCTTGCCCATCAGCTCCTCGACCCGCGCCAGGTTGCGGGCCACTTCCTCTTCCAGGCCCGCCGGATAGTTGCGGTCGTTCCTGTAGAACTCGGTGCACACCTCGGTGGTGATGGTGAAGCCGGGCGGCACCGGCAGACCGATGCTGGTCATCTCCGCCAGGTTGGCGCCCTTGCCCCCCAGCAGGTTCCGCATCTGCCCGTTTCCTTCGGCCTCCCCATTGCCGAAGAAGTAGACGTACTTTCTGCTCATGGCAAACTCCTCCAGTGGTTGATGAACGTGTCGCGAAATCCCGACGGCCGCGCCAAGCTCCCCGTGCGGCCGGCTTTCACCTCGGTTCCTCTCTCCCCGGCGCCGTCGCGGCGCCCATAAAAAATGCGAACGCCCGAATCAGGCGATTCGGGCGAAGTCGGCAATACCTTTGAACAGCTCGGCAACAGCGTTGAGAATGGCCAGGCGGTTGGCGCGTAGACGCGCGTCTTCCGCCATCACCATCACCCCGTCGAAGAAGGCGTCGACCGCCGGCCGCAGGCCGGCAATCACCTGCAGGGCTTCGCCGTAGTCCCCCTGCCCGAGCAGCCCGTCGATCCGGGAGCGGACCTGCCGCAGGGCCTGCCAGAGCTGCTTTTCGCAGTCGGCCTCGAACAGTCCGGGGTCGACCGCCGGCGGCTCGCCGGCCTTGCGCAGGATGTTGCCGACCCGCTTGAAGGCGGTGGCCAGCGGCTCGAAATCCTCCCGGCCCTTGAGCGCCGCCAGGGCCCGGGCCCGGGCCAGGGCATCGAGGGGATCGTCGAAGCCGGCCGTCAGCACGGCGTCGACCACGTCCGGCGGCACCTCGTCGAGCATGTTCCGGAAACGGCCCTGGAAAAAGTTCAGGACGTCGGCCCGCACCTCGTCGACCGGCCGGGTCAGCTTGTCGGCCAGCAGCCCGAGGCTCTGGTCGACCAGGCCGGGCAGCGACAGCCGGTAGCCGCGATCGAAGATGATGTGCAGGATGCCGATGGCGCTCCGGCGCAGGGCATAGGGGTCGGCGCTGCCGGTCGGAATCAGGCCGACGCCGAAACAGCCGCAGATGGTGTCAATCTTGTCGGCGATGGAGACAAAAGCGCCGATGTTGTCGGAAGGCAGCTCGCCGCCGGCCTCCACCGGCAGGTAGTGCTCGTAGATGGCGACGGCAATCCGCTCCTTCTCGCCCTCGAGCCGGGCGTACTCGCGGCCCATCACCCCCTGCAGTTCGGGAAACTCGTAGACCATCCCCGTCTCGAGGTCGCACTTGGCCAGCAGGGCCGCCCGCTCGGTGTCGGCCACCGCCTCCGGCTCGAAGCGCTCGGCCAGGGATTTGGCGATGGCGGCAAACCGCATCACCTTCTCGTAGCTGGTGCCCAGCTTCTGCTGGTAGACCACCTTCTTCAGCGCCTCCAGCCGGCTCTCCAGCTTCACCTTGCGGTCTTCCTGCCAGAAGAACATGGCGTCCGACAGCCGGGCCCGCAACACCCGCTCGTTGCCGCGGGCGACCACCGACAGGTCCTCGGCGCGGGTGTTGGAGATGGTGATGAAGTGGGGCATCAGCCGCCCCTCGGCGTCGGAGATGGTGAAGTAGCGCTGGTGCTCGCGCATGCTGGTGATCAGCAACTCGCGCGGCAGCTGCAGGTATTCCTTCTCGAAGGAGCCGGTCACCGGCGTCGGGTCCTCGACCAGGTGGGTGATCTCGTCGAGCAGATCCTCGTCGATGTTGACCTCGCCGCCGAGGGAGGCGGCCGCCTCGGCCACCTGGGCGGCAATCCGTTCCCGGCGTTTGTTCTGATCGGCGATGACGAAGCGTTTCTCCAGCTCGGCCAGCCACTGGTCGCAGGAGGTGACGGTGAACGGTTCGGGGGCCATGAAGCGGTGACCGCGCGAGATGTCGCCGCTTTCGAGGTTGCCGAAGGTGAACGGTACCACCTTGCCGTCGTACAGGGCGACGATCCAGTGCACCGGCCGGGCGAACCGCACGTCGAGGTCGTGCCAGCGCATCGACTTGCGAAACGGGATGGACGTCACAACCCGCGCCAGGATCTCCGGCAGCAGCCCGCTCGCCGGCCGGCCCTCGATCACCTTGCAGACGGCGACGTAGGTGCCCTTTTCGGTCTCCACCCGCTGCAGCTCGGAGACGTCGACACCGTTGCTGCGGGCGAAGCCGAGGGCGGCCTTGGTCGGGTTGCCGTCGGCATCGAAGGCGACCTGCACCGAGGGCCCGGTCAGGTTCAGTTCCTGCCGGGGCGTCTCGGCCGCCAGGTCGGCGACGGCGACGGCGATACGCCGGGGCGTGGCGAAGGTGCGGATGGCACCGTGGCTCAGGCCGACGGCCTCGAATTCCTTGCGCAGCAGGCGTTCGAGGTCGCGGCGGGCCGGGGTGAGGAAGCCGGCGGGAATCTCTTCGGTGCCTATTTCGAGAAAAAGCTCTGCGGACATATCAGGATCAACTCCGGGAGTCAGAAGACAGAAGCCGGACGTCGGGACGGGCGCCGCGGAGGCGGCCCTTCCCGGCCCTTCCGGCTACACGTTCTTAAGCAGGGGAAATCCCATCTTCTCACGCTGCTTGACATAGCCCTCGGCGCAGGCGCGGGCCAGGTTGCGCACCCGGCCGATGTAGTGGGCGCGCTCGGTGACCGAGATGGCGCCGCGGGCGTCGAGCAGGTTGAAGGCGTGCGAGGCCTTGAGGACGAAGTCGTAGGCCGGAAAGACCAGCTCCCTTTCGGCCAGCTGCAGGCACTCCTTCTCGTACATGTCGAACAGCTTGAAGAGCATGTCGGTGTCGGCCGCCTCGAAGTTGTAGTGCGAGAACTCCACCTCGGTCTGGTGGTGGACGTCGCCGTACTTCAGGCCGCCGCCCCAGTCGAGATCGTAGACGTTGTCGACCCCCTGGATGTACATGGCGATGCGCTCGATGCCGTAGGTCAGCTCGCCCGACACCGGCTTCAGATCGATGCCGCCCACCTGCTGGAAGTAGGTGAACTGGGTGATCTCCATGCCGTCGAGCCAGACCTCCCAGCCCAGCCCCCAGGCCCCGAGGGTGGGCGATTCCCAGTCATCCTCGACGAAGCGGATGTCGTGTTTGGCCGGATCGATGCCGAAGCTCTTGAGCGAGTCGAGATAGAGCTCCTGGATGTCGAGGGGCGAGGGCTTCAGGATGACCTGGAACTGGTAGTAGTGCTGCAGGCGGTTGGGGTTCTCGCCGTAACGGCCGTCGGTGGGACGGCGCGAGGGCTCGACATAGGCGACTTTCCAGGGTTCGGGCCCGAGGGAGCGCAGAAAAGTGGCCGGATGGAAGGTACCGGCCCCCTTCTCCATGTCGTAGGGCTGCTGGATGATGCAGCCCTGGTCGGCCCAGTAACGCTGCAGGGCGAGGATCAGATCTTGAAAGGTCACGTTGCCTCCAGACTGCGGAACCGGCGGACGCCGGCCGGCAGAAAGTATACAGTATACAGGCGAAAAGGCCGGCGGCAATTCTACCGCCGGCGTCGCACGGGTGTCAAGGATTGCGGGCCGTTCCGCCCGCCGCCGCCACCGGTGGCAGCGGCCCGAGCCGTTCGAGAAAGGCACGGCTCTTCGGCGGACGCGGCAGCACCAGATCGAGCGCCTCGCTCACCAGCGGCGCCCCCTCCCCCAGGGTCCGGGCACCGAGCCGGATGCCGTCGAAACGGTCGGGCGGCGTCTGCCGGCAGCGGGCCAGGCTGCCCAGGGTGGTCAGTGCCACCGGCCGGGCACCGGGAACCAGGCAGACCGGGCAGAGGCTGCCGTCGTGCCGGGCGCTGAAGGCGGTGGTCTCCGGCAGGCCGCCGCCGCAGACGGCACAGTGCAGCAGGTGCGGCTCGTGGCCGGACAGGCGCAGCAGCCGCAGTTCGAGCAGCAGCCGGTACTCGGCGCGGGCCCCGTCCGCCTCCAGCCGCGCCAGCAGGCTGTCGAGCAGGGCGAAGACCTCGGGATGGCTGCCGCCCTCGCCGAACAGCATCTCGACCAGCTCGCAGGCGTAGCCGGCCAGGGCCACCGCCCTCAGGTCGCGGCGCAGGCCGTCCCGCAGGGAGACCAGCTCGGCCTCCCGTAACGAGACCAGCGCCGAGCCGCCGCGCAGCTGCCAGGTCAGGCGCACCCGGGCGAAGGATTCGAGGGCGGCGCCGAACCGTTTCCGGCTCTTGCGGGCGCCGCGGGCAAACCCCTTGACCAGCCCGGCACCGGGCGTGAAGAAGCTGACGATGCGGTCGGCCTCGCCGTAGTCGGTGTGGCGCAGGATGATGGCGTCGGTGATCTG